>CAYJGM010000012.1:0-32633 GCA_964369495.1 uncultured Bacteroides sp. | reverse complement strand
CAATAAAGCTCGAATTTGTACCAAATGCAACCCAAAATTAACCGAATTTAAAGCCGCTACAAAATTTAATGTAGCGGCTTTAAATTATTATCTATAGATTATTTCGTTATTCACAATTTCTTGCGCCTGTTCCCTAAAGGTGTTCATGTAGCCTATCCAGAGCATCTGGTTTTCTGCTTTTAACCGTTCATCAACACCGTTTTGTTTAGCAAATTTTTCAACAATCTGCTCAGCCATTACAGTGCACTGCACGTCAATTTCATGAAGATGACTGTTTAATCTGCATGAGGTGAGTAAGTTTGAATAAACAATCAGACGATGATTTTTGAGATATTGTAGCCGCATCTTCCCATATGTGCCGAAAAAACAATAGTTCAATCAATCACAGTACATTTTCAAAGAAATAATATTTTGTGCTCACTGAATATTAAGTATGAATTAGACTCCCTGTACATACTCCGATTCCTTGTTCAAAACGCTATTTGAAATACTACCACGTTTATTTAAACATGTAATTCCGATTGCATAGTAGTTACTTGTGCAATTTAGGTGATAAACCTTTGCGCCTATTGCCGCTACATCATCAAGCTGATTAGACATAAATATTTTACTAATCCAGTTCGGATTAAATATTTAAATTGTATGCTTCTTCAATTTGCTTTTTAACTTCATCACCAAAATATTTATGTATTACATATTGTTTGGTATAATCTGTTATGTTTTCAAACTTATTTTTATAAATATTTTCAATACATCCATACCATTCTCCTTGGTTGCATAAATAACCTGTTACTCCATGCTCAATTGAATTTTTATAAGTATATGTGGGTGTTGCAACTGTAATAGTATCTACTATGGCTGCTTCAAAAAATTTCAATTCCGATTTGCAATTTGTAAAATCATTCCTCACTAATGGAACTATATTAACATCTACTTGAGCAATCAACCTTTGAAGTTCTACAAAATCAACCAAATGAGTAAAAGTAACTCTTCCTGTTTTAATTAATGGTTGAATTTCAACAGGAAATTCCATAAAACCCACAACATCTAATCTTATATCATCATATTTGTGTAATAACTCCATTATTTCTTTATAAACAATTAAAAAATCATTAATATGTGATGGTGTTCCGCTAAAGTATCCTAAAGAAAATAATTTATTTTTTAAATTTCCCATATTTGCTTTTTTCTGGGCGCATAGCTTATTAGAAACACTAATTTGCTCTTCGTTCAAAAAATTTGGGATCACAGAATAAGGTTTTTGGAATTTTTCTGAAAGCGCTTTTCCCAAAAAATTATTTGTTACTATAAATCCATCACACAAGCTAGCTGTTAGCTCAATACGAGAGATGTATGCAAACCAAAAATCATATGCTGATTCATTTTCTATTTCAATAGCAAGCGTATTAGTCACAACATTTAGATATTTGGTGTCAAATACTCTATCATCAATATCAAATAAAACACTTATTTTACGGCTTTTAGCAAGAGTAATAAAATTATCTAACTTAACTGTCCATTTCATTCTAACTATAATAATTTTATTTATATCATTGAGGAAATTTTCAACAATAGCTAATTCTTCGAAAAAGAAGTATACAGCTTGCCAAACTTCGCTTCTTTTTGTAGATTGATAAATATTATAACATCTATATCTAAAAGTCGAAGTATCAGCTTCATTGTATATTAAAATTGCAATTTTTTTATTATTTTTTTTTGCTGTTTTAATTTCATATAATCTATCAGCTATAGAAATATTCCAAGGTGCGGAATTGTATCCTTTAATTCTTGGCAAATTTATCATAAGCAGTCTTCCATTTTTTTCAAAGTTTTTTCTAACACTAAATCCCAGTTTTCTGGTATCTTATTCTTTTCAAAATTTATTTTTCGTTGGCTGTAATTTTTTGCTAAGGTTATTGCACTCTCTAAATTCTCCATCATACATTCATTGTCTAATTCACTAGTAATAATATTATCAGACTCATTAAAAAACTCTTTATTTTGATGTTTATTTGTTAAAACCACACCGCCATTAATCGCTACATCAAAAGGCGGGTAACTAGGGTGCGGTGTATACATTAAGCATAACGCTAAATCAACAGTTTGTAAAAACTCGCGATAAACTTTCCAATCCATTAATCCTAAAACAGTTGGTTTACTATTATCGCAAAAAACAAAATCCGGTACCGACTGCCCTGCAAAGCAAATTTCCCATTCTTCAGTGTTTAAAACACCTTGCAGTATAGCATTATTTAAAATAGAAATACCTGTATAAAACAAATTTCTTGGATTGCTTTCTCTTGCATAAAAAAACAGTTTATACTTACCTGATTTTTTCTCAAAGTTAATTTTTGCATTTTTCATATGAGAAAATGCTGGAGTAAAATAAACCCCATTGGCAATGATGTTAGGCTCTGTATTCTTAAAATAATTCCAAAGATATTCACTGTTTACAATAAAATCAATATTCGGATTTTTCATTATTTTTGATGTAAAATAATGCTGATCTCCATAAGGGTAAAAATACGTTTCTACTTCTTGTAAAATATAGAAAAATCTCTTTCTTAGGCTTGTTTTTATTATTGCTGCAGCACTCCACCAACTAGTAGCCACAAAAAAATCATTTTCATGAATTGGCAGTTTATTCACTACCGCATTACTACTGTTTCTGTCAAAATCTGAATAAAATTCAATATTATTTGCTGGCTTAACGCTCAACACTTTCATTATATTAAAATAGTCAAGTGGATTCACCGCTGTAGTTCGTGTAATAATACGCAACGGCATATTGGTTTTATTGGCAAATTTAGATACGATAATTAGTGCAGTAGCAACTCCACCAAGTAAACTGTGTGGCTCTATACTATCTGTTACGAAATTCAATCTTCTTTCCGATTTGTTAATATCAGAAATAGTGCTGATCGGTTGATGAAATTTATGCATATAGTTCTCTATCAAATCATCTACAGTATTTTCTTTTAAAGCACTATTTTCGCTATTATAGTTTTGATTAATATTGTTTGTAATGCTGTTGGTTTTTTCATGCAAATTTAAATCGTTTGACTTATTACCTTTTATTTTATTTATAATTACACGTAATGGATGAGTTATCCTCCATGAAGTAGAATTCACAATTGAATCGTGCACATTTTGTAATTGAGCTTCATGCAAAGCTCGATTATTGTTTTCATTTTGCAATTTTTGATATTCTTTTTGAAGTTCACTATTTTTTTCTACAAAAGTTCTTGTGTAAACTTGTTCATCAGCTAATTTTACATGTAGTGTATGCACTTCTTCAGAAAACCCATCATTTTTTGAAAGCAACAATTTTATATTCCTTTCATAATCCTCCACAACCCTACTAACATTTTCTGTTTTATAAAAAAAGAAGCTATCTTTTGTAATATATGTAGGCCTATTATAAGGGTTATTATAAAACCCATGTTCTGCAAATTTCTTAACCCAATATTCCGGTTGTTGAACATTGAAATGAGTTTTTTCTGTGTAATCATTTGAAGAAGAAGTAAGAATAATTGTATCACTATATTCACACATTTTAGCTATAACGTCCAATGCAACTTCCTCATAAATATGCTCAATCATCTCTATAGATATAACCATATCATATCTCTTAGGGAAGTGTGCTGGAAGATCATCTGCTGCAGATTGAGCATTAACAAACTCTTTATGTTCTTCTGGCACATTTGAAATAGCATATTCAGAAATATCTATACCATACGCTTCAACACCACGTTCACGCAAAGCAGATACTAAATATCCCCATGCACAACCAATTTCCAATACACTTCTTGGAGAATGTATTGAAACAATTTTATCTGCTATCCCATCAAACATTGGTTTCCAAATGTCCGTATTACTATACTCAACATCACCGAGATAGCATTTATAATATTCTTCATTATAATAATTACACATAAAATTATTCCTTTTTTTTGTTTAGTAGAAATTACGTTATGTTATAATATTTACTAACATAACTAAACTGTTTTAACCTATATTTTACTATTAAAATAATAAACAACAAGTATACACATAATAAATATTGTACCATGATTTTGATGTTTTTGCAACCATATTAACCCACTCTTGCATTTTGAAATCGTTAGTTTATAATATATTAAACATTAATTTCTAATTCTTAATATCCCAAAAAAAATTTATCACAATTGATAGATGACAAGTAAAAAAAGAAACAGATTCTAAAATGATATAATGTTTTTTTACTACAAAAACATGTATCAAAACGGGGGTTATTTTCATGAATATTATATCATCAAAAGCCCGATTTCGTCAACAAATAATAAAACATTTATACACACACGGAGTAACATTCCACTGATTGCAATTCTTCGGGTTTATCCCAATTATTTACAAAAATTCGAGGGTATATCATATTCATCAAAAGGCTCTGTTTGTGTGCTTATATTTTAATTCAACGAATTAGTCATACACCATTATGTTGGAGGAGTTAACAGTTAGGTTATTAAAAAATTTAATATACAGTATTAACTTTTTACAATATTCATATGGGGCTGTCGCAAATGATGAAAATTATTTGCGACAGCCCCATATAGCATTATTCGTAATTTATAGGCCCGGTAAACACTAGGCTTTTCTATAGTTAAAACTTTCCTACTCTACAGTCAAATATACCCCCACCTCATAAGTTTTTTCATACCGCTTTTTGTCCAAAAGTCCTGCAAATTTTACACTTTTGTTTGCTACATTCAGAGTGCATTATTTGTTTTTTTGCTTAATCAAACAAAACAACGCCATCCTCAGTATGATTTATATAGTGCACGTTTTGTGAAACGCTTGCATCTTTTACATTTAGAACAGTTCCCTCTCTGGGCAGTGAAAATATTGTGATTTCAGCTTTACCATTTTCGAGCGGCACCATAATTTGCCTGTTTTCTGCTTCATTTGGCATAAAATAGCCTTTGAAATGTTCTTCAAAACTTGAATTTCTCACATATGTTGTTATTTTAAATGTTTGGAGTGTGAACCACGATAAATTTCTGCTTGTTTCATAGCTTATATTTACGCTTGCAATTGCATTTTCAAATTCAGTATCACTTTCAATTCTTATAATAACATTTTGCTCGTCTATTTTCACAACTTCAATTTCATTGTTTGCCTCGGCTATATTTTTTATTCCGCTTTCATTTCTTTCCCATAAAATCCAATCAGCATAATAGCCCTGTATCGAATAGTTTTCATACAGTTCACGGTAAAAAGGCCAGCTGTTTTTTTGCACGAAAGAAGTTGGATGTTCCCATATCCAAGTTTTAAAATTAGTAGTTTGCACATAAGGATATTCCCCGTTTTTAAACTCGTTTAAATATTGTGTACTAACTTCTTCACCAAGCGCATGAATTATATAATCTGAGCCGGTTGGCTGAAATTGCCCAAGCATTAAATCTAAAGCAGAGGAATAAGTTGAAAAAATTTTATTATCGCCCACAATTTCTTCCATTTCCCTAAGTGCAAATGCATAATAGGTAGCCCCGTTGAGCTCGGCTATATAATCGCTATTTTGAACATCAATTGAAGTTCTTTTCGTAAACTCAATGTGTGCGCTTATGCTTATAGGAATTAAGAAAATTAATATACATATAGCGCACATTGCATTAATTAGCCGTACACTATTCATGTTTTTTATCTTAGGTACATATTTTAAAAATATATGCATTATTAATTTTATAAGCAGCGCCGCCACAGTGAATATTAGCAGCCCAAAAATGCCCTCTCCAAAATGAAAGCCGCCGCTGCCATACATATAAGCTAAACACGCAACAACTATGCTTAGCGCTATAAACATGTACACTATTGTATAATTACTTAATTTATTTTTTATTAGTGAGAAAAAAAACCAAACAAAAAACAGCGCGAAAATCACTAAATGAAATATAATACTCTCGTGCGTAGAATCACCGTTAGCAGTAAAAAACTGTGTAAAATTTGTTATTTTTTCTTGCTCTTCCGAGGTAAAAAACCAGTATTGCCAACTGCCTATTTGAACAGTATCTTTAATCCAAGCAAGCGGGTGGCCTCTTGTTATAAGTAATACGCCGGAAAACACGCCTAAAACGACAAAAAGCACCCACACAGCAAATTTTTCAAAAAGCTTGAAAAACCCAAACATTTTTGCAAATATGCAATTATTTAACAAAAAGCAAAACACAAGAAATGTTGAACTAACAATAACCGAAATTCCAAAGTCGTTGCTCCATACAATGCAAAAGCCTACTATATATGCGCACACAGCTAGAAAGCGTTTTGAATTAACGCTTTCTTGTAACTTTTCATTTGGTTTTTTCTTAATATAAATTAAAAGCACAATTGCTAATATAAGTACTAAACCTAACCGAAGTATTCGAATTGAGTTGCCCGGATACATAAGCAAATCTAAATACAATGTTACATAATAACCGTAATAAGGAACAAAAGTTAAAAGCAATTTTGATGAGTTTAAAACAGGCATAGCCAAAGCCACTATACTTGCAACCCAGTAATTTTTAACAAAGATATAAGTTAAAAGCCACACAAAAAGCATAAAAAACAGCACGCTAACAAAATTTGTTGCAAACAAAGATACCAGAAAATTGTTATTGAACAACAAAAATGGTGTAAGCGTAATTAAAGGTGCTCCCCCTAAATAGTTTGCGAAATCAACATAAGGTATTTGCCCGTGCAAAAACCTGTTAAGAACATTATACGTTTGAAAATCTCCGTTTGTAACAATAAAGTTTACATCTGTTAAATTTCTTGCACCATAATAAAATGCTACCACAGTAAACGCACAGATTACATATACATATTTTATCCACTTATGCTTTTGGTGAATATTTTGCAATTTTCGCTTCATTTTTTTCCTTTCTATTATCCTCGCAACAATATATCACCGCATAATATTTCAATAAAACAGATGTGGCTTAGTTTGCTGTATTTTTTAACGCTTAGCTAATTGTTATAACTGTATTTTTGCGCAATATCTTTGCCAAACCACAGCGCAACTTCTTTTGTGTATGATTCAATGCTATCGCTCGCATGAATAATATTATTACGGCATCGCTCTTCTTTAACAGATGCCTCGAAATTATCGTTTGCAAAATCGCCTCTTATTGTACCTTTATCAGCTTTTGAGGGGTCTGTGTTACCAATTAGCTTTCTTACATTTGCAATTATATTTTCATCTTCACTTGCAATAATTACAGGTATAACACATTCCCCTACAAAACTCTTTTTTGCTCTAAGTTTAAAGCTTTCTCCAAGCTTTTCAATAACTTCACTATAGTGCTCGAAAATTAAATTTTCATCAATTAGTGTATGCGTGAAATGCTCAATGTTAATTCCTGCATTTTTAAATCTATGCATCACTAAAGACACTAAATTTCTTTTTAATGCGTCGGGTTTCAATATAACAAAACTGTAATACATTTTACCCTCCTTAATTGATAATTTAACACCATAATTTTATCAATAATTTGTATTTTTGTCAATTACACGTTAACCCAATAATCTTGAATTTTATACAATTGTCAATGATAAGTGACACTTTACTTCAAAATAACATAAAGCTAAAGGTTTGCTTCAAAAAAGCCCCCGGAATGACGAGCCGTAGATGAGGAACACAGAGGGATTTTTCGGCGATTTTTTTTACATAACCTTTAAGCATTGTGCCATTGCCACGTTAATTTTTTTAATTTCAGGCATATTTTCGGTTTGTTTTTTAATTTTTTGTTGTATTATTAAAATTGTTTTCTGCCATTTTCCAAGTTGTACATCTTCATCTTGCAATAAAATCTACGCTCATCTATTTTATTTTGCCTTTCTATCTTGCCGTTATCCCTGAGTGTTGCCGGCCTTATTCGTTGATATTTAGTTTTAAAATCTTCTATCGTTTGTTCAAATAGGCTTTTTGTACTTTTTTCATTTTTCACACCTCTTGTTTTATATTAGCATAAGAAAAAGGTAGCCGCATGGTGGTTTTCTATGTGTCTATCTTTATTTTACTATTGCATCTAAACGAGTGGTTTTACTATACAAAAATCTCCGTGTCAAAAAACACGGAGCCACACTGTCTATTGTATTACTATTTCACAAGTAAATTTAATCGCCATTCAATTTATTCAAAAAAGACACCCATTAACTGTTCAAACGCTAAAATAACTTTCCCAAAAAAATTATTTGGAATTTCGCTTACCAATGTTTGATTTGAACTATCAATAATAAATGTAACATCCGATAATTTAGCAAGTGTTGAATCCGGGCGACGAGAAAACGAAATAACTTTGTATCCATTTTTACGCGCATGTGAAACATTATTGATAATTGATTCGGTTTCACCGCTTTGAGATATTGCAATAATAACAGAGGGTGTAATATTTGTATGAATTTGGCCTTTACTGCTCTTTCGAAACAGCATTAAATCATAAAAATGCACTTGATTAAAAACCATAAACCCACACACAGCTAAACGCATAACAATATAATCTGAAACTAAATTGGCAAAACCTGAACCAACTACAAAAATTTTATGTTCATTATATTTTTTCAGTATTTCACAAAACGTTTGAATTTGGCTATCGTCATAATTATCTATAAGCTTTTGTAACATGTTATCGTTATCTTCATTTGTATTTTTATTGCTGTTTTGCGATAGAATATAATAAAGTTCACTATAACCACTAAACCCAAGACGTTTACATAATTTGATTATAAATGCAGTTGATACAAAATTTTCATTTGCAATTTGCTGTATTCCAACTTTACCTGAATTTTTTTCTATATGTGAAACAATACTGTTTACAACACGTGTTTCCTCTTCATTGAGTAAATTTGTTAGTAAATAATAATTATTTTTCAAATATATACCTCATTCTTATTAAAAATTTGCTTTACATTATATTATTATAATTGGTTTTAACTATGATGTAAATAATAAAAAAACAAATTCAATTAAATAAGGTTATTTTTAATTATAATTGATTTAACAAATTAAAACGGCGAATTATCATTTTCAGGATGCCCCTGCGCAATAATTCTTGGGTATTGCTTAACATTCAATACTTTAATTTTTTTTGCATAATTGAAAACAGCATCATAAAAATACATATCGGTTTTTTTCCATTTTATTTTATTTGCTATGCTACCGGTGTCGTTACCGCCTGAGGCCATATAAGCACTTGTTGCAATAGTATATTCTTCGTTTGGGTTTATTGGTGTTCCATCTTCCAAAGTTATTTGTTGCGTTTTGTTTGGATAATTTTTATTGTGGTCTATTTTTAATATAAAGCCCGAAAAAAGCAATGCTGCATTGTTTCCAAAACGGTTGGGTTCATATACTGTTTCTATTAAATTATACAATTGTTTGCCTGTAATAACGCCTGTAAAAATAGGATCGTTAAAACCAACAACATTCATTAATGTTTCACGGGTAACCTCGCCCGGTTCTATAAACCCCCCGCAACTTGTAGCATTCATATATCCAATTTGTGTTTTAAATGCATCTCGCATACAATCTGCAAAGAAATCCCCTGCTTTAGTTTCAACAGCAAGTTTAATACTCCAATATTCGTTTGCAATTGCAAGTGGTGCGCTAAAATATTCTTCAAATGGCGCTATAACACCATTTACATATTCGCTTATTTTTTCATCACATACAGCGTTTGGTTTTGTTAGCACAATATTGCATTTTTTATCAATTATTGTGTTTGTGCTTGTATCAAAAGTTATGCCGGCATGGCCAATGCTTGCTCCCGCAAAACCTGCCTTAAGCACACAAGTATTGCTAACTATTTGCGCATAATCGCCCGGAATATGCCCACCGATACAAATATCAATTTGAGGAATTTCTGATAAAAAATCGGCAAGTTCTCCCGAAATATTATTATCGGGCGTGAAATAAAACGGGAAATGAGTAAGCGCAACTATAATTTTTGCTCCTTGTTGGCGCATTATAGGAATATATTGTTTTGCCGCTGATACAGCGTTTGTAACTTCAAATGGTTCAAACGCCGATTTTTCAACCATATATGGTGTGTATTCTGTAGTTAAGCCCAAAACCCCAATTTTTACACCTTGCTTTTCAATAATAATATAAGGTAATGTTCCTAAAACAGGCTCGCTATTTCGTTTTTTCTTTATATTTGCGCAAAGCACAGGAAAATCACATTCATTAATACAACTTTCTAAAAAGTTTTCACCTCTGTCAAATTCATGGTTTCCAAGTGTAAGTACATCTGTTTCTAACAAATTAAGTGCCCCTACAACAGGTTTTCCGCCCCAAAAATTAACGCTGAACGCATCGCCTGCATCAAGCAAAAGTGTTGCGCTAGGGTTTTTTTGCCGCAATTCATCTATTTGCGCGGCAAATGCACAAAAGCCCACATTTTCTTTTGTTTTTCTAAGCCTACCTGAAAAATCCGCGTGGCATAAAAAATCTAATTCAACAATAGCCATAAGCAATTTTATTGTATTGTAAACTTAATAAAAATTAAAATTTCACAATACGCTCCTTTCGTAAAAAATGATTTTATCCTTTTATTCCACCCTGTGATACACCTGTCACTATATGTTTTCTGCAAAAAATAAAGAGAATTATCATTGGCAAAACCACAATGGTTGCGCCGGCCATTAAGCGTTCATATCGTATTCCGCTTGATGTCATAAAAGCATATAGGCCAAATGGCAAAGTTCGGGAATTTGTGCTATTTGTAGCTATAACAGGCCAAAGAAAAGAGTTCCAGCATATTATAGCGTTTAAAAGCGCTATGGTAATTAACGATGGCTTTGCAATAGGCACCATAATGCGCCATAAATATCTCCAATTTCCCGAACCGTCTACTCTTGCTGAATAATATAGATTATCAGGTATTGATAAAAAGAAATTACGCAGTATATATGTATAAAAAATACTGGAAGTGAACGGAATTATGAGCGCTATTAATGTATCTTCTAATCCAAGAGATATAATTGTAGAGTAATTTGTAATAATCAGCATTTCAAAGGGTATCATCATAAGCGAAAGCAAACATGCAAATAAAACATCTCTTCCCGGAAATTTCAACCGTGAAAACGCAAATGAAGCTAAAATAGTTGTAAACATTGTTATACCAACGCTACAAATTGTGACAATGGTTGAATTCATAAAATATATTGCAAACGGGGCTTTATCAAATGCGTATATATAATTTTCAAAAACGGGGTTTTTCGGCCAAAAAGTAGGTGGAATTGAATTAACCTCAGATGCTGATTTTAACGAAGATACTATCATCCAAAAAAATGGTAATATCATTATAATTGCACCAAATAAAATCGTAAAATACATAAAGAAATTTTTAATTGTTTTCATTTGCCACCTCAATAATTTTTCCATTTACGTTGAACGTATAATTGAATAACGGTAAAGGTCATTACAATTACAAACAAAGCAACTGCACTTGCTGCTGCTTTTCCTAATTCCCATTGTTTATAAAACATATCATATAAATAATAAACAACCGTATAAAGTGAATAAGCCGAACCTGGTTTTCCGTTAAAAAGCGGAAATAATTCTGCAAATACTTTTGAGGCTGTAACAGTATTAATTACCATGGTTAGGCCAATGGTGGGTGCTAAAAGAGGAAGAGTTATTCGAAAGAAAATTCTTAAAAATTTAGCACCATCAACACGGGCAGCTGTATAATATTGTGGGTTTATATATTGAAAACCGGAAAGAAGCAATATTATTGTGATAGGAAGCATATTCCAAATGCCGTATAATATTAATGCCGCTAAATTATAATGTGGATCGTTAAGCCAATTTATTCTATCAATATTAATTAACGAAAGAAAATAATTTATAAGCCCATAATCGAAATTAAACATCCATTTCCAAACTAAACCAACAGCGGTTACACTTGTGACCATCGGCAAAAAATAAGCTGTTTGGAACAAAGCTTTAAATTTAATATTTAAATTTAAAATAGTTGCAAATATTAAAGACAAAACAGTTGAAATCGGAACAACAAACAACGCATATAATGCAGTGTTTTTCAGGCCGTTTAAGAAATTTTTATCATTAAAAATTAATATGTAATTTTCAAAACCTAAAGATGAATACTCATCTGTTAAAATAACAAAATCTTCTTTAAACGACATAAGCAAAACATTTATAAACGGGTATATCACAAATACAATTAAACCCAATAAAAAAGGGGTTAAATAAAGTGCCGGTTCAATTAAATTTTTAATTTTAAATTTACCGGTATTGTAATTATCTATGGTTTTATTTTGTATTTTAAACATAGCGTTCACCCGTTATAGCATCAAATAAAAACACGCCTTTTGGTTTAAAATTAATTGGCAATTTATCGCTTTGATTAATTTCAACATCGCTTGAAATAAATGCACGCATTTGTTGTTTTTCGCCAATACTTAAACTCATAAATTCATCTTTACCTAAAGAATAACGTTCATTAACCACTGATGTAAAAAGGAAATTCTCCTCATCAACAATAATACTTTCAGCCCGAATAGCAAGCACAATTTCTTTACCCTCATGTAATGCTGCATCATTAAATAATTTTTCAATTACAATATTATTATCAAGCACTATTTTTTTGTTTTTAATAACACCGTTTAATTTATTAATTGCAGGTGAACCCAAAAAATCGGCAACAAACAAATTTGAAGGTTGATCATATATTTTACGGGCACAATTTTGTTGTTGTAAAACACCATTTTTTAAAAGTAAAACTTCATCGGCAATACTGCTGGCTTCTTCTTGATCATGCGTTACAAAAATAGTTGTTATATTAGCTTGCCTTTGTATTCTTCTAATTTCTTCACGCATTTCAACGCGTAATTTAACATCTAAATTTGATAAAGGCTCATCTAGCAATAATACATTTGGCTGTTTTGCAAGTGCTCTTGCAATTGCAACACGTTGTTGCTGGCCACCGGATAATTCAGCGGGTTTTCTATCTAACAATGCTGTTATGTGAACAAGCTGAGCTAGTTCATTTGCACGGCTAATTCGCTTTGCTTTTGATAATCCCTTTATTTCTAACGGAAAGCAAATATTTTGCATAACTGTCATATGTGGATACAGCGCATAATTTTGAAACACTAAACCTATTCCACGCTTTTCCGGGGGCAAAGACGTAACATCTTTGCTATCAAAAAATATTTTACCCTCGCTTACAGGTAAAATTCCCGAAAGCATATTTAATGTGGTTGTTTTTCCACATCCGGAAGGCCCTAACAACGCTACTAATTTTCCGCTTTCTATGGTTGTGCTAAGGTTATCTACTGCAACCGTTGAACCAAAACGTTTAGTAACATTTTCTATTTTAATTTGCATAATTTTATTACTCCTTATAAAAAAGCGCACATTTTTATACGAAAATATCTTACTTTAATATAGTACTCAATGCTTTTCCGTCAATATTTTGCATTTTAAAACCTAACATTTGCGCCATAGTTGGCGCTAAATCTACCATATTGCAACTTTCAATAATTATATTGGGTTTAACGCTTGGGCCGCTTGCAATAAAAGTTGTAACTTCTTCTCTTGAAGGGCTACCGCCATGTGTTGCCAAACCGCTTTTTTTATCGCCTGGAATAAGGTTTGCCCATAGTTCATCTCCTTTTGTGCTTTCGCCAAAAGCAATAGGCAATTCACTTTCAATAACAAAATCAAATGGCCCTGATATTCCAAACTTTTCCTTTGCTTGTTGTTCATTTAATATTAAATTTAATTTAATATCTTTTTCGTTTTCAAGCGATTTCAAAAATAAATATACACGTTCTTTTAAATCATTGTTTTTTGGCTCACTTATTTCAACAAAGGCTGCTAAACCTGTAGAATGGCAAAACGCATCGTAGGAAATAACATTACCGCTTTCGTCTGTTTTTATAAAGCCATGTTGTTTTAGCAAATTGTTTATTAAAAATATATCATTAATATCGGTTTGCCCGTGGTCGCCTACCACAACAAAATTAGTGTTATGTGTGTTACCGTTTTTTTCTATGCAATCCATAATCGCGCCTAATTCTTCATCGTGTTTTCGCAATTGTTCATATGCCTTTTCGCTATAAACCCCATATGTGTGTCTTGCAGAATCTAAATCGCACATTTTAACAAGCATGATATCCGGCTGCTTGAAATCTTCTAATATATCAAGCGCTAATGCCATAGTGAATAAATCGATACTTCTGTCGCGCCCTTTTAAAAACCGCCCATGTTTTTTGAAATATTTTTGCATAAGGTTTTCTGTGGCCGTTTTCGCTAACCATTTTTCAGGTTCATAACCATGATAATTATAAGGAACTATCATAGGCATATTCATATCATAATTTGCACCCGCAGATACAGGCCAACTTAGCGAACAGGTTGAAAGGTTATTTTCTTTAGCTACATCAAGCAAAGTTTTATCCTTTACATCGCTTTTCATTGTAAACCAATCAGCACCGCTTTTTGCGCCTCTGCTTAATTTTTCATTGTGAATAATGCCATGCTTTTTTGCAAAAGTTCCTGTTAAAATTGAAGTATGGCAAGTATATGTAAGCGCAGGGAAAACAGGCAATACTTTTTTTACAACACAACCATTACTTAAAATTTTACTGAAATTTGGCATTAATTTCATTTTTTCAATGTCTGTTGAACAGAGCGCATCTATGCAAAAAACTATAACTTTAGGCATGTTTTTTCCTTTCCTTTTTTGAAAAAATTATAACAAAGCAGCACTGTAAAATTATTTACTATGCCGCTGTGTTATAACTATATATTACTTAAAATTAACCATCAAGTGCACTTTGAGCATTTGCTATAAATTCCGCATATGCTGAGTCTGCGTCCATTACATCTAGTGCAACATTTTGAATTAATTTGTCGATTTCAGTTCTCACGTTATTTGATCCGGGCACACTTGGAAGCATGCCAACATATTGTATTTGTTGTTCTAACGCTTGAATTACAATGCTTGAACTTACAAACTCTTGGTATTTATCAGTTTCTATTGCGTCTGTAAAAACAGGTATGCTGCCAAAAGCAATAGCCCAATCTGCTACTATGTCTTTTGAGGTTGCATATTTAATAAACTCATATGCGCCTTGTGCTCGTTCATCGGTTGTGCTAAAGCAAACAAAATTATTTCCCCATTGAGAAATATATTTTTCATCACCCTCTTGCGGTATTGGCACGCAACCAACCTCAAAAGCATCACCAACTGCCGCAAAAACATAACTTGCGCCGGCACTTGAACCAATGTAAGAGGCTACTGCTTGGCTTCCAAACGGGTTAGAGAAATAAAAATCTTCACCAACTAAACGGAAATAGCCATCTTTTACACCATTTGCAAACCAGTTTAATTTTTCTTTTCCTATTGTTTCATCAATATCTATTTTCATATTTTCAGCATCAATATATCCGCTACCGGCTTGCATAATTAAACACTGATACGTATCGGTTGCAGAGTCGGTTCCAAAGCCCGGAATACCCTCGTTTTGCAGAATTATTTTGCTGTAATTTTCAACATCTGTCCATGTTGTGGGTGCGCTAAGTTCGTATTTATCGAACATTGTTTTATTGTAAAATAGCACTTCGCCAACAATTGTCCACGGGAAAATATATATACTTTCTTCGCCCCATTGTGTTATTTCTTGATAAACACCCTCTGGAACATTTTCGGCAAAATTCGGTATGCCGATTTCTTCATCATTGATAAACTTTGAAAAATCTACCAAATAGCCCTCGTTAATATAGTTTATTGCATCAGATGGGAACATATTAACAATATCGGGCCCTGTTTCATTTCGTACTGCCTGTAATAATTTGCTATCGAACTCGCTGTATGGTTGTTGTTGTGGCACAAGCGTGTATAAATTTTGTGATGAATTAAAGCCATCAACTATTGTTAATAAAGCTTGTTCATGTTGATCTGTATAAGTATGCCAATAAATTATTTCTATTTTTTCTGTTGCATCTTGCTCCATGTCATCTTGTGCTTGAGAAACTGAATTTTCACTTGAATTGGCTTGTGTTTGGCTTGAACAAGCAGACATTAACAAGAATAACATACAAACGCTTAGCAATAATGCTATAATTTTTTTGGTTTTCATATAAATTTCCTCCTAAGTTGTATAAAATACATAATTATAATAATGTTTTTAAGTATTGGGCTAAATCATCGGGAGAACTTAGCTCAACATCACATTTCGGACGATTAATATTCTTATATGGGTTAATCCAAACAGTTGCTCCCCCTAATTTTGAAATCGGCATCAAATCATTAAACGAATGATCTCCGATAGAAATAATATCTGTTGAATTTTTCAAAATGTTTTCATCAAGATTATTTAAATTTTTTATCATATTAAATGGTTTTTTTGCTGCTGTGCAAATTTTCGAGAAGACATTTTCATAATTTAATTGCCTTAAAAATTCCCTTACGGTTTCCTCATAAGAATTGCTCATAAGTAAAATATTGTATTTATCGTTTAGTTTTATAATATTCTCTTTTAAAATTTCATTCCCCCTCATTCCATCTACTTCCATTTTCAACCTAATACGTCGAAATAAAATATCTGCTCTTTCGTTTGAAAGCAGGCCCAAAGAAACACCAATCAAAGTAATAACAGACCATGCATCTCCTAAATAAATTATATCTTTTGCATTGTATGCATCATCCGTGCTTAAATTCAAACAAATATTTTTATTTAAACGCGATATAAATTCTTTAGGGTTTTTTGCATCAATATTTTCAAGCTTATAAAAACAGTTCATAGTTAACTCTTCACCGGAAAATATTTTTTCTGTTAAATGAATTAGATCATCTTCCCAATTTTCTAAAGCAGTATTTTCAAGCATAAAGCGAATATAATCTTTATGAAATACTGTATTTTGATAAATGGTGCCATCTAAATCGAATATAATTGTTTTCACTGTTTAATTAAATCCTCCTTTCTTTATATTTATTATATCACATATAATTGTAAAAAATTTCACGATTTTGTGTAATTTTTTCGTGATGTGTTTTTTATTTGTTGCAATTAATATTATTATATGAATGGTAGTCTTTTTGCAAAGCAAGATATGTTGTACAAGAATATTAACTTAACCATCTACTATAAAAAAAGGCGATATTGTTCTTTTTCAAAACGAAACATCAATGATAAGAAAAATGATGCTAAAATGCAAACAAAAAGGTGCCGATATTATATTAAACCCATCGCCCATGAATGAACAATGCCTACAACTGCCTTTAGATATAGTTGATATTTTTATTTTAAATGAAATAGAAGCATATGAAATTTCAGGCAAAAATAATCCTGATGATTTTTTACATTATATGAAAAAAAAATTTCCTAACGCTAAAATAATTTTAACATTAGGAAAAAACGGCGCAATATATTACGATGGAAAGCATACTTATATGCAAAAAGCCATTGGAAATGTTATTGTTGGTACCATAACTGCCGGAGATACATACACGGATTATTTTTCTCGCATCGAAAACGCTGTAAATTTCCTCTATTCATAAAGTGAATAATTTATTAACCTTATCCTCTTTGCTAACATTTTTTGTTTATCGAGGCTTTTGCTTACAAGCACATCTTTCGCCATTTTGTATCCTAATATCCCTATTACAACCATGTCGATTTTAAAATGTTGTAATATACTATAATAATGGTGATAGCAGCAATCTTTTTATATTGAATTAACTATAAAAAACCAACAGCCGCTACCAAGAGATAACTGCGACTTGCAAGAGGGCTTTTGGAAAACGATAGTTTAGAATGCATGAAGTAATAAATAGCAAATATAAACGCACAGGCGGTGTGAACCCTCACACCGCCTGTGCGTTTATATTAATTAATATGCGCCTTTAGAGTATGTCACCTCATAACTGTGCGTGTAAATTTCAAAGACAATTCCAAACGGATCTTCTACATAGCACATTTTGTAAGGTTTTTCATTTGGGTAATATTCTTTAATTGGCATACGCTGTTTGCCGCCGTGTTTTACAATTTTTTCTATAAGCCCTTCAATGTCAGGGTCTTGCACAGAAAAATGGAAAAGGCCTGTATTTTTAAACTCGAATGGTTGTTTTTGCTTATCATTGTGCTCAAATTCAAACAGCTCTATTCCTATTGCATTAGATGTAACCATGTGTGCAATTTTGAAATCTCCATGCCCTTTGCCAAATACTTCTTCGCACATAATTCCTATTGCAGATGTGTTTTCTTCCTTAATTACAGATGGCTGCATAACTATATACCAACCCATAACTTCACTGTAAAACTTTACTGCCTGTTCTAAATTAGGCACAGACAAACCTATATGAGAAAATGCTCTTGGATAATTCATTTCAACTGCCTCCTTTTAATATACTTTTATTATATCCAATTGAGAGCAGTTTAGGCAATAACGTACTTTTTTGTACCTATGTATCTTCTAAGGTTATGGCATTTTCTTTTGCATATTCTTTTGAAAAATCACAAAATCCCTCCACTAACGGAATTAATTTTTTATACTCACTTGATAAAGAATACTCAATATTCAATGGTTTTTCTGTAATAACGGTTCGCACCAATATATTGCTTTGCTCAAGTTCTTTTAATTGTGTTACAAGCATTTTATGAGTTATATCCGCAATGCCTTTTTGCAACAAAGAAAACCTATTATCGCCATGTAAAACATGCCACAAAATTCTCATTTTCCACTTGCCGCCTAACAAATCCATCGACAAAAGTA
The DNA here is from genome assembly GCA_964369495.1 of uncultured Bacteroides sp. Classification (GTDB taxonomy): domain Bacteria; phylum Bacillota; class Clostridia; order Oscillospirales; family Ruminococcaceae; genus Ruthenibacterium. The sequence continues at coordinate 13,870 of CAYJGM010000012.1, read as the reverse complement.
ATGCACAAGTGTAGTGTTTCTTTATTTTCATAATACAACCCTCATTAATACTAGATGTTATAGAGTAATTACTGATATTATAATCATTAAGGCAATGTAAGTAACTGCAAGCAATATTTTCTTTGAATTAATTTTTTCAAAAGTTAATTATAAATATCGCAAATAAAGTTAGGTTTTTTAGATTAAATCTTTTCTTTTATAACTCTTAAATGCAAATAAAAGGGCTGCTATAATAATTATTAAACATAGTATTATATAAAAAACATTTATTGTTTCGTCTAAAACATCTTGATACGGAAAAAATCTAAGTGGCGAAAGTAGTCGAATTTTTTCAGGTTCATCCACACTGTCTGACACTATTTTCATAAAATAAGTAACGACGAATAAGCTGTTTGCAATAATCGAAGCCAACGATGATTTTTTAAGTAATACTGAGATTAAAACAGATACTGCAAAAAAAGCTAAAGCTAAAACATAGGAAGTTATAGAAAAGCTCATTATTTGAAAACTAATATCTGCAGTATCGTTTGCAAGTGGAATACAAAGTACAGTAATAAGATAATTAAACACACAAAATAAAGTAGTATACAAAAAGCCATTTAATAGTTTTATTGATAATATTTTAGTTCTTGAAATGGGCTTTGTAAAAATAAACTCATAGGTTTTATCAATGCTTTCAGTTGTAACAGCAGAAACTGCACAATAAATAGCATAAAGGCAAATTACTATAATTAAATATCCGGTTAAAACTTCATAATATCCTGAAAGAGTAGTTAAGTCAATGCCATGTGGCATACCAAAAACAGCAAGAACGATGTTAGGAAAACTCTCTAAAAATTCAAGTAAATCAGCCGTTTCAGTAGTTTTCACTCCTGAATATTTCGATATGCCCGACACAATGAAAAGAACTAATAATAGCATCCAATAAATAAAAGGTTTTAATCCCGTTTTTATTTCTTTTTTTAACATAAAAAACACCCTCCTTTATACTGAATGTATGTCTTTTTTTGTATATATATAGTATGAATAAATTAAACTAACAATACAAAAACCAACAGAAAAAATAACTAAATGCATTGAATAAGAGCCATCGGTAAATAGTGCATCAGGATTAAAATATTTAAAAGGTGCTAAAAAAACCATGAATTCTTTATCTATAATATCCACTAAGGCTGTGGATATAAAGGCTGTAAAACCGACAAGGGTAGCTATGCCACCAACACTTCTAACTTTTTTTAAAAAAGCTACTATAAAAATACCCATACTTGCAAAAAAGAACTGTGTAAACATTGAAGAAACTGAAGATAAAACAGCAAACTCGGTGATATTATTATCATAAAAAAAGTAAACACTAAATGCTACATAAAAAACATTAGATAGTATTATTGCTAATACAACGGCGGTTAGTTTTGCGCAGAAAATTTTTGGTCTTGCAGCCGGTTTTGTAAAAATAAAATCAGAAGTTTTTAGCCTTTTTTCTTTACCAAAAACAGCTACTGCATAAGATGTGGCCATTATTGAGCCTATTATAGAAGTATACATATAAGTAAAAACGAAGAAACCTTCATAGCTAAATATAGTTTCTAAATCCATACCAAAACCAGACATAAGTTCAGGCGGAAACCCTTGTATCATTTGCGATATAACATCGGAATTATCACTAAAAGCTGGATAAAAGCCTTCAACGAATAAAACTAAAGTTATACAAAGGCTAAAGCCCCATATAAGCATAGATTTGCTCAAAGATTTTAATTCAAAAAGTAAGATATTCATTATTACACCCCACTTATGAATAAAAATGCATAAATATATCTTCTAAATCGGGATCTTGTATATCGATATTAGAAATATTATACTGCGTTAGCTGTGAAAGTAATTTATTTATATCTCCCTTAAATACAAAGCTTATATTGTTGTCTTGATTTTTAAAATTTGTAACACCCTCAAGATTAATTTGAGTAATATCATCGGTAGATGCGAATGTTATTTGCTTGTAAGAATCTTCAAAAATTTCATGCACTTTTTGAACTTGTAAAATTTTACCATCTTTAATTATTGCAACCCTATCGCATATTTTTTGCACTTCTGTAAGAATATGTGAAGAAAACAATACTGTTGCACCATTTTCATTTTCTTTTTTAATTAAATCAAAAAATCTTTTTTGCATTAGCGGATCAAGCCCACTTGTAGGCTCATCGAGTATAATTAGTTTTGGGCTGTGTAAAAGCCCTTGAATTATGCCTACTTTTTTCTTGTTACCAAGGCTCATATCTTCAATTTTTTTGTTTAAATCAAGCTCTAAAACTTCAGCTAAATCGCGAATTTTTTGCCTGCAATCTTTTTTATAAAAACTTGCTGAATAATTTAATAAATCAATCGCTTTCATATTGTCATAATAAAAAACTTCACTCGGTAAATATCCAATTTCTTGAAGTATTTTTTCGCTGTTTTTTTCGCAGTCGAGCCCAAAAATTTCTGCTTCGCCACTTGTTTTAAATACCAAACCAAGCAAGGTGCGTATAGTTGTAGATTTGCCAGCACCATTAGGGCCGATAAAACCAAAAATTTCGCCCTTGTATATAGTTAAATCCACATCAGTTATACCGCGATTTTTTCCATAATTTTTAGTGAGTTTATCAGTTTTTATTACAATATCCATAAAATGAACTCCTTTAATTCAGCAAAAATTTTTGCGTAAAGTTATGATATTATGTTAGCACAAAAAGATAATTAAAGCAAGTAAAAACACCTTAATTAGAGCATGAGTTTTTATTATTAAATATTAGTTTAATACTTCTTATTACGGCTATAAACTTTTAAATAATTTTATTGTTTTTTTAACTTATAGCAAGTGGGTTTACTATACAAAAAACCGTTGAAAATTATATATTTTCAACGGTTTTTAAAATTTCTATATCGAAAAGCATATTTGCAAAAAGGCTTATAATTCTAAGTTTTAAGCATAAAACATTTGCCACTTATGTTTGAGTATATTTATTATAGTGCTTTTGATTGTTTGCTGTAACATTAAATCATCTCAAATCTAAATCGTATAATGCAATTATGTTTTGTGTTGGTGTATCATTTTGAATATAGTGCGCCGATGTCATTATATATCCACCATCGGCACCCAATGTTGAAATTGCGTTTTTCACCGCATTTTTTACATCGTCCGGTGTGCCGTTTGGTAAAATATCTTGTATGCATATTCCCCCATGAAACAAAAGCTCGTTGCCGTATTGTGCTTTTATCTCTTTGAAATCCATATCTGCTGCAAGGGGTTGCAAAGGGTTTAAAACATCAATGGGTAAGTTTTTTAATTGTTCAATAACAGGACGAACAGAACCGCAAGAGTGAAATATTATCGGTTTATTATATTTTTTTATAACTGCATTGATTTTTCTATGATAAGGGAAAATAAACTCCTCAAGCATATCTTTCGACATTAAAAGCCCATTTTGCATCGCAATATCGTCATAAGTATATACTACATCTATAAGATCGCCGGCAGACTCCATAGCTTTTTCAAAATAATTGCACCAATATGTGCAAATTTTATCCATTATATAATGTGCAATTTCAGGATCGCATACCATATCTACCATGAATTGTTCATATCCGCGCAGTGCCCATGCAATTTCATAAACACCTCCCATGTGAAGTTTAATCATACGCTTTTCATGCCGATTTCCAATTTTATTCGCAAAATTTTTCCAATCGTAATTATCTGTATTTGGCCATGCATTATAGCTTTCGAAATCTTCTACGCTCTCAACATACCCAAGCGGGCTTGAAGCATATTCTTCATAAGTGCAAAATTCGTTTTTTACCTTTTTTCTGTGTACACCCATTTTATCATAATATGTGCCATCTATTAATTCAATGTTTTTTACTGTTTCATCCGGTGAAATAAATTGAAAATCTATTTCTAGTTTGTCTAGTAGTTCATCCTCTGTTTTAATATTAAAATATTGTAGAAGTCTTTCAATCACTTCATCAACTGCCCAAAAATCAACAGGGCATCTGTCTGGCGTTTGCCTATTTAGTACTGCTGTTGCCCTTTGCCTTGATGTCATATTAGTGCCTCCTTTTTTTTAATTATAATATCAAAATGTTATGTATTTTACAATGATAAAATGATTATTTGTATCTTTTGCACATTAATATTTGAAAAAACTATAATTTATTTTAACAATATAATTTGATTTATTATTGATTTTTATCATAAATAAGTTCAAATAGTTTATTATTTTTTCTTTTTCTAATAAAAATAGGTAATATTGAATGAAAGAAAATTAAATTTTAATACAATTTTGTGAAAATAATGCTATTATTTAAGATATTTCTACAAATTATTACGGTTTTTCTACAAACAATTTTATTAATATTATAAACTTTAACAATAAAAGACAAATGTCCTTTTTTTTCATTGTGAAATGTCGTATAATGTAGATGAAAATCTTGAAAGCAATATAATTTATTGTTCAAGTTTTAACATGGGGTGATCTAGCTTACATGCAAATAATTGATGATATTAAATATTCTTTAAACATAACAAAAGAAAAAAGCGAGCAATTGTTACGTTTTGAAAAGTTATTTTGCAAGTTCCCCGAAAACATTAAATATAAAATAAAAACAATAAATGCTAATGATTTTTTATTTAAAGAGGATGCAAATGCAAACAAAGTATGCGTGATTTTAAGCGGTAAAGTATCACCTTTTTATGAAACAACAGGGCAAAATTATTTTGTTAAAACAGTTTTCTCTAAAGGAGATATTGTTGGTGATACCGCTGTTCTTGCCGATTTGCAAGTATACTCCGCAAGCATAATTGCACTTACTAATTGTAAAATATTACAATTAAGTGCGGTAGATTACATAAACTGGATATATAACGATGATTTATTATTAAAAGAGCGTACAAAAAGTATTATAACCACTCTTTTGCACGAACTAAGAAAGAAACGCACCCTTGAGGGCATGGACAACGAAATTAGAATTTTACACTTTCTTTTGTCATATTCCAAAACCACAGAACATTTTCTTTCAAAAAAAATTGTAATTAAAAAAACAAGGCAACAAATCGCCGATGAAATTGGTGGTATAAGCGTTAAAACCATTAACCGCAAACTTTTGTCTTTTTCAAAATCAGGCATAATTTCATTAGTTAAAGGCAAAATACATCTTTCACATTCACAGATAATTCAAATCGAACAAATAATATCATTGGAATATTCTAAAGAGTAATTTTGTTTAATTTATTAAACTTAATTATATACCGTTTAAAAAACGTAAACAACTTGAAAGGAATTAAAAAAATGATGAAAAAACTATTAGCACTTCTACTTACATTAACAATGCTTTTTACCCTAGCGGCGTGTTCACAACCGGCAGAACAAACGGAAGAACAACCAGCAGAACAACCAACCGAGGAAACAACTGAAGAGACAACAGAGCAAGAAACAGAAGCAGCACCTTCTGATATTGTTACAGGAATGATAGCTTATACTTTTGGTACAGGAAGCTATTCCGATGATGTTTTAGCAGGCCTTCAAAAAGCTGAAGACCAATTAGGTATTCCACATTATGCACTTGAAATTGCAGACGTTGCTGAAACTGCAAATGCGTTTAGAACACTTATTCAGCAAGGCGTAAACTTTGTTTTGGTATCAACAAGCGAATATGCCGACGGCATGCTTGAAGTTGCACAAGAATACCCTGACATTAAGTTTTTATACACAGCAGAATATTTAGCAGATGCCCCTGAAAATATAATGTCTTTTGAATATAGAGAAGACGAAGCAGCTTTCCTTGCAGGAGCATTGGGCGGCTTATTAACACAAAACAATAAAATAGGTGCAGTTTTGGCAGTTGCCGAACCTTTACAACTAAGATATCAATATGGTTATACAGCAGGAGCAAACACAGTTAATCCAGATGCTGAAGTACTTATTTCATTCACTAACAGCTACGCTGACACAAACCTTGGATACGAGCATGCAAATGCAATGTATACACAAGGTGCCGATTTTGTAGGTTGCTATGCAGGCGCGTGTAACCTAGGTGTATTCCAAGCAGCTGAAGAAGCAGGCGACGGTTACTATTCTTTTGGAGCAGCTAACGGCCAGTTTGATGCAAGCTATGAAAAAATTATTGCTTCGGTTGTAAAACCTGTTGACGAAGCTATTTTATCGATTTTAAGAAATTACCAGGAAACAGGTGTTTTTGCTAGTGATACATCTTCATTAGGTGTTGCAGAAAGCGGCGTTGTTTTATTGTTCACAGACAACGATGCACTATTAACTTTAGTAGGCGATGACAACATGGCAGTTATTGAAGATTTAACAGCAAAAATTATTTCAGGCGAAATTGATGTTCCCGGAACAGAAGAAGAATATAACGCATATTCTTACACATACGAAGGATAATTTAAATTTATTAAGTAAAAGGCGCTTTATGATTATTAGTGGTTTTATAATAAAACAACATATCATAAAGCGCCTTTCTTTAAATTATGTTTTGCAAAAATAAAAGGCAAAGGGGTGCAAACCTATGGCAAATATTCTGGAATTAAAAAATATCACAAAAAAATTTCCGGGCGTTATAGCAAACGACAATATTTCATTTGCTGTTAATGAGGGTAGTATTCACACACTTGCCGGTGAAAACGGTGCTGGGAAATCCACACTTATGAATATAATCTTTGGCCTTTATAGGCCCACTGAAGGCCAAATTTATATCAAGGGCAAACCTGTGAATTTTCACAACTCTAAAGATAGCATAAAAAGTAAAATTGGCATGGTTCACCAACATTTTATGTTGGTGCCGAAACTTACGGTTGCACAAAATATTATTGCGGGTGATGAACCCGGCAATGCATTTTGGGTAAATATGAAAGATGCAGAAAAAGAAATTAAAGAACTTTCAGATTTATACGGCCTTAGTATAGACCCCACGAGGAAAATATCCGAGCTTTCTGTTAATGAGCAACAGCGTGTTGAAATTATAAAAGTGCTTTACAGAAAGGCAGAAATATTAATTTTTGATGAACCTACCGCAGTTTTAACACCGCAAGAAATCGATGAATTTTGCAATATTCTGTTAAAACTAAAACAAAACAACAAAACAATAATTTTTATTAGCCATAAACTTGAAGAAGTGTTCAGAATTTCTGATGAAATAACCGTAATACGCCTTGGAAAAGTTGTTGGTACTAAAAACACGAATGAAACTTCAATTGAAGAAATTACCAGAATGATGGTGGGCAGAAATGTTGATTTAGGAAGAAAAGAACGCCCTGTGCTTGAAAAAAACACCGTTTTGTCTGTTAAAGATATTGAATATGTAAAAACACCCGGATTAAAAAAATTGAATAATATTAACTTTGAATTATGTAGCGGTGAAATTCTTGGCGTTGCCGGAATTGACGGCAATGGTCAGCAGGAATTGGTTGAAATTATTTTCGGAATAACACAACCTACAAGTGGTACTGTTAAATATATGGGTAAAGATATTAAAGATTTAACGGTGCGCCAAAGAAAAGACAGCGGCATTGCCTGCATACCGGAAGACAGGCATAAACAAGGCCTTGTTTTAGATTACAGTATAAAAGATAATATGATTTTAGGCCAGCATCATCTTCAAAAATTTAAAAAGGGCAAATTTATTGTTAATGCTAAAGAAGTATTAGCTAATTCATTGAAATTAAAACAAGATTTCGATGTTAGATGCCCTGATACAACCGTAGCGGCACAAACATTATCGGGTGGCAACCAACAAAAAGTTATTATTGCAAGAGAGGCAAATAACAACCCTGACTTACTTATTGCCGTACAGCCCACGCGTGGGCTTGATGTTGGCGCAGAAGAATTTGTTCACAAGACACTTTACGAAAAACGAAACGAAGGCAAAGCTGTACTATTAATTTCATTTGAACTTGATGAAATTCTTGCTATGAGCGATAGAATCATGGTTTTACACGAAGGCAAAATAATTGATATTGTAGACGCCAATAATACTAACAGGCAAGAAATAGGTGCTATGATGCTTGGCATTACAAATGTTGGCAAAGAGAAGGTGAATTCATGAATTTAAAAAAAGAAAATATCAACAAGATTTTATTAGATATATTTATTACAACTTTCGCGCTATTTTTAGCTGTAATTGTTGGCGGCATAGTAATGCTTGCTTTTGGGTACGACCCTATTGCAGCATACTCGGCTTTGATAAAAGGTGCCTTTGGCACAACTGCGGCTTTCACAAACACATTAACAACTTCTGTGCCCATTATGCTTACAGGCCTTGCTGTTGCACTTGCTTTTAAATGCGGCGTTTTCAATATAGGTGCAGAAGGACAACTTATTGCGGGCATGCTTTGTGCGGCTGTTGCCGGAATTTATATAGATTTTTTACCATCTGTTTTACATATACCGGTAACGCTTATTGCTGCGATATTAGGTGGTATGGCATGGGCATTCATCCCGGCTTTTTTAAAACAAAAATTTAATGTAAATGTTGTTATAGGAACAATTATGTTTAATTATGTTGCAAGCAGTGTTTCGCAATATTTTGTGCTTGGCCCCATGAAAGCCGACGGGGTTGCCTCGGCAACAAACCCTATACAAACAACGGCAGAACTGCCCAATATTATGCCACCGCCCAATGTTCTTAACCTTGGCTACATAATCGCTGTATTAGCAGCCTGTTTAATATTTTTCTTGCTTTTTAAAACTACAACAGGCTACGAAATGAGAGCGGTTGGAATTAACCCGATTTCTTCAAAATGGGCGGGCATAAACGTTGAAAAAAACATGTTTTTAGCGCTTGTTATAAGCGGTGGGTTAGCCGGGCTTGCAGGTGGCGTTGAACTTACAGGCACACTTAACAAAATAGTTGTTGGTGCAGCTGTAGGTTATGGCTTTAACGGTATTCCCGTTGCACTTATTGCTCACAATAATCCATTACTTATAATTTTATCTTCGTTACTTTTGGCTGCTATGCGCACAGGTTCATTATTAATGCAAACAAGCGCAGGCGTTTCGCGAAATGTAGTTGATATGGTGCAAGGCTTTATTATTGTATTTTTGTGTGCCGAATTTTTTATTAGGTATTATATTACAAAAAAGAACAATACAAAAAATAAAATTACAAATGCGCAAGCGCAAACAGCTAAAAGCTAAATTTTATGCGTATTAATTAGTTTAGTATGAAAGGAAGAATTACATATGCTTTCTGCAATTGTATATCTGTTAACCGCCACACTTAGAAGCGGTACCTCTATAGCTTTTACCGCGATGGGCGGCGTGCTTTCAGAACGTTCGGGCGTTATAAACATAGGCCTTGAGGGAATAATGACAGCAAGTGCTTTTGCTGCGGTTGTTGGCACTTACCTAACAGGTTCTGCTTTTATCGGCGTTATATTTGCCATTTTTACAGGGGTTTTAATATCTGCTGTTCATGCTGTTGTTTGCATAACTTTCGGTGGCAATCAATCTGTTAGTTCAATGGCACTTATTCTACTTGCCACAGGCCTTTCGGGCATAGGCACAAAAGCAATTTTTGGCCAACAAGGTAGTAGCGCACAAGTTGAAAATATTTCTAAAACTCCTATACTTGAAAATGTGCCTATTATCGGAGGCATTTTATCAGATTTATCACCGCTGGTTTATCTTTGCTTCGTTGTTTTGATAATTATGCTTTATCTTTTTAAGAAAACATCGTTTGGCCTACATATAACAATGGTTGGCGAGCACCCAAAAGCTGCTGAAACCGCCGGAATTAATGTGCATAAAGTGCGTTACGCTTGTGTGCTTTTATCGGGCGCTTTAGGTGGGCTTGGTGGCGCAACCCTCTCTATTGGGCAAATGAATTTATTTCAAGAGGGTATGATTGCCGGCAGAGGTTATCTTGCTATGGCAGCTGTTATTATGGGCAACTGGACGCCACTTGGCGCTTTTGGTTCAGCAATTTTCTTTGGTTTTTTTAGTGCAGTGCAAATTTACATGCAAACTTTGCCAAATAACCCAATACCAACAGAATTTGTTCAAACAATTCCATATCTTGCATGTGTTGCAATTATGATGTACAGTTCGCGTAAAAGAACCGCCGGTGGTGTTGCCGCAGCAGGTAAACCTTATACAAAATATGTACAGGCAAGGTAAATTTAACCGAAATTATATTAAAATAGAAATAGAAAGAAGATGTTATCATGCAACAAAAACCAAATATTATTTTCATTCAAAACGACCACCAAGCATATTACCGTTGGTGGTGGAATAAAGAAAACAGGCCCATTACCCCAAATTTTGATAAATTAGCACAAGATGGCGCAAAATTCACAAATGCATATTGTGCTTCACCACTTTGCGGGCCAACAAGAAGAACCATGCTTACAGGTTTATTCCCCCACACACACAAGCAATATCACAATTATACCGACCCTGAATATACACACGAAGTATACCTTAACACTCTAACGCAAAACGGCTATGATAATTTCTATTACGGCAAGTGGCACGCAGGCCCGGGGGCCGCAAATGAACATGGTTGTGAAGGTTTTTCTTATACAGATTACTCTAACCCATATACAAAACCGGAATATAAGGATTATCTGCAAAAAAGAAATTTACCACAGGCAGTTCATAAAATTTCAAAATCATTTTATATATCCGATATTTGCGAAAGAGGCGATTGGAGCGGCCTTGAGCCGGGCGCTGATTATAAATGCCAAGACAGTTGGTGCGGTGAGCACGCCGTAGGCGTTACAACAACCCCAAGCGATACACACGAAAGCTTCTTTTTAGCAAACCTTGCATGCGATAAACTAGAAGAACTTGCAGCTAATAAAACAGGCAAACCTTTCTCCTTGAGAGTAGATTTTTGGGGCCCACATCAACCACATTTCCCCACGCAAGAATATTTAGATATGTACCCTGATTTTCAAATAGAGCCATATGGCAGTTTTGCAGATAAGCTTGAAAACAAACCACAAACTTATTTTAGAGAACGAAATGTTCCACTTAGCGAAGATGATATAATAATTCAGCCCTCGCCAATGCCATGGAGTGAATGGGAAAATATTATAAGGCACGCATTTGCACACCAAACAATGGTAGATGCTGCAGGCGGAAAAATTATAGACAAATTAAAAGAGCTTGGTTTAATGGAAAACACCATGATAATTTGGACAACCGACCATGGCGACGGCCTTGCAAGCCACGGCGGGCATTTTGATAAAGGTTCTTATATGTCAGAGGAAGTTTTAAGAATACCTTTTGCAATTAATTGGCCGGGTGTTATCAAAGGTGGGCAAGTACGCGACGAATTTATTTCTACAGTGGATTTTCCCGTTACATTGCTTGATGCCGCAGGCTTAAAATTTACTAAAAACGCAGTACATGGCACAAGTATTTTACCGCTTGTAAAAGGCGAGAACATGAATTGGCGCGAAGATATAATGAGCGAAACCCACGGGCACGGTTATGGCGAAGATATAATTGCGAGGGTTTTGTGCTATAAAGACTATAAGTTAATTAAAACAAAAGATGATGTTGAAGAACTATATAATCTTGAAGACGACCATTATGAAATGAACAATTTGGCGCAAAAAGAAGAATACAAAAAAATAAAAGAAGATTTATACAAACGCTTATTACAATGGCAAGATAAAACTGATGATCCGTTTGAAGTATAAAAACAAAACAGATTACAATTGTATAGCAACTTGAATTTAACTTATATTGCAATATCCATAAGCTATTGAATTTTTCATTACTTTATATTCTGTGCCAACCGCCTTGCGGCACAACATAACAACGAAAAAATTATTTTTAAAAAAACCTTTAAAGTTTGAAACTTTAAAGGTTTTTTTGTATTAATAATACAATTTTATTTCATTAAACAAGGTAAATTCTGCCGTATTGTGAGATATTAAATTTATTGTGTATCCTCTACAACGCCAACTCTTTGTTCTTTTCTTCTTGTTTTCTACGCTTTTTAGCAATATCAAACATACTTTTAGATATATTAATAATTTCTGTTGGCTCTGAAATTTTTGTTTTATTATAATTTATATTACCAATCGCAAATGATTTCTCTTTTGTTTTTTTAAACGGTTCAAATATAAAAACAAAAGAAAGTATAGCTGTTAAAAGGCCAAGGAATAAATTAATAATTAATGCCAAAACAGTTAAGGGAACTAAAATTGCCGCCAGCAAAAACCTTTTTAAAATCGAGGCAGGTAAATCCCCTGCTGTTTTTCCTGTTTGTGCATTTACCGCATACAAATATCTTTTATTATTAGCAATTGTTGAGATTAGCCAAACGGGTGCTAACGCATATTTTGGCTTTAAATCAAAAGTTTTTCTTGTATCGCCTGCCGAAGCGTAATAAGGTGTAAATGCGAATTTCGATTTATTCATTTCCAATTGTAAATCGTTTTGTTGTGGATAATTTGAAAAGCTACACTCTATTGCATGAATAGCAGTATTACTTGCCCTATTTTGTGCTCTTATGCTGCTATCATTTTCATTAACATCAAATTTTTCGGCTAAAAAACCTGTGATATACGCCCCTGAAAATTCCTTCATGTATAAAAAATCGTATGGTTCTATTGAATCCATATAATTATTGGGCATTTTTTGCGAGCCATCTACAGCGATATTATCAAGTGCAATGTTTGCGTTGGTTTTTATCTTTACAAATCCATTGCCCTTATGCATTACAAAAAAATCTCCATCCACCAACACATCGCCACTATATAGCCAAAAAGGCACATACATGCCAATAACTTCTTGCACTTTACTGTTTTTAACAAAACCCGGCTTTAAAAGCAATCTATGTTTTTTATAGTGTTTTTCTAGTTCTTTAAGTGCTTCGTCTTTTGTTATTTCAAAAGGTATAATATAATCAGGGCGAAGCGTGCCTGCAAATTTATGCTCTAAAATTGAATTGTTTCCACAATATGGGCAAAGTGTAATAAGGCTTAATTTTTCAGATATAAGCTGCGCTGCACATGAAGTGCAATTGTATGCTTTCATATCTTCTTCTATTTTACCCCATTCGTTTTGCGCTATGTTTTTACCCTCGTTTTTAAAAATATCGGGGTTAAACGACGATGCGCAATAATCACACACCATTTTTTGTTTAATTGGTGAAAAAGCCAGCGAACCGCCGCAACTTGGGCATTTATAGCTGGTAGTATCTTTCATATTACACCTCAGAAATTTATAAATTTAACGCAATTGTGATGAGTTACAACAAGCTAAACACATGTGATAAACTTATCAATTAATTTGCTTCATTGTTCTTGCATATCCGCCTACAAACAAACGTGTATCGGGGTGGCTAATACCTGGGTAATATACCACCTCGTAACCCAAAAACGGCTCTGTTACAATTTGCACATCTGTATACAAAATATAATCTTCAACATTATCAGAACTACAACCAAGATACAGCACATCTGAGCTTGTTTCGTGCAATAACTCACCGCGTGCATACTCCATGTTTTGGTCTATATAATTTTCGTAAACTCTTATTGTGCCGCCCCAAAGATCTCTAATAAAATAAACTTCTTTTGCATCTTCGGTAATATAATGGCTCATGTTTTCAAGTTCTTCTTGTGTAAAATACAAATTCATTACATCTATTGGGTATTCATAGCCGTAGGCATTAAATATTTGCTCGTAATCTGTAATATATGCTACCTCATAAGCCTCGCTTTCGCCCCAAAAGAAATTGTCGTCAATAACAGCCAATAGTTTATGGTTGTTGCCGTTTTCGTCTGTTTCAAAAATATAGTATTGTGTAACATTCAGCCCAAATTGCCCTGCATATTGCACAACATCCATGTCAATTATCTCTTTTGCAT
>CAYJGM010000011.1:0-32793 GCA_964369495.1 uncultured Bacteroides sp. | reverse complement strand
AGGTTATTTATATTAGCCGTAGGCTAATATAAATTGGCATGTGCATGGCACGCCAATTAAATCGCCCCCTTGCGAGAAACAAAAATGTTTAAGCTCGCCATTGGCGAATGGCAACCTTCAAATATTCAAACAAATAATCCCCGAGTTTTATTTATTTACACACTATAACCTATGCCGTGCCAACAAATAAAACTTAAGCTGTCCTATTTATTGTACAACAATCAATTTATAATTTTAATATACATTATTATATAATTTAAGGAGTAAAATTATGGCTGAAAAGAAAAAAGATATTCCTACACCAACAAAAAAGGGTGGCGAGGGTAAAAAAGATGCCCTTGAAACGGCACTTGCCCAAATAGAAAAACAATTTGGCAAAGGCGCAGTTATGAAACTTGGCCAAAAAACCGCAATGAATGTTGAAGCTATATCTACGGGTAGTTTATCGCTTGATTTAGCGCTTGGTATAGGCGGTTTGCCGCGCGGCCGTGTTGTTGAAATTTACGGCCCTGAAAGCAGCGGCAAAACCACACTTGCCCTACACTGCATTGCCGAGGCGCAAAAGGCGGGCGGCGAGGTTGCCTTTGTAGACGTTGAGCATGCGCTAGACCCGGTTTATGCCAAAGCGCTTGGCGTTGATATTGATAGCTTAATTGTAAGCCAACCCGACACAGGCGAGCAAGCAATGGAAATTTGCGAGGCACTTGTGCGCAGCGGTGCGCTTGATGCAATTGTTATAGATAGCGTTGCCGCAATGGTTCCACGTGCTGAAATTGAGGGCGAAATGGGCGATTCACACGTTGGCATGCAAGCGCGTTTGATGAGCCAAGCCTTGCGTAAATTAACGGGTGTTATCGGTAAAACAGGCACCGTTGCAATTTTCATTAACCAATTACGTGAAAAAATCGGCGTTATGTATGGCAACCCCGAAGTTACAACAGGCGGCCGTGCGCTTAAATATTACTCTTCCGTTCGCATAGATGTGCGCCGAATTGAAAGCTTGAAAGATACCGCAGGCGCATTTATAGGCAACCGCACAAGGGCAAAAGTTGTAAAAAACAAGGTTGCACCCCCTTTTAAAGAGGCTGAATTTGATATAATGTTTGGCGAGGGTATTTCAAAGGCGGGCGAATTGCTAGACCTTGCCGTTAAGCTTGAAATTATACAAAGAAGCGGCGCATGGTTTAGCTATGGCGAAACAAGGCTAGGCCAAGGGCGAGATAATGTTAAAGCATATCTTCAAGATAACCCCGAGCTTTTTATTGAAGTTGAAAAACTTGTGCGTGAAAGTGCAGCAAGCCTTTATGCCGGTAAAAAAGCCGACGCTAAAAAGCGTACAGGCGCAATAGATGATGTAACGCCTGCCCAAACAACAGAGCAAAATACCGCACCAAAACGTAAAAAAAGCGCCAATATAGATATTATGGTGGAAGATTAAGGGTGTAACTTTGCAAATAACACAAATTAAGCCCACAAAACGTGGGCGCTATTCGCTATTTACAAGCCAGGGCTTTTTATGCTCGATTGATGAAGAAACCCTATTGCGCTACGCTGTTAAAGAAAACGAGCATTACACAAGCGAGGAATTTAAAGCTATTGTTGCATGTAGCGATTTGCGAAAAGCTAAAGACAAAGCACTAAATTATCTTTCAATACGTGCATATGCAAGCGGCGAATTATGCGCTAAACTGTGCAAGGTGTTTGATAAAGACACCGCCACTGCAGCCGTTTGCGAAATGCACCGCCTTGATTTAATTGATGATGTAAAATTTGCAAACGATTATACCGCATACCTAATTAAAAAAAATAAAAGCACCGCTGAAATTATAATGGCTTTACGCCAAAAAGGAATAGATAAACAGTTGGCGCAAGATGCTATTTTTCAAAATGATGCACAAAACAGCAACGCTTGTTTGAATGTAATTGAAAAAAAATATCTTTCAAAATTACAAGCAGGCGGGCAACAAAAAGTTATTGCAGCCTTAATGCGCCGTGGTTTTTCATACACAGAAATTAAAGAGGCATTAAAACAAGTTAGCGAAAATTTAGAATTTGATGAGTTTTATGAGGAATAGCGTTTGTAAAAAACGCAAACGAAACGGAGTATAGCGTGAAAAATCACGCTAACAATTATTAAAACGGCGGTGCTACGCACACGCCAATTAATCTCCATTCTGTATGGAGATTTTCAAAACTATTTGTGCTGTACGTAGAATGGAGATTAATATGATAATTGCGCTTATATCCCTTGGGTGCCCCAAAAACCAAGTTGATGCCGACGTTATGTGCCACAGCTTAATTAAAGCCGGCCACACAACTACTGCGCACCTTGAACAAGCGGATATTATAATAATTAACACATGCGGTTTTATTGAAAGCGCAAAACAAGAAGCCATTGATAATATTTTATATGCCGCAAGCTTTAAAGCGCAAAACAAAACTTTAAAAATTGTTGTTACAGGTTGCCTTGCCCAACGCTATCAAAGCGAAATTATAAAAGAAATTCCCGAAGTTGATGCGGTTTTTGGCATTGGATCAAGCGGCGATATTTGCACTTTGTTAAACAGGCTTGAAAACGAATGTCCCTTGCAGAGTTATGGCGCAAAAACGGCTTTTCCCCTTGGCGGCAAACGCATAATTTCAACGCCTCAGCATTATGCTTATTTAAAAATAAGCGAGGGTTGTAACAATTGTTGCCATTATTGCGCCATTCCGCTTATACGCGGGCCTCTTCGAAGCAGAGGCTTGCAAGACGTAGTTGAGGAAGCCGAATTTTTAGCACAACAAGGCGTAAAAGAGCTTATTTTAGTGGCGCAAGATTTAACCGCCTTTGGTGACGACAATGGCAAAAATGAAATTGCACCGCTTTTATATGAACTTAACAAAATAAACGGTATCGAATGGATAAGGCTTTTATACGCCTACCCCGAACGCATTACAGACGAGTTTATTAAGGCTATGGCAGAGAATGAAAAAATTGTAAAATATCTCGATATCCCAATTCAACATATCAATGATGAAGTTTTAAAAAGCATGAACCGCAAAGGCACAAAACAAACTATATTAAGCGCCTTAAGTCGGCTAAAAAACGCAATGCCAAACATTGTTTTGCGCACAACATTAATAACGGGTTACCCAACCGAAACCGAAGAGCATTTCAATGAACTGTGCGATTTTGTTAAACAATATGAATTCGAGCACCTTGGCTGTTTTGCCTATAGCGACGAAGAGGGCACTGTTGCCGCTTCTTGGCCTCAATTGCCGGCAGAGGTGCGGCAAAAACGCGCCGAAATTATTATGCGCTTACAAAGCGAAATTGCGCTTAAAAAAAGCGAAGAGCAAGTTGGCAAAACGCTTACTGTAATTTGCGATGAATACAACGATGAAACCGATTACTATGAATGCCGCAGTTATGGCGATGCGCCCGAAATAGATAATTTAATACATGTAAAAAGCGATAAACCCATTTTGCAAGGCACAATGTTAAATGTAAAAATAACCGGCAGTGAAATTTACGATTTATATGCAAAAACAAAATAAACAGCAAAGGATAAACCATATGAATATACCCAATAAATTAACGATGTTGCGCATTTTATTGATACCTGTTTTCATGTTTTTTTCATCTTACAGCAACAGCGCAAATTTTATGTTAATAGCCGCAATAATATTTATTATTGCAAGTTTAACCGATTTTTTCGATGGCTGGTATGCACGCAAATATAATATTGTAACCGATTTTGGCAAATTTTGTGATCCTCTTGCCGATAAATTGCTAACAACCACGGCATTTATATATATGATGCAATTAAACGCTTGCGACCCTATAGTAATTGTAATTATTTTAGCAAGAGAATTTGCGGTTTCCGGTGTTCGTATGGTAGTTGCAAGTGCACCAAACGGAAAAGTTATTGCCGCAAATATTTGGGGCAAATTAAAAACAGTTTTACAAATGGTTACAATAATTTTGTTTTACCTTTATTATTCATTCGACCTTTACTTTAATAAAGGCTCGGGTTCAAGCATTTACCAAAGCCAAATTTTGGCCTATATTATGTGCTGGCTTGTTGCAATTTTAACCGCTGTATCGGGTATCATTTATCTATGGCAAAGCCGCGAATATATAAACACCGCTAAATAAAATAATTAAACATGCAATGCATTTTACTAAAAATATTAAACAAAACGAAAGGGGCATTTCATGCAAAAACAAAAGCATATTGTTGATATAATGTTTGTTGTAGCCCTTTTTGCCCTTTACACGGTTTGCATTTTAATTATTAGTATTATCGGCATAAATTTATATACACGTGGTGTTGAAATTTCACAGGAAAACTATTCTGTTCGCACTTCTGTTTTATATTTAACGGAAAAAACGCGCCAAAGCAACGCTGTTGGCAGTGTAAGCGTTCGTGAGCTTTTTGGCAACAGTGCCCTTGTTTTAACGCAAACTATCGGGGAAAGAACTTACGAAAACTGGATATACCTTGAAGAGGGTTATTTAACCGAGGTGCTTGTTGTACAAGGTGCGCAAGTTGCCGCAAGAACAGGGCAAAACATTATGCCTTTGGCCGCAATGCAACTTGAAATTGATGAAAACAGTATGCTTTTAATTACCACCCAAAGCGAAGACGGTAATATTTTTACCTCTAAAGTGTTTTTGCCCACTTATGAAAGCGAGGCGGTGCAATGAAAACACAAAGCTCTCAAAGCCGCCATTTTTTGGTGGAGCTTATCGTAAATTGCCTGTTTTTTTTCATAATGGCGGCTGTTTGCATTTCAATTTTTGCAAATGGGCATATAATTTCAAATGAAAGCAATATGCTTTCAATGGCAGTTTTGTCGGCACAAAATGCGGCGGAAAGCTTTAAAGCAAGCGAGGGCAATGCCGAAGATTTAGCGCAAATGCTAGAGATTAACAGCAGCGAAAATTTAACCGTTCACTACGATGAAAACTGGCTTGAAACTGATATTCAAAATGCTGTTTACAGCACAGTTATAGTTATAAATCCTTCACAAAATAACATGCAAAGTGCAAATATATGCGTTAAAAACGGCGATGTTATTATTTATGAAATTGGTGTTATGCGCTTTTTGGAAAATGCAAAAGGGGGCGTAACATGAAAGAAGAAAAAAGGCAAGCTATAATAAGCATAGGCGTTGTATCGCTGCTTACTATTTTTGTAATTTTGCTAATAACCTCATTTTCGCTACTTATTCTTTCAGGCGCAAAAGCGGATTATAAACTCTCAGAGCGTGCGGCTAACGCCACAAGCGCATTTTATAAAGCAGATGCACTAGCGGAAGAAACATTAATGAGTTTATATGAAATTTGGCTTTTGAATGATGAAAGCACGCTTGCAGCCGCCTTTGCTAAAGAAAATTTTACTGTAGCAACCCCTGAGAGCGAAAACGGTTTAATTGTAAGCTATGAAATTGAAATAGACGAAGATAAGATTTTTTTAGCACAAATATTTTTCCCGTTTGATAAACAGGATAATATACAACGTTTAAAGTGGCAATCTTCCCCTAAAGAATAACGCAAGCCGCTTTTTGAACCATAAAAATTTTATACCGCATTTAGGCTTTGAGTATAATATATTTATACAAAACACTGTGCGGCAGAATGGAGAATATCTGTGGATTTAACCGAACTTCTAAAAGATGTTGTTGCTAAGGGCGCAATGGATATATTTTTTATATCGGGTAGGCCCGTAAGTTGCAAAATTAACAGAAAAATTGAAAATATCACAAAAGAACGTTTAATTCCCCAAACTGTAGAGGCAATTATCAAAGATTTATACAATATGGCAGGGCGTGATCTTGCTTTGTTATATTCGCGCGGTGATGATGATTTTTCTTTTGCGCTTAAAGGTATTTCACGTTTTAGAATGAACGCATATAAACAGCGCGGTTCGCTTGCGGCTGTTATTCGTGTTGTGCCGTTTAATTTGCCGGATCCTGCCGATTTTGGCATACCCGAGGAAGTGCTTAAACTTGCCGATAAACAGCGTGGCCTTGTTCTTATAACAGGCCTTGCAGGAAGCGGTAAAACCACTACGCTCGCTTGTATTTTAGATAGAATTAACAAAAACCGCAACACACATATTGTTACGCTTGAAGATCCTATTGAATATTTGCATTCACATGATAAAAGCATTATTAGCCAGCGTGAGATATCGCTTGACACCGAAAATTACCCAAATGCACTAAGGGCGGCTTTGCGCCAAAGCCCCGATGTAATTTTAATAGGCGAACTACGCGATTCCGACACTATCACAACAGCATTAACCGCCTCTGAAACAGGGCACTATATATTATCTGCACTTCACACCCTTGGCGCCGCAAATTCTATAGACCGCCTTGTAGACTCTTTCTCGGCTTCACAGCAAGAGCAAATACGTATGCAACTTTCAATGGCATTGCAAACAGTTGTATGCCAACAGCTATTGCCCTCGGTAGATGGAACAATGATACCCGCTTTTGAAATTATGCACTGTAACAGCGCTATAAGAACGCTTATACGTGATGGCAGAACACACCAAATTAACTCAATGATACAAAGCTCGGGCTCTCAGGGTATGCTTAGCATGGACATGAGTATTCTAAACCTTTTAAAAGAGGGTAAAATCACTCAGGAAACAGCATATTCTTACAGTTTCTCGCCTCAATTACTTCAAAGGCAAATTGAAAAATTACAATGAATTAAGCAAAACATATATTAAACAAAAAGTTTAAAATTGATATTTTTCATTAAACTATTTATCTGTTTTTAAGCTACTAAATTACATTTACAACAAAAAACCAAAGTGAGTTTAAATTCTCGCTTTGGTTTTTTTATTATTAATAGCTATGCCATATTTTAACGGCTTATATTGTTTTGTGTAAATATTTTGCTTTTTATTTTCAGCTATTGTTTAAAATAAATATTAGTCGTCGTCATCGTCGCCATCATCGTCGTCGTAGTCGTCATAGTCATCGTCGTCATCGTCGTCGTCATCGTAATCGTCATAGTCATCATCGTCAAAGTCGTCGTTGTCGTTGTCGTCAAAGTCGTCGTTGTCGTTGTCGTCAAAGTCGTCGTCCATATCGTCATCATCTATGTCGTCGTCATCCATGTCGTCATCGTCGTCCATATCATCGTCCATGTCGTCATCGTCGTCAACGTCTGTTTCAATTTTTACAATTTCAAGCGTTACAGCGTTTATATCGTATGAATATTCCATGCCGTTTGCCTTAAATTCAACCTCGTAAACCATAATGCCGTTTTCAGCATCAAGTTCAATATCTGTATCGGTTTGTGTGCCGTTTGCAACCAGCGCATCTGCAAGCGCAACGTTAAGTGCCTCTTCATTTCCTGCGTATTCGCCGCTTGCCACTGTGCCCTCGATATTAACATCGCTTGTTATATTTTGTAAAATAATATTTAAATCGTTTACACTAAAATGCGCCAATTCTTCAAAAGTTTTTGTTGAATCGCTTGCAATAATGCTTTCAATCAATTGCGCTTTGCTTGTGGATATTTCATTTTCTTGCGCTAATATGCTTGTTTTTTCACTTTCTTGCACCCCTTGGCTAATTACAGAAGATTCAACGCCGCCTTGCTCTAATGTTTGTATAATTTGCGTTGCCAGTGTACTTTGCAACTCTTGTTTAAGCTTTTCATCTTTACTTTCAACGCTTACAAGCACGCTGTTTTTATCTTGTGTTATATAACCCTCGCGCAACATTGCACCCATTATTGCATTAACCGCAATATTTAAATCTGTTCCGTTTAAATCCATGTCGCCAATAACATTTTGTGCATCTTCATTAATAGCATTTGTGCTTACAACTTTGTTTTTGCTGTTTGTTTCAATTGCTACGCTGGGGTTTACATCTAAAAGCACGGTTGTGTGCACGGCAAAATTAGATGAGTATACCGAAAAACCTGAAATTGCAACTATTGCCACTGCGGCAGCGCAAGCCACTAAAGTTAATAATTTACTCTTGGTGTTATATGTTTTGTTTGTCATAATAATTACATCGCCTTTCGCATTATCGCAGTTGGCGAGGATATTATTAAGCACATTTGGTGTTGCACTCTCAAAAGCTTTTTTAACTTTATTTTCTACATCGTAATTATTCATTAAAAAGCCTCCCCTTTCGCGATAATTTCTTTCAATTTTTTAATGGTTCTGTTGTATTTTGAAAGAACGGTTGCAAGCGGCAAACTTAATAGTTCTGCAATTTCACGGTGTTTAAAACCCGCCACAGCGTGTAAAATTAATATGTTTCGCTCTTGTTCTGTGAGGTTTTGCATACATAAAGCCAAAATCATTTTGTCTTCTGTTTGCATTGCCTCGTTTGTGGAAAGTTGCGCTTGCCAATCTTGAACTTGTTCATCTGCATAGCGCTTTTTGCCCCGCATTTTTACAAAACATAAATTTTTAGTAATTGTTAATATCCACGCCATCGGTTTTGCGGCGCTTGTATAGCTTTTTGCGCCACCGTAAATTTTAATAAAACAATCTTGCAAAACATCTTGTGCATCTTGCGTGTTTTTCAAAATTGAAAGGGCAAAAGCATAAACGGCAGTGTTTGTTGCATTATACAAATCTGCCAGCGCATCTTTATCTTCCTGTGCTATCTTTAAAAGACATTCATCAAGGTACTTTGCGCTGTATGCTTGTTGCGTATGCTCCTCTGTTGAGCTCAAACAAAGAAACAACATGTTTTCACCTCTTTCGTTATATTAATGCACTAAGACGATATTTTATTGCATTAATTAATAATTTTTTTTATTGAATATTTGTGCTATTATAAAGCGATGCCCACATTACACACAAAAGCAGCTTTTGGCAAACTTTTGGTGTAATTAGTGCATCGCCCATTATTTTAATTATTGGAGCAAATTTACTTTTACTTGTTTTACCCGGTAAATAATTTAAATAGTGCTTACTTAAACACCCTCAGGCAACTCTTCTTCCTCACGCATTAAATCATCCCAAATGGTATTAACTTCGTTTACACAATCAAAGTAAACATTTGTAATTTCATCCATAGGTAATTTCAACTGCTCTGCAAGCACTGTGCATTCTTCCCATTTTGCATTTTCATATTCAAGCACAAATTTGTAAACATCGCCCGCAAAACCCTCTTTATTTAACAATGCATCTTTTATTTCATCTAAAATAGGAATTTGCGCTAAAATTTCTTCAAAAGGAGCATCTATTAAATATGGCAAAGTGCTAAACATGCCCATTAAATAAGCATCTTGTTTTGAAAGTTTATTTGTTCTAAGAAGTTCCGCTAAATGGCTACAAAAGCTTGCACGCAAGAAAGATAAGCGTAAAAACTGCTCTATAGCCTCGTTGTCTTCGCTGCTATCGTTATCGGCAAGGCTTAAAAGGTAAACCCAGCGTTTCATTTCCGTTAAGCCCATTATGGTTATTGCTTGCTTAATATTTGTAACTTTATAACGAAGCGCAAAATGCACGCTGTTTACAACTTTTAAAATGCCGTATGTAAGCGAGGCATCAACATTTATAATGCTTTCAATTTCATCGATGTCCGGGTCGTCTTTAGTAACGGCAACCATTAAACGGAAGAAATTGCTTTGTAGATATTCGCCGCTGTGGGCCTTTGTTGCAATTTTTTGGCCAACAAAACTGCCTTGCATTGCGTTAAATTCATATTTGCTTGCTTTATTGTAAAGCTCCTCGGTATCTACCTTAATTGCTATGCAAGTTTTATTTAAACTATTAGCTGTTTCAATAATATTTGCAATATGTACATCGCTTGTGCTTGCAACATCAATTTTAATATAATCAATAGTGTTTAGCTCTGCCATATATCTTGGCGCAAATCTAAATTCGTTTACGGCTATTTTATATCCGTCTTTGGCATATTTACGCACCATATGCATTGCAAGCGGGTGAATAATAACGCTATCATCTATTTGAATAACAAGGTCGTCTTTATTAAATAAATTAGGCGTTTTTTTCACAAGCAAAGTAGTTGTAAATGTCATAAAATTCAAATTACCTTGCAAGGCTTTTTCGCTGTTGAGCATTAAATATTTATAAATTGTATCTGCTGCTGCATAATCACTGTTTTCATCGTCTTTTCCGAATGCAGAATTTTCCCCGTAATAAAGTAATTCGTAACCTATTACCGCATTATGCAGGTTTTTTATAGGCTGGCGCACAATATATTTTTTGCTCATGATATTCCCACCTTAAATTTAATTTCTTTTTAGCGGCTTTATTATAAAACAAAGCTGTCTACAACTTCTACAAGCCTTCCTATTTCGGACTTGCTAAGTTGCTCGTCTGCCCCTAGTTCTTTGCCTTTTATTTGCATTTGCTGTGTTATAAGCGAAGAGAATATTACAACAGGTAAGTGGCTGAAATCTTCACTGGATTTAATAAGTTTAGTTAAACGGTGCCCGTCCATCTGTGGCATTTCAATATCGGTAATTACTAAGCTTACATCATTTTGCAATGTGCCTTGCTGTTTTGAGTTTTGCAGTGCCTGCCATAGCTCGGCGCCGTTATCAAACATTTTTATATTGTTGTATCCGCTATCGTTAAGCGCTTTTTTTATCATTTGCGAAAGCAGCGAAGAATCCTCTGCAATCCAAACGGGCACATTGTTGTTTTCACGTGCTTTAAGTGCTTCAATTTCACTTAATTGTATGCCTGTATGCGGTGCTATTTCGGCAACAATTTTTTCAAAATCCAAAACGCTTACAATTCGCCCGTTGCAGTGCGCAATGCCTGTTACAACGCCGCCGTCTGCAGAGCTAAACAAAGTTGGATCCGGTTTTTGAATTGCTTTCCATGAAATTCTGTTAATGCCCTCTACGGAATTAACCCTAAAAGCCACATCTATTTTATTAAAATGTGTAATAATAAATAAATCTTTCGGCTTTTTCTCAACTTCGCGTTTTGTTAAATATTTTGGCAAATCCACAACGGTTATAACAACATCTCTGGGTTTGAAAACGCCCTCAATGTCTTCGTGTGCATGCGGCATTTTTTTAACTTCTTTTGAAAGCATTATCTCGGTAACTTTTGCAACATTAATGCCGTAAAGCCCGCCGTCAACAATAAATTCCATTATGCCAATTTCATTTGTGCCGGATTCTAAAAGTATTTCATTTTTTTGCATATCTGCCATGAAATTTCCCTTCTTTCGCAATGTTATAGTTTCAATTCCGGCTTTCCGAAACTGCGTACAAACACTTCACCGGTTTTTACATTTAAAACCATTGTTCGTGCAATTTCGCCGCCTACATCTTCTCTTAAAAGTGGTATTCCCTCTTGCTGCAAGCGCAATTTAACGCTTTGAATATTGCGTTTGCCTATGTTTCCCATGTTTGCACTAAGCGCAAACATTTGCGCACCACCTGCAATTTTCGCTTTAATTCTGTTTTTTAATGCGCCGTTTTTAACAAGCTCTGAAATAGTTTTTTGTATGCCGCTATCGGCATATTTATATGGCGATGCATTTTTGTTTGCCTCCATATTAAGCGGCAACATTATATGTAATAATGCACCTACTTTTGTAACATCATCATAAAAACTTACTCCAATACACGAGCCGAGTGCATATGTTATAATTTCGCCCGCCGTCCTGCTTATTTTCATATCGGCAATTCCAACGGTTAGTTTTTCATCACTCATTTAATACCCCCAATTTTTTAAGCAAAAAATTGAGTGATTTTATACTGGGTGAAAATACTATCCTACTTGGTACAACTTCGTTATCGCAAACGAAATCTGCACCTACCATAAGCACGTAATCTGATTGCACTCCGTATTGTACCATCGGCACTGCTAATATTGCACCTTGCATATCAACAGCAAATGCCGGCACAGTTTGCTTTATATTTATGTCTACCATCTTACAAATTGCACTTACAAAAGAACTTATCATAATATTTCCAACTTCTACAAGTGCGCTGGATTCAAGCTCTGTTAAATCTTCATAGGCATTAATATCATGCCCTAAAATATTGCGAGTTAGCATTGAAATAAACTCTAGTTGTTGCACGCTTAAAATAACACCTTGCAAATCTTTACTCATACCAACAAGCACGCCTGCGGTAATAGATTCAGGGCCACCTATCCAATCAATAGCCTCGTTATAACCCATTATGCGAACATCGGGAACTGTAATTTTAACCTCTTTGCCAATCATTCCCGAAAGCGCAGTGGCGGCATTTCCTGTGCCTATGCTACAAATTTCTTTTATTGTGTCAAGTTCCATCATATCGAATTCTTCAAGATGTTTCAATTAATCACCGCCTTTTATCTAATTAAGCCGTTTATTGAAGTTTCAACTTCATCGGCCGTTCTAAACATAGAAAGCGCAAAGCCGTATGCCCTTTGTGCCTCAATTACCCTTGCCATTTCGTTTGCTAAATCTGTGTTGCTTTCTTCTAAAAAGCCTTGTTGAACCTCGGCATTTTCGTTTAGGGTTACTGTGCCGTTTTTTTCGGGATCTATTATAAAGCGCCCGGAATCGAGATGCAACATGCCATCTTGATATTGAATATTAAACACGCCAACGGGAAGCGCGGCGCTTTCATCTGTTACCAAAATCGGCTGATAGTTTTCATCTAGCACCCTTCTTCCAAAACCATCGGCTA
This sequence comes from uncultured Bacteroides sp., assembly GCA_964369495.1. Lineage (GTDB taxonomy): Bacteria > Bacillota > Clostridia > Oscillospirales > Ruminococcaceae > Ruthenibacterium. Next base: position 20,156 of record CAYJGM010000011.1, on the reverse strand, counting down.
AATAGAATTCACCATCTAATTCGCTTACGGTAAAAGAGCCGTCACGCGTGTATGAATATGTGCCATCGGTTTCTTCAAGCGCAAAAAAGCCTTCGCTGAAAATTGCATAATCTAAGCTTCTTGCGGTTTGTGTGAAACTACCTATTGCAAAATTAACAGGCGTACTAGCCATTATTGTGCCCGAACCTTTTGGCAATACATTCCCCTCAATTCCATCAACCATGCTATACATAGCCGCTGTGAATGATACGCCCTCGTTTTTAAAGCCATGTGTATTAACATTTGCTATATTGTTGCCGTGAACGCCAAGGCGTTCCATTTGCTGTTGCGCCCCTAGCGCCGCGGCATAAAAGCTTTGAATCATAAGGCAAACTCCTTTTGTATATAGATAAAACTTATTCGTTTTTTATTGTTGTTTTGTCGTTTTTATAGCCTTGCAATCTCGGTTGTGGATTTATCCAAAAGCTCGTCGTATAATTTTAAAATTTGTGTAGAGCTTTGAAGCGCACGCTGTGCGGTTATCATTCTTGCCATTTCTGTTGTCATGTCAACGTTCGAGCCCTCAACCGCTTTCCAGTAAAAACTCGGGTTATCAACAGGGGTTTGCACAGCACCGCCCGCAGTAAAAAGGCCTGAGTCTAGCTTTTCAAGTGCTGTTACATCATCAAAATTCACAAGCGATAATGTGCCCATAAGCGCTCCGGTTTCATTGTTGTAAATATTTCCTCTTGCGTCTGCCCTGATGTTGTCGGTTGCAAGCTGAATTGGTGCGCCGTTAGCGCCTAAAACCCTGCCGTGCGTAGGTAAGTACAGATATCCCTCGTTGTCTAAGCTAAAACTGCCCGCACGTGTATACTGTGTGCCATCTTCGGTTTGAATTTGAAAAAACCCGTCGCCAACAATGGCAAAATCTAAATTCAAGCCTGTTTCGTCTATACTTCCTTGCGAGTAATCGTAATATAATGTATCGGGCACAAGCGCATAGCTATGCGAGCCTATGGCAGTGCCTTCATCAAAATGTTTATTGCCCGAAAGTTGTATTATAACTTCTTCAAAGGTAATATCGGTATATGTTTCGGTTTTATAGCCGGCTGTAGAGATATTTGTCATATTATTGCCAACTACATCAAGGCGGCGTGTTTGCGAGAGTATACCGCTTGTTAAGTTATAAAAACCTTTTGTCATAATTTTCCTCCAATATGGTTGATTGGTATATTTGTTAAGAAACGAGGCGAATTATTATTTGATTTAGATTTACCGCAAATATATTGCCGTTTGCTTTTTTTGTTTGCAATAATTATTGCGCCGGCTTTATGCTTACATTGCCTTTTTCATATTATATCGCAAATTTTGTATCGCTCTTGAATGTATTTGCGAAACCCTTGGTGCGCTTATTTGCATAACCTCGGCTATTTCCTTCATTGTAAGTTCGTTAATATAATAAAGAGAAAGCACCATTTGTTCATTTTGTTTTAGGTTTTTTATTGCATTTGCCAATGTTATTTTAAGTTGTTTTTCTTCAAGAACGCTATCGGGCAAATCGCTTGCTTTTTCTGTAGGGCTTAAAATTCTGCCGCTTGCGCTGCCGTATGTATCTAAAAGCACTTCAAGTGAAAACATATGTGTAACTGCCGTATCGCTTAGCATTTCCTCGTACTCTTGTTTTTCTATGCCCATTTCTTTCGCTATTTCTTCGTTTGTGGGCATTCTTCCAAGGTTTGCGCAGGCTGTATCTGTGGCTTTGTTTATCTGTGTAACTTTTTGCCTAACTTTTCGCGGTAGCCAATCTTGTTTTCTGGCTAAATCTATTATCATGCCCCTTAAACGTTTTGAAACATATGTTTCAAATTTCACTTGTTTATCGGGCTCGAACCTATCTACGGCTTGAAGTAATACAAGCACGCCCTCGCTTACAATGTCGTCTAACTGGGCAAAACTTGAGTAAAGCCCCACGGTTTGAACTGCAATTTTTCTTACTAAATTTGTGTAGCGAAGCACCAATTCCCATTTAATTTCTTCGTTTTGGGTTTGTTTGTATAAAATTAACAATTGCTCGTTATCCATGCTTTGCACATCTTGTGTTATTGAATTATTATTTTGTTTAAGTGCCGCGCTAAGCGCATTCATAATAACACCGTCCTTTGCTTTGGCATTTTAATTAGTAAAACTAACTTGCTTGCTCGCTTTGCATACTTACATTTCCAATTGCCTGAATTTGTACGCTAGTTGTTATTTCATTAAATGATAGCACTACAAAATCGGGATAGAATTGGTGCACCATCCTGCTTAAATAAACACGAATTACTTGGCTTGTAAGCAGTATTGGTGTTTGCTGTAAATCGCTGAATTTCTTTTTTACCTCTCCTAATTGTGTTACAATTTGTTGCATAATTTCGGGGTTTAACGCTAAAAATACGCCTTGTTCGTTTTTGCTAAGCGAGCTTAGCACGCTTTTTTCAATGTCTGCATCAAGGGTAACAACCCTAAGCTGGCCATCTTCGCAAAACTTGCGTGTAATTGTGCGGCACAAACAGCTTCGCACATGCTCTGTAATTGTATCTATATCTCTTGATGTGGTGCTAATATCAACTATCGCCTCTAAGATTGCGCCTAAATCTTTAATTGGCACGCCCTCACGCAGTAGATTTTTCAATATTTTTTCAAGGCCGGCATATGTTATTATATTCGGTATCGCATCTTCTATTAATTCGGGCATGGCGGATTTTAAATTATCCACTAATTGCATGGTTTCTGCGCGGTTTAAAAGTTCGTGCGCATGGGTTTTTATGGTTTCGCTTAAATGCGTTAGCATAACGGTTAATGGGGTAATAACAGTGTATCCGTATATTTCCGCCATCTCTTTGTTTTCAGGTAAAACCCAACGTGCCGGTATGCCATAGGCAGGCTCTATTGTTTCGATGCCGTCAATTTCGCCCGCCGGCATCGAGGGTTCAAGCGCCAAATAATAATCTACTAAAATTTCGCCCCTTGCAACCTCTTCACCGCGAATTTTTATAATATACTGGTTTGTGCCAAGCGTTGCGCCATCATGTAGGCGAACAGAAGGGATAACAAAGCCCATTTCCTGTGCATACTGCCTTCTGAAAATAACAATGCGGTTAATAAGTTTACCGCCGCTGCTTTCATCTACAAGCGGTATTAAGCTGTATCCAAATTCCATTTCAATAGGCTCTATATTTAAAAGCGAGTATACATTGTTTATATCTTTATAATAATCTGCCTCGCTTTGAGAGGGAATTGCCTGTTGCTGTTTGCTTTCTTGCAAGGCTTTTTCCTCTTGCAATTTTTCTTCTTGCAGTTGCCTTAACGCCATATAACCTGCGCCGCCAACAACTAGGCCAACCGTTAAAAGTGCCAAAGTGGGTGTTCCGGGAATAAGCGCTAAAAGCACCAAAACCACACCTGTTGATATAAGCGCCCTTGGCTGTGCTTTAAACTGGCCTAAAACATCTGTGTTTAAACTGCCTTCCGAAACGCTTCTTGTAACAATCATGCCTGTTGCGGTAGATATCATAAGCGAGGGCAATTGTGAAACAAGGCCATCGCCTATTGTTGCGGTTGAATAAACTTCTAAAACGCTGTTTACATCGCCGCCTGCAACCAAACCTATTATAAAACCTGCCGCAAAGTTAATTACGGTTATTATAATAGACATTATTGCATCGCCTTTTACAATTTTAGTGGCACCGTCCATAGCGCCGTAAAAATCGGCCTCTTTTTGGATTTTATGCCTGCGTAAACGCGCGCCTTGTTCGTCTATAAGGCCCGAGCTTAAATCGGCATCAATTGCCATTTGCTTGCCGGGCATGGCATCTAGTGTAAACCTTGCGGCAACTTCCGAAACACGTTCGGCGCCTTTTGTGATAACAATAAATTGAACTAAAACTATAATTAAAAATATAATTATGCCTATAACTATATTTCCTTGCGTAATTAAATTACCAAAAGCTAAAATAACATTGCCGGCATAGCCGCCATCGCGAAGAATTAACCTTGTTGAAGAAACGTTTAAGGCAAGCCTAAATAAAGTGGTTATCAATAACAATGATGGAAAAATTGAAAACTCAAGGCTTTCTTTTATATTCATGGTTATCATCAATATCATAATTGAAAGCGAGATATTAATAATAAGCAAGATATCTAACAATTGGGGAGGCAACGGTAAAATTAAAAATATGACAACTGTTACCACTGCCAGCGATACTGAATTGTCGAGTATTTTTCTCATTTAGCGTTTATTCCTACTTTCCAAAATGAAAACATTTGAATTGTGTTTACTAAAGCGAAATTTCACCGCATATTTTAATGTTGTTGAAATTTACTTTTGCCGGCTTTTGCTATAAATATATTATGCAAAACTAGCTTATTGGTTTATTTTTACCTTTGTTTAGGCCATATAGATATACAAGCACTTCTGCTACGGCATTGTAAAGTTCGCCCGGTATTTCACGGTTAAGTTCGCTTTTTGCATAAAGCGCCCTTGCAAGCGGTACATTTTCAATTACTTTTACGCCGTGAAGTTCGGCCTCTTTTAATATGCGTTTTGCCATTTCATCTTGCCCTTTTGCCAAAACAATCGGGGCGTTATCAACTTCGTGTTTATACCTTAAAGCAACGGCAAAATGCGTTGGGTTTTTTATAATAACATCGGCCGCTTTTACCTGTTGCATCATGCGGCTTTGTGCCATTTTACGCTGCATTTCTTTAATTTTGCCTTTTATTTTGGGGTCGCCCTCCATTTGGCGGTATTCCTCTTTAACTTCTTGCTTTGTCATTTTCATTTTGCGCTCGTAATCCCACCATTGGTAGAAAAAATCTGCGCCCGCAAGAATTACATATGCAAGGCAAATTTGCAAAATCATCTCCCACGCGCTGCTGAAAATTTCGGCAGATGCAACACGCAAATCTAAATAAAAATAACGGCTTAAAGAAAGTAATATCCCCGATAAAAATGTATATATTATAAACAGCAAAATTCCAATTTTTAAAAGCCCTTTTACGGCATCTACTATGCTTCGTATGCTAAAAAGCCTTTTAAAGCCCTCTATTGGGTTTAATTTGCTGAATTTTGGTTTGATTGCTTCGGGCGCAAACAGCAGTTTAGTTTGAAAAAATGTTGTGCCCAGCGCCGCAATTATACATGCACCGAAAAACGGGCCAACCACAAAAGCCAAAGTTTTTAACATTTGCATAACAAGCTCATTTAAATTGCCGTATAACTGCCCTGTTTGTAATTTTGATTGAAAATTTAAGCAATACTGTAAAAAATCGTTAATTTGCTCTATTATAAAGCCGCCTGTAATAAATAAAACCGCAAAACCTGTAATTAAAACTGCAACGGTAACTGCATCGTTGCTTAAAAAAATATTGCCTTTTTTTCTTTCATCTCGGCGTTTTTTGGCGGTGGCACGTTCGGTTTTTTCGCCACTTGGCATTTGCCCACCCCCTTATGTTCACACGCATAGTTATTTTTAGCAGATATCGCTTTTCTTTTTGCGGTATTGTTTTTCTATTACAAGTAAAGCGAAAACATTTTTGCATTTTTTAACGGTTGCGTTTCTTGAACGCCCGAAAATACCCAAAAATTATTATGCTTTTTTTACAAATATTATGTGCCCGCTAAAATTCTTACGCCTTGGCTTAAACTGTTAAGCATATCCATTTCCACTTGCAGTATAAATTCGCCCATAGGCACAAAAAGTGCAAATAAAAGCACAAGCCCAATTAAAACTTTTAAATCTATATTAATTACGAAAGCGTTTATTTGCGGAATTGCTTTCATTAATATGCCCATACCCACAAGGCCTAAAAGCTCTGCCGCCAAAATTGGCATTGCAAGCTTTACGCCAAGCACCACACAGGTGGAAAATAGCTCTACTAAATATGGCGTTATGTTTTCATTAAATGTTGCCGCGCCAAAATTTACTATATTGCCCGAGGTTAAAATTATGCGCATTAATGTGTAATGCCCGTTTTGTGCAAAGAAAATTAAAACAAATAATACGTTTAAATATGATGATGTAACGCTCATTTGTGATTGCGTGGTGGGGTCGTACATCTGCGCCATGGTAAGGCCCATTTGTACGTCTATAACCTCGCCGCCGAATTGCACCACCATAAAGAATAATTGCATTATAAAGCCCAAAGCAAAGCCAAAGAAAAACTCCGGCAACAATGCAAAAACAAGTTGTACTGTGTTTTCAGGCGGCGTAACTGGCGTTGAAATTGTGCCGTAAGCAAAAACACTAAGCACAAGTATAAGCCCTGCTTTAACAAAATTGTTTACATTCGTTCGCCCAAAAAGCGGGCTGAAAATTATAAACCCGGATACTCTTGCCACTATTAATTCAAATAAAAACAGCTGTGTGAAATCCATTAACAACAACCTTTACATTTGCGCATACAAAGAGCGAGTAAAATCTAACAAAGTTTCAAGCATCCAACCGCCTGCCAAAAGCAATACCACAACAATTACAACAAGTTTTAATATAAACGCCAGCGATTGCTCGTGAATTTGTGTAACCGCTTGAAAAATTGCCACAAGAACGCCAACCGCCATACTTGTTAATAAAAGCGGTGCGGCAAGGCGAAGCGCAACGCCAACGCCCTCGCGCATAATGTCTACAATTTCCATTATACGCCCCCTTAATTAAAACCGGTTATTAGTTGCGAGAATAAAAGCTGCCAGCCATCAAGCGCGATAAACAAAAGCAATTTAAACGGCATTGAAAGCATAGCGGGTGGAAGCATTATCATGCCCATGCTCATAAGCGTTGAGGCAACAATAATATCAATTAAAACAAACGGAATGTATAAAACAAAGCCAATTTCAAATGCACGTTTAAGCTCGCTTGTCATAAAAGAGGGAACAACAGTTGTAAGCGGTAGGGCAATTGCCTCTTCGTCTGTTTGCGGTATCGGTGTTCCCGAAAGCTCGCAAAACATTTCAAGGCTTCCCGGTTCTGTTTGCCTTAGCATAAACTCTTTTAGTGGAACTTGTGCTATTTCAATAAATTCTTCTTGGTTTATCTCTTCTGCTAAAAATGGCTCATATGCTGTTTGTTGAATTTCATCAAGTGCGGGTGCCATTGTAAAAAGCGTTAAAAACAAAGCCATGCCAATTAAAACCATATTAGGTGGATTTTGCTGTGTGCCAAGCGCCGAACGCAAAAACGAAAACGATATAACATACCTCGTGAATGAGGTCATCATAACAATTATTGAGGGTAAAAGCGTTATAAGTGTTGTTAAAAGTAAAATTTGCAGCGTTTGAATATTTTCGCCGTTTACATTAATTAATGCATCCACAAGCTTACGCTTTGCCCCCTTTGTTTTTATAATTGCTTATAGCGTTGCGCAGTGATGTTTGAAAATCCGGCGGCAATTCGCTTAATAGTGCTTCATCTTCATGTTGCCATTGCTTTAGTTGTTCGCTGCCAATTTCCTTAAGCGTGCTTACCCCTGTGGAAGAAACAGCCAAAAAGAACGCTGTATCATCCATTTTAACAAGCACAAGCCTTTGTTCTTTGCCAATAACAACTTGCTCTAAAACCGTAATACGTTTTTTTCTGGGTTTTGTGCCGGCGGTGCCAATAAGCCCACTTTGTGGCAAACGGCCCACAACATAACGTGTAAATAAGTATGCAAGCGCCATAACTACCACAATAATAATTATTACGCTAAAAAGGCTAAATAAATCCTCTATCATAAAATTATGGGGTGCCTAAAATTGATGTTACCGTTTTCATAAGCCTATCTTCTTTAAAAGGTTTAACGATAAAATCTTTAATGCCTGCTTGCACAGCTTCAACAACCATTGCCTCTTGCCCCATAGCAGAGCACATTACAACGTTTGCATTGGCATCTTTGCCGCGAATAAATTTAAGCGCTTCAAGGCCGTCCATATTTGGCATAGTGATATCCATAAGCACTAAATCGGGGTTAATTTCAAAGTATTTTTCTGTTGCATCTTTGCCATCAACCGCTTCTGTAACATCTGTAAAGCCGTTTTTGTTCAATGTGTCTTTAATAACTTTTCTCATAAAAGCTGCATCGTCTACTACTAAAATTTTAGCCATTGCTCTATCATCCTTTTCAAATTAAATTTTTGTAATGTATATATTTATTTTTCTAATTTTAAAGTGCCATCAACAAGTGAGGGTGTTTTTAAAACCTCGGTAATTCTAACGCCAAAATTATCATCTATAACAACAACATCGCATTTTGCAACGCACATTCCGTTTACAAACAAATCTACTTGTTCACCTGCAAGCTTATCTAAAACAATAAGCGAGCCTTTTGAGAATGTTAAAATATCTTCAACTTTGCGAAGTGTCCTTCCGATTTCAACGCTAACTTCAAGCGGCACACCCATAATTAAATCTAAATTTTGCGCTTGGCTTTCGTTTAATTGTGTATCTGCCTTTAGGCTTTGAAGTTCGGGCGCTTGTGCGTTTATAAGTTTTGGGTCTTGGTGATATGTCGCCATATTTTGCATCGTGCCCGGTTGCATTTGCATTTGCATTTGCATAGCTTGCATTTGCATCATTTGGTTCATCATCTGCGACATTTGGTCTGCCGAAAACGCCCCTGTTGGTGCTGCGGGTGCGCTTAACGGCGCTTGCGGTGGTGGTGCGCTTTGCGCCGGTGCGCCGGTGCCCATCATTTTTTCTATCTCTTCTTGGCTCATGCTTGCGCCGCTTTGCGCAGGTGGCGCGCTTGCTTGCGGTGCACTTTGCGCCGGTGCGCCGGTGCCCATCATTTTTTCTATTTCTTCTTGGCTCATGCTTGCGCCGCTTTGCGGTGCCGGTGCACTTGCGCTTTCCGTAGATGCCCCTGAAGATTGTGCCATCATTTTTTCAATAGCATCTTGGCTTAATGTTGCGCCGCCTTGTTCTTGCGCAGGCGTTGTTTGCGCCGGTTGTGTTTGCGCCGGTTGTGCGCTAAGCTCATCGCCAAGGCCAAAGCCTTTAAGCAATTCTTGCGCTAAAGAAAGTGGCATAACGTTGAAGAATTCGCTTTCCAGTTTGCCCTCTATTGAAAGTTTAAACCTTACGGCAACAATTACATCGCTTTCAAAATTTAAATACTCTTTTTTAAAGGCTGCTAAATCATCTAGCATAAATGATTTAGGTGTTGAAATATTAACTGTTTTTTCCAAAAAATCTGATAAAGCGGTACTTGCCGCGCCCATCATTTGGTTCATAACTTCGCAAACAGCGCTGATACTTAAATCGTCTAAAACAAATTCTTCATCGGGTATATCGCTACCCATTAAAATGTTTACAATAACGCGCACATCGTCGCGTTTTAGCATCATCAGGTTGCTACCCTCAATGCCCTCTACATATCTAATTTCCACGCCGATTGCAGGGTCAACCTCGCCCAGTTCAAAATCTTCAACTTTTACTGTACTTGCTATTGGGGTAGTTATATCTACCCTTTCATCAAGCATATTAGATACAGCCGTTGCAGATGAGCCAAGGCTTATATTCATTATTTCGCCTATGGCGTCCAGTTCCATGGGGCTGAAAACATTTAGTTCCATATTGTTTTACTCGTCCCTTCTTCCTTGTTTATGATAGGTGTCTTTTACCTTAACCGCAACATTGTTGTTTTGTGCGCCCATCTTTGCACTAAACCATTGTTTTCCGCCAACATAAAGGAAAATAGGTTCGCTAATCGGGTGGCTTAAATCAATAATATCGCCGGGTTTAAGTGAATTAATATCGCTAAGTTTAAGCTGTGTTCTTGCAAGTTCCGCCGTAATTTCCATTTCCGAATCTCTTAAAATATCCATGATATCGTCAGAATTATCATCGCCTATGTTTCTACCCCATTTATTAAGAGAGGATATCTTAGAGAAAATATTGGTTAAAAGCATGCCCGGCAAACATATATTCATGCTACCGCTTGCATTTGGAAATTCCATTTTTATTGAAACAATTACAACGGTTTCATCAAGGCTTATAAGTTGCACAAGCGTTGGGTTTATCTCTGTTCGTCTATATTTATAATCTATATCTATATAGCTTTCCCAGCTTGTTCCCAAAACATTTATCATGTCTTGCACAAGGCTTTCATATAATTGCAGTTCAAGGTCTGTAAAATTATACGATGTTAAATATTTAGAATCAACCTCGCCCGAGCCACCCATAAGCTTATCCATCATACTAAGCATTAGCGGTGTTGAATAGTGAAAAAGCACATTTGTTTCATCAGTGGTGCCGTCTTTGAAAAAAACATCGGAAATAGCAATAACTTCGCCCTCGGTTAAAGCGTTTGAGAATTCATAATAGCGCTGTTCTTCTACGCCCTCTACGCTAATTTCGCACGATGTATGCAAAAGCCCGTTTATCCTTGAATTTATAACCCTTGTATAGTTTTCAAAAACACCGTTAATAATTCTAAGCCTATCTTTAGTAAATTTTCGAGGACTGTAAAAATCGTATTTGCGATATTTTTTTTCCGCGGAATCACTTGTTTCCTGTGCAGGCCCATCGCCCGATTTTGCCGCATTCAGCAAAGCATCTATTTGGCTTTGCGATAATACTTCCGCCATAAATTCATCCCCCCAAACATAAAAATATTCTATAAAATAATTTACATTATTAAAAAGTTAATAAAAACTTTAAATGTTTATTCTTCGCCCTCAGCGCTGTTTTCGCTTTCGCTATCTGTGTTTTCGGCATCATTTTCAGCAGTGCTTTGTGCCTCACTTTGCACTTCACTTTGCGCAGTGTCTTGTGTATCGTCTACTAGGTCTGTGGGAATTTCATCAGAGCCGCCCTCTATCATCTCATAATATTCTTCAAGCTCGTCTTTAACTTCACCATCGGGCGTAAAGCCGCTAATAACAAGTTCTACGCGGCGGTTTTGTTGGCGTTCTTCTTCGTTTTCATTGCCTGTAACCGGCCGCCATTGCCCAAAGCCAACGCTTAAAATCCTAGCGGGTTCTATAATATTTTTTTCTTGTAAATAAATTGTAATTATCGTTGCACGGTCTGACGCTAAAAATCTATCTGCAAGAATTTGGTTAGGTGAATTTGCAACCGCTTGCGCTGTGTGCCCTAATACTTCAATAGCATCAATAGAGCTTTGAACCTGACCGATTGCAATGGCTATATTATCAAGAACTTCCTCGCCCTCGGCCCTTAAAATATAGCTATCGGGATCGAAAAATACTGCGTCTTGGAACGATATAAACACATAGCCGTCGCCTAGTTTTATGCTTAGCTCTCTTTCAATTCCGGCAGCTTTTGCATATGCCGTAACCTCTTCATAAAGCTGTTGTAAATCCTCTTCAACTTGTTCTTGTGTGGGGTCTTCGCTTTCGCCTACTTGTACATCTTCGGGGTTTTCAATAATTTCGCTAAAGCCCTCAATTGTGGCCTCGGGGTTAAACGATTCAACCAGCGCTTGGTATTTTTCCTCACTCACAGAGGACATCGAAAACATCATAACAAAAAAGCACAGTAGCAAAGTAACCATATCGCCATAGGTGTCCATCCAGTTAGCGCCGCTAACGGTTTTTCTGTTTTTTGCCATATTTATGCCCTCCTTTCATTAAATTATAGCTTAATTTTTTATGTATTATTTTTCTTTTTTGCCTTTTTTATCGCCGCCTTTTGCAGCGCCCTCTTTATCACGCAATTTTTGGTTCATGAAAACAAGCAAGAATTCACGCAAGAATTTGGGGTTTTCGCCTGCTTGAATTGCCATTATGCCCTCTACAACAATTTGTTTGCATAAAATTTCTTCTTCATCTCTTGCTGTAAGGTTTGTGGCTATCGGCGTAAACACAACGTGTGCCAAAATAGAGCCGTACATTGTTGTTAAAAGCGCAACAGACATTGACGGGCCAATGCTATCCATACTGCCGCCATCTAGGCCTGCAAGCATATTTATAAGGCCGATAAGCGTACCTATCATACCAAAGGCAGGCGCGGAACCTGCGGCACTTGAATACATGGTTATGGTTCTGAAATGCCGTTCACTGGTTTGCTCTATATCGTTTTGTAAAACGTTTCTAACCCTTTCCGGGTCGTTCGCATCAACAATAAGCATTATAGCTTGCTTGAAAAACGGGTCGGTTTCGGCATTTGCTTTTTCTTCAAGCGCCAAAAGGCCGTTTTTCCTTGCAATTTGTGCTATATCAATAAGTTTTTCAACATATGCGTTTGGATCGTATGCTTTTGCTTTTAAAAGTATGCTAAAATGCTTTATAGATTTAACGGCAATTTTAGGGTAGGCCGCTATAACAACAGCCAAAGTGCCGCCAATAACTATAAGTACGCTGGATAAATCGAAAAACCTCTCAAGGTTTCCAATCATAAATGAAAAGCCGTCGCTCATATCTACCGTTATACCAAACAATATAAAAACAATGGCTATAACAACGCCGATTAAATATAAAATATTCATTGTATTTCCCCTTTGCGAATTTTTAATTTATAAAAAAGCCATTTGTTAATCATTTTTTCCTATAATAATTTCACGGTGAATATCTTGAACTTTTGCATTGTAATCGGAAATTTTTTGAATAATTTCCTCCGCTGTATCTCTTACTATATAATAACTGCGGTTCATCATTACAATTTTGCACTCGGGAATAAGCTCTATGCATTCTATTTGGCGATGGTTTATTAAAAAAACCTCATTATTCATTTTTCTTAAAACTATCATAGTTCTCTCTCCCTAACAAAAATTTGTAATGCCACAGGCATTTTCTAATTTATTTTATATGTAAAAACATATCCTTCATTATATTATATAATTTTTTTCAAATATAATCAAATTATATTTTTGTTTTTTACATATATTTAACTTTAGGTGCAAAGGGCGAAGCTTTTCGCCCTTTGCCACCTTGTGAATAAAATTAATTATCGTTTCATGTTGATAAGCTCTTCAAGCATTGTATCAACAACCGTAACAATTCTTGTGTTTGCTTGGTATCCGCGTTGGTATAAAATCATGTTTGCAAATTCTGTTGCAAGGTCTGTTCCGCTTTGTTCTAGGAAGTTGGGCATTAATGTAACCGTGGTTTGCCCTAAAAGTGTATCGGGGGTTGCGCCAACATCGTTGTTTAAATAGCCGCTTAATGAGCCGCCCGGTGTTGTTACGCTTATTGGGCCTGTGCTTCCAAGCGCTTGGTAATATGGCCCGTCTGTATGGGTTAAGCCTGCGGGGTTTGTAACATTTGCCAAGGCAATAATGCCAACAACAACGGGCTCGCCCGTTTGTTTGTTTATGCCTTTAATTACGCCGCCTTGGTCTACACTAATGCTTTCCATTTCAATAGGGCCTAAATCTTCAATGCCAACAAGTGCGCCATATGTATTCGTGCCTGTTGCGGCATCAATTCCCGGGTAAATAGCATCGCCAACCGCCAAACCTTCAACAGCAAGTAAATCTAAGCCGTTTAAGGCAGCAATTGCAGGGTCTGCCGGGTCAACTTGGTCGCCCACTGCTAAAGCCGCAAGCGCCGGGTTTAGTGTTTCGGGGGTTGTGTTGTCGTCTAAAAATGCTTGTGTAACAAGGGTTTGTGTGCCTACATTTGTAAAATCTGCGCCTGCATAAGCTGCGTCTGTTATATCAATAACATCGCCCACAGTAAGCGCCGCAATTGTGGCATTTGCCGGGTTATCGTCTATAAACGCTTGTGTAACAAGGTTTTGCGTTGTTAGGCTTGCGCCGTTTAGGCCAGCATATGCCGGGTCTGCCATGTCGATAATATCGCCAATGTTAATGCCGGTTAGCGCCGGGTTTAATTGTTCGGGGGTTGTGTTTGCATCCATAAAGGCTTGTGTAATTAAACTGCGCGATACGCCGGGGTTTGCATCTAAAAATGCTTGTGTAACTTCTAATGGCACCCTTATTGGAACAAGTTGTGTGCTTGTTACAAAGCCGTTGCCGCCTGCGTCTGCTGTTTTGTCGTCAACTTCGCCGTCGCCGTCAACGTCGGCGGCGTTTGTTGTTACAAAGCCGTAAACAATACCGCCCGAGCCATCTACAAAATAGCCGTTTGCATCGAAGCGAAAATTGCCAACACGTGAGAAATCAAGTGATGCTAAGCTATCGGTTTCAACGCCAAGTTTATCGCCAATAAGAAAGAAACCGTCGCCTTGGATTGCAACGTCTGTTGCAAAACCTGTGGATTCAAGGCTTTGTGTTGCCATGTTTAAATCTATTGTGCCGATATTAACGCCATAGCCTGTTTGCATGGGGTTTGTGCCGCCTGTAAGCTCGCTGCCGTCGGAACCGGCTTGCTGTGTTGAATAAACTGTTTCTTTAAAGGTAACACGGCCTGCTTTAAAGCCGTAGGTATTAACGTTAGCAACGTTGTTACCTGTTACATTTAAAGCGCTCATATGAGCTTTTAAGCCGGCTATGCCGGAGCTCATTGCACTTGATAATGCCATAAAAATCTCCTTTTTATTGCCATTGTGCGCCGTATAGAAATTTACCATTCGGGCAAATTTCAGAGCATCCATACGGTCCTGCTCTTAAAGGATAACTGCGCTATCAATGTTAGTGAAAATATTTTGTTTCATTTCGCTTTGGTTCATTGCCGTTATAACTTTGTTTGTGGGCACATTGATTATAAATGCGCTTTGCTCGCTCATTGCAAGTATGTTTTTTGCGCCCTTTTCGCTTGCTTTTGCAACGCTATCGCTAAGGCTTGTTAGCAAATTATCGCTTAAATCAATGCCTCTTTCCTCAAGGCGTTGCTGTGCATGTTTTGAAAATTCAATTGTGGTATTTGCGCTATCTATTTTAGTTTGAAGTAAATCTTTAAACGCCGTAGATTGCACATTTGTATTTGCCCCAGTAATGTTTTTTGTGTTTGTGCTATTTGCCGGAGTGGCAGAAGAAATAGCACGTGATAACATGGCCTGTTTGGTAATGTCTACCATTAACTGCCGCCTCCTTTTTAGTTTTTGTAGTTATTGTTGATATTACGGATTACTAATTTCTTGCTTTGTTTTGAAATACAAACTTATATTATGTTGTAACTTCATCTAAAGAGTTGTCGGTATTTGTATCCTCGCCTGCTTCGCTATCGCCCTCTGGTGCCTCTGGCTGCGCTTCGGGTAAGCGGCCAACCGCCATAATATCGTTTAATGCGTACATGTCTTCGCCTAAAAAGATGACGTTTATGCCTTGATATGTGCCTGTTGCGGTAACTGTGCCAACAATTTCTTTCAAATTTCCGTTTTCGTCGGCAGCGCCAACGGTAACTTCTTTGCCAACAAGTGATGCCGCGTATGTCATGTTAGTGCTAAGCGCCATTGCCTGCATTGTTTCTTGAAGCGCGCCCATCATTTGAACAGATGACATTTGCACCAATTGGTTAAGCATGTCTGTTGTGTCCATAGCGTTATCCATTGTTTGGCTTTGCAATTGCTTAATCATCAAAAGCATATAGTCTTCAAATTCTAAGCTTGAAGTTGTGCCTTGTGGATTAATTGTAATATCGTTTTGCGTTAAATATTGCAGTGTTTGGGCATCAAGCGCCGATGAACCTTGCGCATAGCTGTAATCGGAAGAACCGAAATAATTTGCGCTTATTCCACTTGTTCCATAAATTGAATCGCTCATTTTTCTTGCCTTTCCTATGCGCTGCTATATTGTGCTTGTTCTAGGCCAAGCCTTAGCTTTTGCATAAAATCAATTTCGTTTGTTTCTTGTTGTTTTTGCGTTTGTGAATTACCGCGGCCGTCGTTGCCTCTGCTTTGCCTGTTTGGGTCATCTTGCCTGTTATATTGGCTTTGTTCGCCTTGCTCTACTTGCATTATCTCAACTTTAACTTGCTCTGCGTTTGTGTGTAAAAGCATTGCGCCAAGTTTTGATGAGTTTTCGTTTATAAGCCTTGCTGCAGCATCGGTTTCGGCAATTAAAACAACATTCAAAACGCCTTCAGGGGTTGTGCTCATCTCAACGGTTACATTACCCAAATTAGCAGGCGATAAGTTTAATATAATTTTGTTTGCTCCGGCTAAATCCGCCTCGCTAATAGCTTTGTATAAATTTGTATCAAAGGCATCTGCCGTTGTATCTAGCGTTTGCGGCTGTGCCACTTTTATCGGCGTGCTTTTAACATCTTTAAAAAGCTGTGTTTGCATATAATTGTTAAGCGAGGTTTCCTCGTCTGCCAAAACTTCTTGCTCGTTTATGCCTTTTGCGGAAATTTGCACTTTATCTGTGTTGGCGCTTTGGGCTTGCTGGGTTTCGCTTGCATTTTGCATTGCGCCCTGTGCTATTTCACCGGCGGGGTTTTGGCCTTGCTGGTGTTGTGTTTGCATGTTTTGGCCGTTCGTGTTTTGCATATTAACATCGGTGAAATTTAATGTTTGTGCATTTGTTGTGTAATTTGATAAATCTACCATTTGAACATTTTGGCTGTTTGCATTAATTTGCGCCATAAAACCGGATGCCTGCGCCGAAATAACTTGTTCGTCTTGAACGCTCTCGTCATCATTCGTGGGTTTGCTTTGCGCTGTTTGGCTATTTATTTGCTCGTTATTTTGGCTTGTGGTTTTTTCTTTAAGTAAATCATCAAAAGATTTTCTATCCGTGCTATTTTCCGCCTTACTTGTATTGCTTTGCGGCTTTGGCAATTGCTCTGTAATGTTTACCATTGTTTGCATAGACATTTGTGTTGCATTCATTGTTACACCTCCTTTCTTAATATTAATTTATATAAGAATGATTAGAGAGTAATTTAATTCGCGCTCTTTTTTTCAAAGCGCTGTAGTGATACAAATTCGTCAATAAATAGTTCGTCTTCTTTAAGTTTTAATTTTTTATATTCCTCTTCGTCTTTTTCCTTTAAAATTTCAAGCGCTTGTGCGTCTGTTTTTGCTTGCAACATTTCTTTTCGCTTTTCTTCTGCCACTAAACGCGAATTTTCAAGGCGCTGTGTTTGCTGGTTAATATCAAGCTCTAAAACCCTAAGGCCGTTTTCAAATTGCATTGCCTGGGCAATTGTTATGCCCTCTTTTTCTTTTTTTCGAAATTGTGCGTTGTGTGTGATATGTGAATTGATAATTTGCTCTAATTTTTGCTCGTTTCTTTTAACATCCGCTAGCGTAATTGCATATTCACTTTGCAAATTTTCAAGCACTTGGTTTTTGTAGCCCAAAACCGGCTGTAAATTAAACGCAAAATCTTTCATATTTAATTACCTTTCCTTAAATGTACAAAGCATGTATTTTAAGTTAATGTGTCCATCATATTTACAGTTTTTTCGTAAGTAAAAGCCTTGTTTATATCCTGTTTTAAAAAATCTTGAATGCCATTTATTTTTTTAAGCGCAACATCGAGTTTAGGGTTAGAACCCTCTTTGTATGCGCCTATTGAAACCAAATCTTCGCTTTTTTCATATGTGCTTAACGTGTCTCTTAAACGTGCCGCTGTTTTTCGGTGTTCCTCGTTTACAATTTCCACCATAAGCCTTGAAACGCTGTTGCTTACATCAATTGCGGGAAAGTGGTTAGCCGCCGCAAGTTTTCTAGAAAGCACTATATGCCCGTCTAAAATACCTCGAACGGTATCGGCAATGGGCTCGTTTGTGTCATCGCCCTCAACAAGCACTGTGTAAACGCCTGTTATACTGCCTTTTTCAAAGTTTCCGCTTCGCTCTAAAAGCCTTGGCAGTTCAGCGTAGATAGAGGGTGTATACCCCCTTGCCACGGGCGGCTCGCCAATTGCAAGGCCTATTTCACGTTGCGCCATCGCAAAGCGTGTTAGGCTGTCCATCATAAGTAAAACGTCCATGCCTTGGTTTTTAAAATATTCGGCAATGCCCGTTGCAACCGCAGGGCACTGTTTGCGAAGCATTGCGGGTTGGTCTGACGTTGCAACAACAACCACGCTGCGGCTCATTCCCTCTTCGCCTAAATCACGTTCAATAAACTCTAAAACCTCACGGCCGCGCTCGCCAACAAGCGCTATAACGTTTATATCTGCCTTAACGTTTTTTGCTATCATGCCCATAAGCGTGCTTTTTCCAACGCCCGAACCTGCAAAAATGCCTATACGCTGGCCTTTACCTATGGTTAAAAGGCCGTCTATCGCTTTTATACCAAATTCCATGCGCTCTCTTATAGGCGGCCGTGAAAGCGGGTTAATATGTTGGTTATCTTGCACACAATATTGTGTTCCGCCAATAAAATCGCCTTTGCCATCAATTGGGTTTCCAAGGGCGTCTATAACCCTGCCCTTTAAAAATTGCCCAACCGTAAGGCTTAAACGTTTGCCCGTGTTTCTAACAAAGTTGCCTGCGGAAATGCCGCTCATATTAGCATAGGGCATAAGCAAAATTCTATCTTTTTTAAAACCAACAACCTCTGCCATAACTTTTGCGCCTGTGTCGGAGCTTAAAATATTGCAAATATCCCCTGCGGCGGCGCGTGTTCCCGATGCCTCTATAGACATGCCGACTAAATTTTCAATTTTGCCGATATAGCTTATTGTTTCAGCATTATTAATTTTTTGCACGGCATTTTTAAGCATGAAAATCTCCTATGTTTCTTGCGCTGATATCGCAAATAAATATCTTGAATAACAAGTTTTATTGTAATGTATAAAACATGTTTACTCTTGAATTAAATCGCGTATGGTTTTAAGCTGTGAGGAAACGCTGGCATCAATAATTTCATCGGGCATTTCAATAATGCATGTTCCGGGTTCGTCGTCTTGCATGGGCACAATTTTAACATTGTCTGAAAGGCCGGTTAGCGCCGCCCTAAGCTCGGGCGAGCCTTGAACAAGTTCGCCGGCATCGCTTTCCGCAACATAAATTCTAACCCATTCGCGCCGTTTTAGTTTTTCTGTTGCAACGCTTATCATTCTTATAATAACTTCTCTACTGCTTTTTAAGCTTATTTGCATAATTTTTTCGGCAACGGCTATGGTAACATCTGTAAGCTGGCTTTTAGTGTTGTCTATAAGCTCTTCTCTAATTTTTGTTTCCTTTTGAATATATGTTTTTAAGTGAGCCGCCAACTGGTTTTGCATATCTTTTTGGGCTTTCATTTCGCCAAGCCTTACGCCTGCCTCATAACCGCTTTGATAACCCTCTTTTTGCGCAGCTTGCGTTTTTTCCTCTATTTGCTTTTTTGCCTCTTCAAGCAATTTTTCAGTAAGTATTGCCGCACTTTTGTGTGCGTTTGCAATAATTTCATTTGCTTGCACCGTGGCAAAACTAAGTTCTGCCGCGGCATTTTTTTTAGCGGGCGGCGCTTGTTTTGTAGTTTGTGCAACCTGTTGCACAACCGCTTGCACCTCGTTTCTAAGGCGTGCGGCGGTAATTTCAGGTGTTTCATGCTGTTTTTTTACAGCACTTTGTTTTTGCGGTTTTACTAATTGCTCTTGTTCTTTAGTTGGTGCATCTTCTTTTATATCTTCTTTGTTATCTTGCTCTTTTTGCTCTTGCTCTTGGCTTTCGCTTTCTTCTTGCTCGTTTATTAATTCTTGTTCAAACTCATCGTCTAAATATATATCTTCAGCAGAAGGTAAAACGAAAGTATTCGCATTTGTGTTTGCACCGTTTTTCCATATATTAGGCAATTATATCGTCCTTTCCGCCTTTCATAATCACAAGCTCTTGCTGTTCTTCAAGCGTGCGAATTATGCCAACAATACGTTGTTGTGCTTCTTCTGCTTCACGCATACGTACATTTGTGGTAATTTCCAAATCGTCGCTGATGCTTTGCGCCATACGCGAGGACATATTTGCGAAAATTTTGTTGGCAACGGTTCTATCGGCGCCTTTAAGCGCAAGAACAAGGTCTTTTTGGTCGCAATCACGCACAAAGCGTTGAACACTGCGGTCGTCCATTGTAACGATATCCTCGAATGTGAACATGCGTTTTCTGATTTCCTCGGCAAGCTCTGTGTTTTTTTCTGAAAGCATATCGAAAATATTTTTCTCGCTTGCCCTGTCTAGGTTGTTCATAATCTCGGCAACGTAATCTATGCCGCCAACTTCAATATTGTCTGTTTGCATGATATTTGAAAAGCGTTTATCCATTTCTTCCTCGATAATTTTAACAGCTGTGGGCGAGGCATTTTCCATATTCGCAATGCCCTCAACAACTTTAACTTGTAAATCTTTATCAAGCTGTTCAACA
>CAYJGM010000010.1:0-33117 GCA_964369495.1 uncultured Bacteroides sp. | reverse complement strand
AAAGAACAATTCTTAATGACAACTTTATCGCCTTACACGCACTAATGGCGCTGGTGGGCGTTGATTATTAACTTTGTTTATCTCATCAAGGTTTTTTTATTGGTAACTTTGTTTGTTATATTTTAACTTTATATAATTAATAACTTTTATTTATAACGTAATTCATAAACTTTAAAATAAAGCAAGCTTTATAACAAAAGTTTAATAGGATAAATTAACCTAAATACTAAACCCCTCTAGCAACATTAGAACAATGTAATCGTGAGCGTATGTCATTCTAACTGTTAGCGAGCGATTGTGATTGTTCTTTGTTGCGGATATTAGCAGTAATCGTTTGGGGGTTCGGGGGAATCGAAACCCCCGACGCTTTTGCTTCTTTTCACGCTGAAAAGAAGGGCATTTCAACGAAACCAACCTTGAAAATTAAAAACTGCTTAAACAATAAATTGCACACCTTTCCCAAAAAGGCATATCAGCTTTTTGCCAATTTCCAATGCTTTTGCTTCTTTTCACGCTGAAAAGAAGCACGACACATTGCAAACCGCCTTTATACTTTACAACCGCTTAAAAAATAACTTCCTCGCTTTGTTTATTATGCGAACAGCCGCAAGGGCTGTCCCTACACTTATATAAATAACAACATATTAACTAAGAAAGGTTAATTTAATAATGGTTATAATTGCAAAAAAAGAAGATGTAATTAATTTACTACCTGATATGTATGAAATAGCTTTAGTTAAAGAAAAATCATCTTTTCCAACTTTTACTGATAAAATTAAAACCAAAACTGATTTTATAAATGTTGCACTCAATTCTTTTTCTTGTGAAAATGAAGAAATATTATTATACAACGAGGGCGGTAATACCTGTGGCTGGATTCATTATTCAAATGATAACGGTTATATAAGTGTTCTTTCAATACTAAATAAAAATAACAACGCAAATCATTTAACTGAATTTTTACAATTCATTTCTAATATTAATTACAAAGAAATTTATGTTGGCATGTGCGGTGAAAATACAGTTACTTGTAAAAAACTTGAAAGTTTAGGCTTTAAAAAAGTAGAGGAGTTAAATTGCACATCACTATTAATTTCTGACTATAAAAAGATAAAACCTAAAGCGAACATTATAAAGATAAATTTAGATAATTATGATTTATTTGAAAAAATACACAAGCAAAAAGATATGGATTTTTACTGGAATTCTGCCAGAATAAAAAATAACATTAATAATTGGAATATATATGTTTGTGTAGAAAACCAAAAGGCACTGGCCGCGATATACAGCATTGAAAATAAATATATGCACGAAATATTTGGCATAGATTTTTTAAACAAGGCAGATTTAGAAGTTTCAGTTAGCCTGATTAATTCATTAATAATTGATGTTGAAAAAAGCAATAAAAAGCATTTAACATATTTTTGTGAAGATTTTGAGCTAAATAGATTAATTGAAAGCGGTTTTATATATATAGGTAAGTATATTAATTATACTTTGCAGTTAAAGGAATAAGCTTTATATCTAACCGGTGGGCCGACAGCGAAAACCGAAACATTCGCCGAGCGAATGCACAGGTGAATGGCACAAGGCAGAATAACAAACAAAGGCAAGCATTTGCGCAACAGCGTTTTTGCTTGCCTTTTAATTATTGTTTATTTATAAAAATCATCATCGTCTAGCGTTTTAAATTGAGCGTCGTATAATTTTGTGTAAATGCCATTTTTTGCATATAAAATTTCGTGATTTCCGTATTCTGCAACACCGTCGGCTGTTAAAACTATTATTTCGTCTGCGTTTTTAATGGTGGATAACCTGTGTGCAATAACCAGCGTTGTTCTTCCCTCGGATAACTCATACAGCGAGCGCTGAACTTTTTGCTCGGTTTCATTATCAAGCGCAGATGTAGCTTCGTCTAATATCATTATAGGTGGGTTTTTTAAAAAAGCGCGTGCTATGCTTAACCTTTGCTTTTGCCCGCCCGAAAGCCTTACGCCTTTTTCGCCTATATTTGTATCATATTTATCCGGGCAACTCATTATAAAATCGTGCACCCTTGCTTTTTTAGCGGCATTAATTATTTCATCATCGGTTGCGTTAGTGTTACCGTATTTTATGTTTTCTTTAATTGTGCCGGTAAACAAAAATATATCTTGTTGAACCATGCCTATAACATTTCTTAAACTGCTTAATTTTATGTCTTTAATGTCGATGCCATCAAGTGTAATATAGCCGTTTAAACAATCATAAAACCTAGGAATTAGTTGGCAAAGCGTTGTTTTACCGCCGCCCGAAGGCCCTACAACAGCAATGGTTTTGCCTGCGCTTATCTTAAAAGAAATATTATTTAAAACATCTTCTTCATCGGTGTATTTAAACGTTACATTATTAAATTCAATATCGCCTTTAACATCTTTTAATTTAATGGCATTGGGTTTGTCTTTTATATCAACATCAGTGTCCATAATTTCAACAAAACGCCTAAAACCGCTCATGCCTTGCTCAAACTGTTGTGTGAAATTAGTTAGTTTTTGTATAGGCTGTAAAATTATATTTATATATAATAAAAACACAATTAAATCAGATAAATTTAAATTGTTGTTTATTACAAGAATGCCGCCAACAATTAGCACCAATGCATTGCAGATGTTTGTTAAAAATCCCATGCCGGAAACAAATGTAGCCATAGCATTATACGAAGCTTTTTTTGCGCTTTTGAAAAAACCGTTTCCGTGGTGAAATTTTTCTATTTCGTATTTTTCATTTGTAAAAGATTGCACAACTCTTATGCCGCTTATGCTGTTTTCTACTTGAGAATTTACATCGGCTATTTTAACCCTAACCTCACGAAAAGCCGCGCGCATTTTTTTGCGCCTTGTAATAGCAAACCATGCAATTATAGGAAGCATAATTAGTATGCACAAGGTTAAACGCCATTCGATATTAAAAAGTATTATTGATGAACCAAAAAACATAACGAAAGATATAAATATATCTTCGGGCCCGTGGTGGGCAAGTTCTGTAATATCGAATAAATCGTTCAATATTTTCGACATTATTTGGCCTGTTCTGTTTTTATCGTAGTATTTAAACGACAATTTTTGCAAATGAGAAAACAAATCCTCACGGATATCGGCTTCTATTCTAACGCCTACTAAATGCCCCCAATAATTTATATAAAAAGTAAAAAGTGATATTAAAAAGTAAATTCCAACAAGCACAGCGGCAAGCGTAAACAATTCATTTAAATTGCCTTGCGGTATGGTTATATCCATTATTCTTTTTGTTATAAGAGGAAAAAGTAAGCTTAACAATGCCGAGGCAAGCGAGCATGCCATATCGCAAAAAAACATGGTTTTATGCGGTTTGTAGTAAGAAATAAACCTTTTTATTATTGCTTTATCTGTTTTAGTTTTGTGTGTCATGCATTACCCCTTGTTGTTTATATTTGTATAATGCCAATAAGATAGTTTAATAATATAATATCGTAAAATTTAATATTTGACAATGGTTAGCTTTTTATGATAAATTTGAATTACAGTGTAATAATAAAAATTAATTGATAAATAACAAGAAAAACGATAAGAGGTAAAGTTTATGAAAATTGCATTTTATGATACAAAAAAATATGATTTACAATATTTTGAAAAATATGCAAAAGAATATGGGCACGAAATTACTTTTCTTGAATCGAAACTAAACGAACACACGGCAAAATTAGCAAATGGATATGATGCTGTTTGCGCCTTTGTTAATGCAAACATTGATGAAAAAGTGTTAAAATGCCTTAAACAAAATTATATAACTGTGCTTTTGCTTCGCTGTGCAGGGTATAATAATGTAAATTTAAAGGCAGCGGCAGAGTTTGGTATTAAGGTGTTTCGTGTGCCGGAATACTCTGCGCATGCTGTTGCGGAATATGCGATGACACTAGCGATGACGGCAAACAGGCGTGTGCACAAAGCGTATAATCGTGTGCGTGAAAACGATTTTAGCTTGCAAGGGCTTGAGGGGCTTGATTTTTACGGAAAAACCGCAGGAATAATAGGCACAGGTAAAATTGGCGCTGCTATGATAAACATCTGCAAAGGTTTTGGCATGAATGTTATCGCTTATGATTTATACCCAAACAAAAATATTGATGTTAAATATGTTGAACTTGAAGAACTGTTAAAAACATCTGATTTAATATCGTTACACTGCCCTTTGTTTGAAAATACAAGGTATATAATAAACACAAAATCTATAGAGAAAATGAAAGATGGCGTAATGCTTGTGAATACTTCAAGGGGTGGGTTAATTAACACAAATGATTTAATTGAGGGTATAAAATTGCAAAAATTTCATGCCGTTGCATTAGATGTTTACGAGGAAGAATCTTCGTTTGTATTTGATGACCATTCGAATGATATACTAAATACAACAACAGTTGCACGGCTTTTATCGTTTCCGAATGTTATTTTAACTTCGCATCAAGGTTTTTTAACCGATAATGCATTAACAACAATAGCTAAAGTAACAATGCAAAATGCAACTGATGCACAAAATTCAATTAGCTCTGAAAACGAAGTTAAAGAGTGATTATTTTAATATATACAATATAAATAGCTTGTTAAAAATAATATTATAATATGGGCTGTCGCATAGCATTAATAAGCTGCGAACAGCATATAATAAATCGGTGTGTCTTTCATGGCACACCGATTTATTATATTAACACTATTTTATAAACAGCAGTAAATTTTAAAATATTTTTTTTGCTTTTTTTGCTTATAATTTGCTGTAAAATATTAATAAGATGTTATTTATTAAGGCGAAAGTAATAAATGTGCGATTTGATTTAAAATAGCGAAAAACACAAGAAAAACCCTTTGCATAATATATTGCAAGGGGGTTTGAAAAGCTTTGTTGCGGCAGAAAGGAAGATATTTATGTTTTTTGTAAAAACCAGCCCTGCATATCCCGGCACACCGCTTGAAGACGGCAGTTACGGCAGCGAAGTAGCACGTGTTCAAGAGTACTTAAACGCCCTTAGCGCAGCGAAATATCCTAGCCTTGGAACAATTACTGTAGACGGCAGATATGGGCAAGACACTGAAAAAACCGTCACGTTATATCAGGCGCTAACAAATTTAACGCCCGATGGCATTGTTGGCGAGGACACTTGGGACACTTTAATCGACGATTACAATGCTACAATTGGCGGTAGCGCAGATACATACCCGGGTATACCACTGCAAAACGGCATGACAGGGCAAGATGTTACCCACATGCAAGATTATTTAAACGCACTTGGTAAAAACCCATACACCGCCATTGAAACGCAAAATGCAGACGGTGATTTCGGTAGCACTATGCAAAACTGCACAATTTTAATGCAAACACAATTCGCGCTTATTAACGATGGAATAATAGGCGAAAACACATGGAATAAAATTGTAAAATTGCAAAGCCGCTCGGAGCATGTAACAACGCAATACCCCGGTTATTATATTGCCGAGGGCGCAAGCGGCAATGATGTGCGCTATGTTCAAAGTTATTGCAACGCAAACGAAGGGGTAGATATTTCGGTAGACGGAATTTTTGGCGAAAAAACAAAAGAGGCTGTTATTGTAATACAAGCAAAGAATAATTTAAAAACAGACGGCATTGTGGGCCAGCTAACTTGGAGCGTGCTTGTTAAGGAATTTAATGAAAGCCTGTAAAAATATATATTAAAATTAGAATTTAATTTATAATTTTTATAGTTTTGGGTTGGTTAAAAATAAAGTAAAAATAATTAAAGGGTCAACGCCGGCGTTGACCCTTACCATTTTGAAATACTGTATTATAAAATCCCGTAAAACTTAAAGCAAAAGCTTTAAGTTGCATGGGATTTTTATGGCTTTTATAACCTTTGCAAGTTGCAATAAAAAAGTAAAATTACTGCTTGTTGTTAAAGCGCAAAGCTTGCACAAGCTTTACTTTTGGCATAAAGTTTTTGCGGCTAATAGCCTCGATATATGCCTCTTCCGCTTTTTCGCCAAAAACCTCCGCGGAAAATTTGCGTGCTGTTTTATATGCGTTTTGCTTAAAATAATCCAGTTTTTCTATATTGTCGCAAAAATAGTTGAAATTCTTTTCGAATTCAGGCTCGCTTTCAAATGTAAAGCCATTTTTACCATCTTCCAAAACGCCCTCAAGGCATTTATCGTTTTTGCAAAGCAAAGGTAGGCCGGCACTAAGCGCCTCTATATAAGTTAAGCCTTGCGTTTCACTGGTAGATGCAGAGATAAAAACATCGCCCAAAGTATAATAAAGCGGCATATTATCCGGATTTACCATGCCTGTAAAAAATACAACGTCTTGCAAATTATTGTTTTCAACAAGCTGTTTTACCTCTTGCATATAAGGGCCATCGCCAACTATAACTAAAACAAAATCATCACGCTTAACATTTTTTAAATAAAGCAAAATTTCATCTATATTCTTTTCTTTGGCAACACGCCCTGCAAACAAAAACACTGTTTTATCTTTCGGAATATTAAGCTCTTGCTTTTTTTGCTCTTTCCAATAATCGCTGGCGCTTGCAGCTGTAAATTTGCTTATGTCTATACCCGATGGAATTACAACAACCTCGGGTTTTATTTTATAGCCTTGCAATATATTTTTAACTTTTTGTGTGGGCGCAATTACAATATCTGTTCTGTAAACGCTAAATTTTGTTAAATAGCTAACCAGTTTTTTACCCAATTTTTCACCTGGTAACACATAATGAATATAATCTTCATAAGCTGAATGATAAGTGTGAATAAGCGGTATATCGTGCTTAAACGATAAATATTGTGCAACAACATATGTTGAAAACTCGTTTTGCGAATGTATAATTTCGGGTTTCCATTTTTCTAGTTTTTTTACAAGCGGGTTATAAAAAGGAACGGCTATACGCACTTTATCATAAATTTTATCGGCAGAAACAGAAGCTAAATAGGTTACGTCATCCTCAACATATGAATGATGAGTTTGCGAAAGGGTTAATATTTTAACCTCGTTTCCACGCTTTTCAAGTTGTGCCTTTAAATTTAAAACGCTGGTGACAACCCCATTAATTGTAGGGATGTATAAATCTGTTGTTATTAATATTCGCATATATTCCTCCTACTATTATGCTTTATTAAATATATATTCAATGATGTTGAAATTTATTTTTGTTCAAGTATTGTCACCCTAGGGTGGCCAATGTAATACGAACCCGTTTTTTATTTAGCCAAAAGCCCAAAAACTGCGGCAGTGCACCTCGTAAGGCGAAAGCATTACTTCGGCACACTTTCTTGCTTTAGAACTTTTGGCGGTATAAAAAATTCTTTGAACCTATTTTGTGCAAATTTATGCTTTATTCTTCACCGTTAAATTTCTGCCGCCACCCGCCATTTGTTCGTATTTTGTTTCAAAAGCTTTGGTTGAATCGATTAATTTGTGCAATTTGTTAAAGCCGTAATTTCGCGAATCGAAATCGGCATACATGCGGCTTAATGTAACGCCTATTTGTGAAAGCGAGGTATAGCCGTCGGTATTGCTTTCATAGTCGATTATCTCTTTAATTTTCTCAACAATTTCAGAAAGCGGCACAAAGGCGTGCATTAATTCTTCTTCGTTTTCTAAAATGCTTTCGGTTATTGGCGCGCTATTTTGTTTTTGTGCCTTTGGTTTTGCGGTTTTTTTGGTTTTGCTTGCAGGCTCTGTTGCAATAGTTTTAATTTGCTTTTTATCTTGCGATTTAAGGCCTTGTAAAATATCTAAATACTTAAAGGTGTCGCAGGCGCTTTTAAATGCAAGCGGCGTTTTGCTTTCGCCCATGCCAATTACAAACATGCGGCTTTCACGAAGGCGCGAGGCAAGGCGGGTAAAATCGCTATCGCTGCTAACCAGGCAAAAACCATCTACATTTTTGGCGTATAAAATATCCATAGCATCAATTATCATTGCGCTGTCAGAGGCGTTTTTTCCCTGGGTATAGCTAAATTGTTGCACGGGGGAAATATTGTGTTCGTTAAGCGTTTTTTTCCATGCGCTCATATCGGCGCTTGTCCAATCGCCATAAATTCGTTTGTAAGCAGGTGTGCCGTATAGGCTAACCTCGTCCAGTATAGTTTTCATGTATTTTGTAGATATATTCTCGGCATCTATTAAAAGAGCAATAACTTTATTATTGTGTTGTGTTTCCATTATTTTCTCCTTTTTACGTAACTTTTCATTATACATTATACCTGTTTTTTTTAATTCTTGCAATGTTTTTTACTTTTTTGTAAATTCCGGCATATGAAAACAGGAATATAAATAAAAGCAATTGCCAAAACAAAAATATTATATAAAAACAAGAGCCGATGTTTTGAACAGCCCTTGTTTTTATTTGTATATTTAATTTCGTGGTGGCGTGTTGTACATTGCAATTAAACTTAGCATATATTAATAATGTTAAAAGCCGTAAATGCATGCCGCTTAGTGCGCTTTAATTCATTATTTATTATTTTGATTGTTTTATTTTCGCTGTGTGTGCTAAAAATCAAAATGCAATAATTCACTAGCCGCTTTTAAATGTTTTCGAAAAAACAATATAATTTTTTGTGTGCTATTTCTTAAAACTGTTCGTTAATTGCGCTTAAAACATCTTGCGAATTTGCCGCAACTATTAAAACAAGTGCACCGTCGCTTGTGTATTCAACTATGCCGTTTTGTGCTATTTCGTATTGGTCGGGTAAATAATTTTCAAATTCGCTTTGCTTTTGTAGCACAAATGCCTCTAGGCTTTCTTTAACTTGCTCCTCGCTACCCTCTTTCGGGTAAAAAATTCCAACGCCGTATGCGTTTACAATTGTGCTTGCAACGCTAAATGCAAAGGTTTCGCAGTTCTCAATATCGATATTAGTTGCTTGCAAAAGCATGTCGGTATTTGTTTGCAGGTCTGCCTCGGTTAACTGCAATGGGTTGTGTAAAGTTTGCACGCCGTTTTCATCGCCGGCAATAATAGGAAGCGCATTGTTTTCGTCTTCGCCTCTTGTTGCAATAATTATTTCGGTAAGCTCTTGCGCGGTTTTTATTTCGGCGCTCTCTTGCGTTTGCTCTGAATTTTCGCTTGTTTGTGTGCTTTCACTGTTTTGGCTTGTGCAAGCAGTAAACGCAAATAATAATGCGAATACAAGTATAATAGACAATAAGTTTTTAATAATTTTCATTTTTAATCTCCGTTCGTTTGCAATTTATAAATATAAATACGTTTTATAAAGTTTTTTGGCTATTTTATATTCTTTGTACCTTTAATTTAAATTGCATTGTTATGTTTATGTTTGTCTATTAAGGATACGTTTATACTTATACAATTATTGCAATAAATTTAAAATGTTTACTGTTTTGTAATATTTACAACACATAATTTATTTTAATTGTGAATGCTATGCCCTTGAGTTTTATAAATTTCGCCCACCGCAATACAGTAAATAAAACCTTACTGTTGTGCGGTGGGCGAAATTTATTGCGAAAAAATTATACGCTAATAATTTTTTTGCTTATTTAAAACATTTACCTTGTTACAAGAAAGCAAACTTGCGTATTTGATTAAACAAAAATACAAAATATGCTTTATTTTATAATTTCTTTTAATTTAAGCGCCTTATCTAAATTGCCGTTTACTTTAAGTTTTCCTAGTGTAAACGCCGCTACAGGGTCTGTTTTTCCTTTTAGAAGTTTAAGCAAAGTATCACTGCTTGCAATAAATTCGGCATCGTTATCTTTGTAATCATAGGGCTCAACGCTTAAAACTCCATTTTCAATTTTTGCGTAAAATTTGCCTTCACCCTCGCCTGTAATTGTAAATTGATATGCCAAATTTTCTTTAATGCCGCTAACGTCGGCATCTTTAATTGTTTTTTTAACTTGTGCAAATATTTTTTCAAATGTCATTTTCATACTCCTCTTTGATTTTTGTTTGTTAAAACGCTTGTGGGTATTATAACAAACAAAAAAACAAATGGCAAGAAAAATAACTCGAAATATCAAATATTTTTTGAATATAGAGCATAAAAATATTGTTTTTTATTTAACATTAAAATATTAAACCGGTTTTTAATGCATATGAAATTAAATAGCATAAAAAATTAAGTTAAATGATATGGCCCTAAAACTTGTACATATGGGGCTTTTTGAAAAAACATCTGCATATAAGACCTTTAACGGAAAAATTTGTTTTGTGCCGGCTTTACTTAGCCTAAATCGCTCTTTAATATTTCGTCTTCGTTTTGCAACGCGCTGTCTTCATTATAAAAATGGTTTGCTTTTATATGTTTTAATTCGTGCGCTATTGCGCTGTTTTGCTGGTGGGGGTTTAAATTGGTGTTTACATAAATATTATAATTATCATCGGCATCTTTAACCGTTACGCCGCGAACACTGCATGGTAATGCAATGCCGCGAACAAATATCATATTCATTTACAACCCCCTTTTTATCAATTACTTTACGCGCAATGCCTCTATTATTTTTACAGCTTGCATAACTTCTTCTTTTGTGGCGTTTTTTGCAAGCGAGAATAAAATGCGCATGTCTTCACGGTTTTTAAGCTCGTTTAAATAATCATGCAATTCGCTTTCTTCGGTTTTCTTCTCTATTTCATTACTTAATAGCATATCGGTAGATACGTTGAAAAACTCTGCTATTTTTTGAAGTTGTGCCGCTTGTGGCAACCTACCAGTGTTGCGCCAAGCCGAAACAGCCCCACGACTTATACCTATTTCAAGCGCCGCGCCTGTGGGTGAATAGCCATGCATCTCGCAAATTCTACAATAATTGTCAAAAAACACAAAGTCACCTCAACTTATTTGTGCATATATACAAAGTTTAACAATATGAACGAAAAAAGGCTTGAAAAGTTCACAAAATTGTATTATTATAAAGCCAATGAGTTTACATTATTGAACTATATATGCTAAATTATTATTCTTTAGTTTAATATAACATACTTTTCGACAAATGTATACAGGAAATTTTTAACAAAAACAGTATAACATTGGCAAAGTACAATAATTTGGACTTTAGAAAGGAACATACATGTGCAATAATTCACTTAATAAAAGCGAAAGCGATGTAACGAAAAGATATTGCACAATGTGTGATGAAGAAATATTCGATGGCGATAGACTGTTTTTTGAAAAAGACAGCGGTGAATTTTTGGGCTGTGAATATTGCGTGGAAATAGAATTTAGATAAAGGAGAATTAAAATGAATGATTTAGTAGGCTGCCTTGTTAAAACTAAAAGAACACCTGAAACACTTTACCGCCCGTATGAAACAGCATACGACAGAAAAAAAACAATGTATGCAATTGTTTTAAAGCAAAGCGAAAAAGGTTTTGCGCTGGTGCATGTATTATCTAATAAAGGTGTGCCAATTTACAAAGAGTGCTTTTATTTAAACGAACTTAGCGTAATTATGAGCAAACAGGAACTTTTAAGCATAAACAAAAACCAAAAGATAAATGCTTTTGAAAAAATAGCGGTTTGAAATAACAATTTATTAGATAATGCACAAATTTTACTTAACGGGGTGGTGAAATGAAAAACAAAAATACAAATAAACGGCAAGTTAAAAAAATAAATGAAGAAGAAAAGGCTTTTTGCCATTATTTTTTAGACACATTTAACGCAAAATTTGCCGCAAAAAAAGCGGGCTTAAAAAGCGAAAACCAATTGCAAAAGGCGCATGAACTTTTACAGCAAACCCACATAAAAGCATATTTGCGGCGCTTACAAAAAGAAAAACAACAGCAAGGTTTTGTTGGCGCATGGGACGTTGTTCAAAAATATGCACAGCTTGCCTTTGCCGATTTAAACGATTATTTAACACAAAACTGCGATGAAGTGCAAACAAGCGCACAGGCAAGCACCGCACAAATGAGCGCGCAGGCAAACGGGGGCGAAAATTTCGATGGCACGCTTATAAGTGAAATTAAAAAATCGGGCGAAACGCTAAATGTTAAACTGCCCGATAGAATGAAAGCTTTAGCGTGGCTAAGCGATTATTTCGAGCTTAACCCGCAAGATGTTTTCAGGCGTGAGTTTGAAAAACGAAAACTTGAACTTGAAGCTTTAAAAATTGTTCCAAACGAGCTAATAGAAAGCGAAAACACACAGCCGGAACAAAACGAGCCACAAGAACAAAATTTACAAAGCGGCGAGGGGTTTACATTTAACCAAATAAGTGCACAGGAATTTATAAACGACGGTAAAAAAAACATTGATGAAATCTGGAACACAAAAAAAGCAGAAAAGCAAAGCACAATTTCAAAAGAGAGTGATTAATTTTATATGAAAACCGCAAGTGATTTTTCACAGATTGACAAAACCATTGAAAATGCAAAAAAAAATAATAATAACCCGAAAAAAGCCTTGAATTTACAGCAAAAAGCGCACAGGGCTTTAAGCAAAAAGCATGAGGGCGCAATTTCAAGCGCAACACGGTTTAAATTTGCACCGTTCAGCAAAAAACAAGCGCAAATGCTAACATGGTGGCTTGAAGCATCGCCACAAAAAAACGCCGGAGGTTTAATTGTAGATGGCAGCATAAGAAGCGGTAAAACGCTATGTTTATCGCTTTCGTTTTGCATGTGGGCAATGGCTAATTTCAATAATTGCAATTTTGCAATTTGCGGAAAAACAGTTGGAAGCTTGCGAAGAAATGTGCTTTTTAGCCTTTTTAATATGCTTTACACGCTAGGATATACCGTTCAGGAAAAACGCACCGAAAATTTAATTATTATCTATAAAAACAATGTGCAAAACAGAATATATCTATTTGGTGCTAAAGATTCAAGCAGTGCCGATTTAATACAAGGCATAACCCTTGCAGGCGTTTTGTTTGATGAAGTTGCGCTTATGCCCGAGGGTTTTGTAAACCAAGCCACGGCACGTTGCAGCGTAAAAAATAGCAAATGGTGGTTTAATTGCAACCCCGAGGGGCCGCACCATTGGTTTTATAAAGATTGGATACAAAGAGCAAAAAGTAAAAATCTTTTGTATATACATTGCACCATGCAAGATAATTTAAGCCTTTCAGATGAGGTTAAAAAACGTTATTATTCGCTTTATAGCGGCGTTTTTTACGATAGATTTATAAAAGGGCTTTGGGCCGTTGCCCAGGGGCTTGTTTACCCTATGGTTGCGCAAAACAGGCAGTTATATACGCACAAGGGCGAAAATTTACACAGCGGCAGATATTATATAAGCGTAGATTACGGCACAAGAAACGCTTGTAGTATGGGGCTTTTTTGCATTAGCGGCGGCGTTGCTGTTCGCATTAAAGAGTTTTACCACGATTCAAGGGTGAAAAACCATATGCTTACAGACGAAGATTATTGCGATGAACTTGAAAAGTTGGCAAGCGGGTATATTATCCAAAAAGTAGTGGTAGACCCAAGTGCGGCTTCTTTTATTGCGGCAATTAGGCGCAGGGCAAAATTTGCGGTAAAAGGTGCAGATAACAATGTGCTAAACGGCATAAGAAATGTTGCAACAATGCTTGAGAGCGGCAGGCTGAAAATTACGGAAAACTGCACCGATACCTGGCGTGAATTTTCGCTTTACAAGTGGGACGATAAAGGCCTAGACAAAGACACGGTTATTAAGCAAGACGACCACGCAATGGACGATATACGCTATTTTTGCAGCAGTATTTTAGCAAGAGAATTGCGCTGGGCGAACTGGCGTGTGAATAATTAGCAAAAAAACCAAACTAATAAAATATTAATGTACGGAGGGAATAATGATAGAAAGAATGCTAGCTTTTTTACGTAAATACGTTAAAAAAGCATTTGCAAGCGAAAACACAGGCGAACGTGTTGCCATTTCCGACGAAATGGAATATGCCATTGGCCTATGGGCGCAAATGTACGAAAAAGGCGGGCCGTGGGTGCGCCCGGGGGCGCCAACGCTTTCGCTGGCGGCGGCAGTTGCAAGCGAGTTTGCACGCCTTATTACAATTGAGGCAAATGTTAAATTTAGCGGAGCACGCAGCGAATTTATGAAAAAAACTTTCGAGCCTTTTTTGCATAATTTGCGAAATTACACAGAATATGCCTGTGCGCTTGGCGGCGGTGTGTTCAAGCCTTATGTTCAAAACGGGCAAATACATATTGAATTTATACAAGCGGATAATTTTATACCGCTGGAATTCGATGCCGATAAACGCCTTGTTAGTGCGGTTTTTTGCAACCAATTGCTAAAACCAAACGGCATGTATACACGCCTTGAAAAACATTATTTTAAAGATGATTTATATATCATTGAAAACCGTGCTTTTTATAAAGGCGATGTAAACCAAAAGCAAAACTTAGGCAGTGAAATTAATTTAAGCGATGTTAAAGAGTGGGAAAATATACAGCCGTTCGTACAAATTAAAAACGTTAAAACGCCGCTTTTTGCCTATGTTAGAATGCCCGGGGCAAATAATATTGATAGAAACAGCGCGCTTGGCGTTAGCGTTTTTGCACGTGCGCATAAACTTATGCGCGATGCCGATGCGCAATATTCAAGGCTTATTTGGGAATTTGAAGGGGGCGAGCTAGCAATAGATGCCGCCGCTGATGTTTTGCAAAACAGCGCAAGTGAAAATTATAAAATGCCAAAAGGAAAAGAACGGCTATACCGCAGCCTAAGCGCGGAAGATGCAAATTTCTACAAAGTTTTTGCGCCGAATTTGAGAGATGAAAGCCTTAAAAACGGCCTTGAAATTATGTTGAAGCGAATAGAGTTTAATTGCGCGCTTGCGTATGGAACATTAAGCGACCCTGTTGCAGTGCATAAAACCGCGGAAGAGATTAGGGCGGGAAAACAGCGCAGTTATGCCGCCGTGAAAGACATGCAACTTGCGCTTGAGGGCGCTATTAAACAGCTTGCATTAGCGGTTAATACCGTGGCGGATTTATATAAATTTGCAATGCCCGGCGATTATGCAATTTCGTTCGATTGGGACGACAGCATTGTTGCCGATACAAAATACGAGCGCGAGCAAATGCGTGAAGATTGCCTTTGCGGCGCGGCAGAGTTTTGGGAATACCGCATGAAATTCTATGCGGAAGATGAAAAAACCGCAAAGAGCAAAATTTTACAAAATAAAACGGATAATTCAGCTGAAAAATAGATAGCATCGGCAATGCTTGAAACGAGCAGATTATTTATTGCTTTGTAAAAAAACAGCTAAACTAAGCAGGTAACGCTATCACTGGCACGATATGCAAAATTATTTAAGCATGCAAATAAATTTTGCATTATTGGCTAATTTGTTTAAATATTGCCTTAAGCCGTGGCGTAATACGGCTAACCTTTGGGGTGCAACCCCGTAAAAAAGCATAAGGAGATTAAAAATATGAAAAGAGAAGAACTTACAGCACTTGGCATAAACGAAAAAAACATTAACGAGATTATGGCACTTAACGGGCGTGATATTGAAAAGCACAAGCAAACCGTAAAACAGCAAGAAGAACTTGCCGCATCACTGTTGGCGCAGCTAGAAGCGGCAAATGAACAGCTTTTGGATTATGAACCAAACTGGAAACAGCAAGTTTGTAATGCGAATGAAAATGCAAAAACGCAAATTGAGGATATCCGCTTAAATGCAACTTTGGATAAGGCGTTAATAAATGCCGGCGTCCGTGATGATATAGCGGTTAAAGCGCATTTGAATTTGCAAAAGTTTAAAGAAATCGGCGAGCCGCTCGTGGCCGACGAGCTTGCGGATGAACTTAGCAAACTTAAAAGCACTCATGCGTTTTTGTTTTGCGATGCACCCGAGTTTTCTGTGCTTTCAAGCACGCCCGGTGCCCAAAAAACCATTGGAAAAACCACAGACGAGGCAAACAATGCAATAAGGGCATATTTTAGCAGATAAAAGTTTCTGTTGAAAAATTAAGCAAAAGCACATAATTGTGCTTTTGTTTTCAGGCTTTCACCAAATAAAATATATTTGATTAAAGCAAGCAACATTTTACTTAACTTTAAAAACGACACAAAATTTCAATGAAGAAATTTCGTCTATCAAGGCTGAAAATTTAGGCATGCTTTT
The DNA here is from genome assembly GCA_964369495.1 of uncultured Bacteroides sp. Taxonomy (GTDB): domain Bacteria; phylum Bacillota; class Clostridia; order Oscillospirales; family Ruminococcaceae; genus Ruthenibacterium. Next base: position 17,031 of record CAYJGM010000010.1, on the reverse strand, counting down.
GTATTTCGATTGACAACTAAGATAGGTGGAATTTTTACGGGAAGATGTGGTGGTTTTTTGTTAAATAACTATAGTGTCAAAAATAGTGTTTCGCCGGTTAATTTTGCTTTATAGCATGGCAAATATGCCGGTTCAACTACTGTTGATATTATCCATAAAAAAGATAACAAAAAGTACAAGGAGAGAATATGAACGATATAATTTCAAGAGATATGGCAGAGGCCTTAATTCAAGAGCAAGTGCAAAGCACAGTGTTTCAAGATGCACCAAAAGAAAGCGTGTTTTTAAGCCTTGCACGCCGCTTGCCCAATATGACAAGCAAGCAAACACGCCTTCCCGTTTTAGATTTACTTCCTATGGCATATTGGGTTAATGGCGATAACGGCATTAAACAAACCAGCCGCCAAGCATGGGAAAATGTTTACTTAAATGCGGCAGAGCTTGCCGTAATTGTGCCGCTTCCCGAAGCTGTGCTTGACGATGCAAGCTTTGATATTGTAGGCGAGGTTACCCCAAGGGTTACAGAGGCTATTGGCCAACGAATAGACAGCGCCGCAATTTTTGGCGTAAACCGCCCTGCCGAATGGCAAAGCGACCTTGTAACGCTTGCAAGGCAAGCCGGAAACAATGTTGCATGTGCAGACGGCACAATTACCTACGATAAATTAATGGCGGAAAACGGCCTTTTGGCAAAGGTTGAAGAGGGCGGATACCCTGTAACCGGCGTTGTTGCCGCAATGAACACAAGGGCAAAATTGCGCGCCATTAAAGATAGCGACGGCACACCTATTTTCCTAAGCTCTATGCAAGGGCAAACGCCTTATGCGCTTGGCGGGGCGCCTATGTATTTCCCGCAAAACGGCAGTTTTGATACAAGCGCTGCGCAAATACTTGCGGGCGATTTTTCGCAAGCTGTATATGCCATACGCCAAGATGTAACCGTTAAAATACTAGATCAAGCCACAATTGTAGACCCATCTACAAAAGAAATTGTTTACGCGCTTGCACAGCAAGACATGATAGCAATTCGTGTTGTTTTCCGCATGGGTTGGGCATTGCCAAACCCTGCAACACGCACAAACGAAAACCGCACTTATGTGCCGTTCTCGTATCTTGAGCCGGCAACAGCAATAACAACACAAAATGTTACTTTTACGGTTGAAGATTCAAGCGAAAATGCAGTTGAAAACGCTATTGTAAACGTAAACGGTGCACGCAAGAAAACAAACAGCTCGGGCAGCGCTGTATTTACGCTAACTTCGGGCAGCTATCCGTACACGGTTAAAGTTGATGGCAAAAACGTTAAAACAGATTATGTTACAGTTGCAAGTGCGGCAGTAGCGGTTAATGTTTCGCTGGCATAACTTTTTAAGTTAGCTGAAAGCCGGATAGCATCGACAGTAATTAAAAAAACGGTTTTTGGCAAATTATGGAATGTGAATTTAGATGACACCGTAAAACACAAAAACAACCGGAATTTGCCGCCAAGCACTATTATCGATGCTATCAAATTTAAACCCAATGTGCTTTATGCCAATTTGCAAGGCATATATGCTTTGCAAATTGGCGGCACATAGCAATATTAGGTAGTGTGAACACAAGGGTTCATTTAAAATTATGTTCGCACTATCTAAAAATTTTACTTAATTTTTTTTACCATGCAATTTTAAGAAATATTAGGCGATTGCAAAAATAGAACTTTTGCGAAAAATTGATAAATGATTTAGTTTTCAATAAGCTTTTCGCAGGAAAAACACAAATAGTATTCATTTTTTACTTTTAGTTCTTCACTGTGATTGCATTTTGAAATCGCCTATTAAACAATATAAAAAGGAGGGTTTTATGTTATATGTAGATTACACTTTTTATAAACAAATTTACAAAGGCGATGTATTAAACGAAGAACAATTTGAAAAATATGCCGTGCAAGCGCTAAATTTTATTATTAATTTAACAAACAACCGCATTAGTGAGCAAAATATCAGCGAGAATATTAAACTTGCAATTTGCAGTGCGGCAGATGTTTTTTGGCAAAAAGCACAAAGTGCGCCTGTTGATATTAGCGCCGAAAGCACCGACGGATACAGCGTTAATTATCAAAGCTCTAATGCACGGCAAAGTGCATGGAACTATAAGTTAATAAGTGCTGTGAATTTGTATTTCTCACCCGCACACCCTCTTCGATACAAGGGGGCTTTGCATGAATATCCGCAGTGATATAACCGTGTATTTAAAGCGCTATAACGAGCAATTACGTGATGATGAATGGCATTGTTTTCACCTTTATAATGCTTTGTGGTTTAACGGCCAACGCACAAGTTTAACTACAAGCAAATACAATAAAACCGTTTTGCGCATTTTCGAGCGTGAGCTATTAAACACTTATGCGCTTAAAGGCGAGGCCTATTCTCTTTTATTAAACAATAAAGGCGAATTGTTTATAAAAGAAGGTGATGTTATTTTGCTTGGTATATATGAAGACACACTTCCTAGTATAGCAAAAGAAAAAGCCGAGCAAAGCTTTACGGTGCAAACTGTAACCAACAATAAAAAAGGTTCGGCTGCAATACGTCATTATAGAATAGGGGGCGTTTAATGGCAAAAACAACACAAGTGTTTTCCTTTAACGAAAACGCTTTAAAACAAAAACAAGCACAACTAAAAGCGGCTAAAAATCAAATGCAAAACTTAGCGCTTAATTATGCCTCGATTTATGCGCCAAAAAAAACGGGCGCACTTATTGCAAGCGCAACCATTACACAAAATGACATTATTTATACGGCAAAATATGCACGATACCAATATTATAACACACCGCAAACAAGGCCTTACGATGCAAACAGAGGCGCAAATTGGTTTAATAAAATGAAAATTCGCCACAAAGATATTATTTTACAGCAAATTTCAAAAAGTGTTGGCGCAAAGGCAGGTGAAACAAATGCAAGATAGCGAAAAATCCGTTGAAAACACCCACGTATTGCAAGAAGAAACAGCACAGCAAACCGAGGCGGCAGACATAATATCCGCTGTTAGAAATTATCTTTTGCAATGCCCTGTTTTTGAAAAACAACGCATTTCGGTTGACGGCATGATAACAAGCGAGGGCGCATTTAATATAGGAACACTGCCTGTAGACGAGCAAGTGCGAGCATACATAGGCGGTGGCGCACTTAGGCAATTTGTTTTTGAAATTAGCAAAAGCGAAAAAACCGCCGATACCGATAAGCAAAACGCAAGCAATGCGGCGGTTTTTGAACAGCTTAGTGCCTATTTAAAACAGCAAACAAAATTAAAAAATTTACCGAAAATTCCAAGCGGCAACACGGCGCATAAAATTGAAACCACTAGCTGTGGTTATTTGGAAAAACAAGAACTCGACATGCGTATTTATATAATTCAATGCCGCATGTTATACACACAAAAGGGGGAACGATAATGAAATTATCACAACTTATGCAAGGGCACACACCAAACGAAAACTTTACAGGCATAACAACCGCCGACGATTTTGTTTTAGCGGTTGATTTTTCAGCCGAGGCAACGCAAATTGGCGATTATATCGTTGCGCAAGATGGCATGACAGAGCTTTCGGGCGCGCTTGAAACACAAACACAAGAAAGCCAATATCTTCGCGGCGGAAAGCAAACCGTAAAAACGGGCACAAGCCGCACATTTACCCTTACGGGCGAGAGATTTATAGGCGATGAATTTCAAGATGCACTTTTGGCGCACACATTAAAATACGGCACAGGCCAAAGCGTAATAAAACCGTATGTGTATTTTAATATTTTAACGGGCATTGGCGAAAAAGGCAGTGTTAGCATCGCAGTAGAGGACGACCCATCGGGCGCGGCGGGCGAAAACGCGGGAATTAGCGCGATTTTAAGCGCAAGGGGCACGCCCGAACCTTATACTTACGCTTAAAGCAGGGGGAAATTATGCTTATTTTAAACAATGTGCCACTGGATTTTGATATAACCTCGCCTGCCGATTTAAAAAGATACAATAAAGCGCTTGAAACCCTTAACCACAACGCAAAAGTTTTAACAGAATTAAGGGGCACGAAAGAGCAAAAAAACGATATAAACACCTATGCTAAAACCATTGAAACGGAATGTGAATTGCTTTGTGAATTTATTGATACTTTACTTGGAAGCGGCACATGTAACAGGTTTTTAGGCGAAAAAATAAGCGTAAATTCTTTATATGATTTTTGTGCGGATTTAGCAAAGGCAATAAAAGTGCAGGCAAACGAAACAAAAGATAAATTTGCGCCGTATGTTCCAAACAAAAAAACAAGCAAAACGCAAAACAAAAAAGCATAAACAATATAAATTTTTTGCACCTTTATTTCAATATAATTTTTAACACAACAGGAGAACACCATGCAAACAAATTTACTGCTTGAAAATGCCTTTCCCGAAGAGGTAAACGGCGTTAAAATATATGCCGATTTTCGCAATATGGTGCGCTTTTCGTGTGCGCTAAACGATGAAAATTTAAAACCGCACGAACAAATTGCCATAGGCATAATGCAATTGTTTTCAAATGTGCCGCAAAGTGTGCCCTTGCTAAAAAAACGCAGCGAGGAATTAATGTGGTTTTTTTTGGGGCCAAAAAGATGCTGTACACAAAAACAAGCAGGTAACAATTTCAAAAGCCAAAAGCAAAGCCAAAGCCGTGCGTACGATTTCAATTCAGATGCACCGCTTATTTATTCATCATTTTTGCAGGCGTATAATATAAGGCTTTCGAAAGTGAGTTTTATGCATTGGTGGGAATTTTTAATTTTGCTTGAACATTTGCCGCAAAACACGCCCATGGCGCAATTAATGGCACTTCGCACGATGGATACAAGCGATATTGAAGACAAAAAAGCGCGTGCGAAACTTGAAAATATACGGCGCACGTTTTTGCTTTCGTATAAAGAGGGCAAAACACAAAATTTAACGCAAAAACAGCGTGAAGATAATATGAAAAATAGAATTGATTTGCGTTTTAAACAAGCACAAAAATTATTATAAAAACTGCCGTTTAAATTAAACCCGGGCAAATTTAAGCGATGTTTATTTTCATTTTATATTTTATTTTTCAAATATATATCTACATAAATTTGTTGTTTTGCAATGCAAGGCAACACAAAGGAGCATTATATGGCATATGATGGTAGTTTAATTTTTGATACACATATAGACACAAACGGTTTTTCAAACGGGCTTTCAATGCTTCAAAAATTAAGCGATGAGGGCGGCGTTTTAGCAACAATACAAGGCATGCTAAGCGGCATAAGCTCGCTTGCGGCAAATGCAATTTCAAATGTGTTTTCGCTGTTTTCTGTGCCAACTGCGGATATTTCACAGTTTGGCATAGGCGGCGTTGAAGCCTTTAAACAAACTTTAAGCAATGCTATGCAAAGCGGCTTAAACGATGCCGCAACTGCTTTCGAGCAGGCGGCAAGCGCGCAAAACATTATTAACTTGGGCGGCGAAATTACAAAAAGCATTGCAGGCGGCGTGCAAAACCAAAGCACGCTTAAAACGGCTTTAAATAAAACCATGAGCGATACAAGGGTAAGCGCATACGGGCAAACCTCTCAGTTTTATTCGCTTGGGCTTTATATGGCGCAAGGCGTTGCAAGCGGCATTAACGCAGGCGCAAACGAAATTGCTACGGCAATGCAAAATGCGGTTAATTCTGCGTTAAGTGCGGCAAAAACTGCGGCTGCAATTCGCTCGCCCTCACGTGTATTCGATTTACAAATAGGCCGAATGTTTATGAAAGGCATTGAAGAGGGCATAAGCTATGGCACAAAGGGCGCTGTATTACAAATGGATAATGCTGTGCAAAGCATTGCAAACGCAAGCAAAAACACGCTTGGAAAATTAGATTTTAACACCGCGTCAATAAATTTAAACGCACAAAGCGCGTTTGAAAACACCGCATGGCAAACGGCATTAATTTCAAAAATTAGCAGTGCCGCACAAAACGCAAGCGCACAAAATTCACTGAATTCAAACACACAAAACGGCACACAAAACACAAAAGGCAATGTGAATTTATACATGACGGTAAACAGCAATGCGCCTTTAAGCGAAAGCGAATTAACAAGGCAAGCTGAAGACTTTTTACAAAGGGCAAGGAGGAAACTTCCGTGACGGATAATGTTGTTGTAACATACGAAAGCGATGGAAAGAGCATTGTGTTTTCTAAAGATTCACTTTTTTGGCTTTCGGATATAAACGGCCTTGGCCTTGATGTTATAAGCGAAACTACGCAAAGTTTTAACAATAAAGGCGAGGAATTACAAACGCAAAACGTAAAGGGCAGAAACATAAGCCTAACAGGTGAAATAGTTGGCGATGTTTTTAAAAACCGCCTTTTAATGCTATCTTGCATTGTGCCTTTTAAAAGCGGCGTTTTAAGCTTTGAAGAGAATGGCGAAACATGGCAAATTGACGTTTGGCCCAGCAAAACGCCCGAAATTGAAACGGGCGCCGGGGTTCAAGTTTTTCAATTTTCGCTTTATGCGCCCTATCCGTTCTTTAGAACTAAAGAGCAAAAAACCTATGTGTTATCGGGATATTTACCCATGTGGCAAACGCCTTTTTTGATGCAAGAGCCGTTTTATATATCGCGCCAAAACCCCGATGCATTTACGCGAATTACCAATGTTGGCGATATTAGCCAAAGCTTCATTTTAGAAATTTTTGCAAATGCAACGCTAACTAACCCGTATATAACGAATGTTGGCACAGGTGCGCAAATTAAAATTGAAAAAACCATGCAAAAAGGCGATAGGTTTATTATTTCCACACACGATAAAGACAAAAGCAGCGGCGATGCCCTTATATTTATAAGCGCAGGCCAAATAAGCGAAAACGCATTTAGGTATATAGCGCCCGAAAGTGATTTAGACATGCAAATTCAGCCGGGCGAAAATATTTTTGTTACACAGGCCGAAGAAAACAAGCACAATTTACATTGCGTTATTGTAACGGCAGGGGGTGAGCGACATAGCCTTTAATTTATATGTATGCGATGAAAACAATGTTGTAATTGATGAGATTTACTCTGTTCACAGCTTACAGTGGTTTGAAGAATATAACGGTGCGGGCGAAATTAAACTTGTTTGTGCAAACACAAACGCAAATGCAACGCTTTTAAAGGTTGGCGCAAGGCTTTGGCTTAAAGAAAGGCCGCATTTAATTGTAATTTTAGATGCCGTTACAACGAAAGAAACAAACACGCAAAAAACAATTACCGCAAGGGGAACATTTAGCGTAAACATGTGGAAAAACCGCATGGTTCAGCACAATATTCAATTTGATAGCGCAAACGCCGAGGCAGAAATTTTAAATTTACTAAACGCCAATAAACGAAATTTGCCTTGCGGCATAGCCGCCGCAAAAGGTTTTGAAAACACGGTTAGCGGCAGTTTTAAATGGGAAAATGCCTTTGAAATTGTAAGCACTTTAGCTAAAGAGGCAAACCTTGGGTTTTACCATAATTTAAACGATGATGGCGATGAAGTTTTTACGCTTTATTCAGGAACAGACAGAACCGATGTTAAAAGTGAAAACTATGTTGGTTATTTCGCCGTAAGCGCCGCTAATATCTCGCAGCTAGACATTTTAAAAAGCGATACGGAATATAAAAATGTCGCCTATGTTTGCGGCGCCGGCGAAGAGGCAGAGCGCTTAGTTGAAAAGGTAGATTTATCACAAGGCGAGCTTGCAAGGGAAATGTATGTAAATGCAGACGACATTGGCCCAACTTACAAAATAGTAAACGAAGATGAAACATACACAACAGGCACATACACAAACGAACAGCAGCGGCAAATGTTAAGGGCAAGGGGCGAGCAAGCGCTAAAGCAACAAATGCTTACGAACACAATAACTGCTGATATTGCGCAAAAAAATATTCTTTTCGGCAAACATTACGAACTTGGAGATATTATGCCGCTTGTTATACAAAACCCACATAAGCAAACAATTAAAGCACGAATAACCGGCGTAAAAATTATTTTTGAAACACATAAACAAATTAACATAACTTTGGAGGTGAGCCTATGATAACATGGCCGCTTGATAATATTGAATATACGGCAAGCGCCATAGGCGCATATTGCGCAAGTAGAACAAGAGGCGTTTTTGCCACCGATAGCAATTTTAGCACAAGCGCTATAGGTGGCTTTAATTTACAAATAAGCGAGGGGCTTGCATGGCTTAAAAAAGATAAATTTTGGGGTGTTGCGGTTCTTAACAGCGAAGATATTGTGCTAAGCGCAGATATTGGCAGCGGGCTGGCAAACAGGTATGTAAGCGTTGTGTTACAGCTTGATAAAACCGCAAACGAAACAAATATAGTGCTTAAATACTCTACTTATGGGCAAGAGGCCTTGCCGCCTGTTAGAGACGAATTTTACGATGAAATTATACTTTGCCATGCCGTGCAGCGTGCCGGTGCAAGCGAATTTACAAGCGCAGACATTACCGACACAAGAACAAACGAAGATCTTTGCGGCGTTGTTAGCGACGGCATTACAGGCATACCCACAGACGTTATAAACAACCAATTTAAAGCAAAAATGCAATTGCTTGATGAAGAACTGCAAAGCGTTGAAGACCGTTCAGGCTTAATGCTAAACGCCGTGTACGACCCTTTAAATAGCGGCATAAATATAACAAAACAGCAATATCAGCACAGCGCATTAAGCACGCTTATAGGCCAAGGCGCAAACGGCTTTTTTGTGGCAGATTTTTCGGGCACGGTAAACGAATTTACAATTAACGATGAAAATTATAGCGTTAAAAACGGCAATTTAAACGAAGTTATTTTAGAAGAGGGCATGGTTTATAATTTTATTGAAATTGATGGCATGCTTTATTTTATAACAGATGCAAATGCCGCAACAATAGCGCAAGTTCAAACCGCACAAACAACGGCAAACGCAGCTATGCCAAAAACGGGCGGAACTTTTACAGGTGCTGTGTCTGTGCCGTCAACGGCTACTAATTATGCAGGGCTTGTTAGAAATATATACCCTCAAAGTGCAGCAGGTGCTGCTGTTAATGGTACTCAACACTACATATTTAGGAGGAAATAAGCATGCCTATATATGAGCAAACAAATGGGGTATTAACACAAGTTGGCAAAATAATTGAAACAGCAAATGGTGTACATTATGAAATAAATAAAGGTTATGAAACAGCAAACGGTGTAACTTATGAAGTTTACAGCGGCGAAACCCAAATATATCCCGGCTATCCTGTTTACAATTACACGCCAAATTCCGGTTTGTACGGCTCTTTTTATTCTAATGTAAACTGGGGCGCATCGAATAATTCAACCGTTGTGTATATAGAATTTGATGCAACAGGATATAACACGCTAAGAGTATCTTATATTACATCACTTCAATATTATGTGTCCGGATTGTTTAGAGGCTTATGGCTAATATACCCATCAAACAGGCCGGATTTACAAGCTTATCCTTATTATTACGTTACCGGAGAAAACTATTCAAATTTAAGGCATTTATTTCAAACTAACGGCACCGTCGATTTAAACATAGCGCCGTTTGCCGGCACTATGCGCTTATGTTTAGGCATATATCAAAACTCTAATACTTCAGACACCTGTCACATAACATCCGCAATATTAACTTAAAAAGGAGACTATCCCATGACAATTAAATTTAACAACAACGAAAGCTTAAATTACAAAGAAGCGCTTGAAACCGAGGAATTTTACGATAATGCGCTTCGCAGAACGCTATCTGTAGATTTTGATGTTACAGATGTAGATTTTCAAACATTGCAAGCGCTTTCGGCAACATCTGATAACTTGCAATTATTAGAACTTTATGAAAACGAGCAAAGCAAAACTATTTTAGATGATTACAGCATAAGAATTGCGCTGATTTTGCACGAAAAAAACGGCACAGATACCATTACGCTAAAACTTGGCAAATTAACCTATATAGAAAAACAGCTTGAACTTTTGGGAATTCAGAGAAATTAAAAGGGGGTGTTTTAGATGATTTTTAATGGGCGAAACGAAATAGCATATTCGTATGGCGCTTTTGGATATACACGCGGCAGTGGCACAATTTGGCACGGCGGAATTGACATTGTAGGCCTTGACAGCGATATAATTTTAATGCCATCTTACGAGGGCAAAAGCATTACAGGCACAGTTGTTTCACAGCGCATAGTGCCACAAAGCAGTGGCGATTTAACATGGGAATGGGGCTATTATGTATGCGTTAAATTAGATGCCAACCAAACACCCGACACCGTAAATTACCTTTATTTTTGCCACAATGAAAAAAACCTTGTTAGCGTTGGCCAAAAGGTAAAAACAGGCGATGAAATTGCAATAATGGGCAATACAGGCAATGCCGCAGGCGCATATAAGCATGTGCATTTTGAAACACGGCAATATACTTATTCGCCCGGGCAAAACCCAACAAAATACACACAAACAGATAATGCTAAAGGCATTTTTGGCACAGCGCCCATAAAAAGCGAAAACACAGGGGCATATTTATACGATAACCAAACTAAACTTGGCAGCTTAAAGGCGCTTTACAATATAAATGTGCGAAGCGCACCCAACACTAATTACAGCATTATAGGTAAAATAACCGCCGGCACAACTGCAAATTTTTATGAAATGCAAAACCCCTGGGCGCGAATTGAATTAGATAGCGCTTACGGCTGGATAATGGCGCACCCGTATGCGGAGGTGCAAAATGAATGATGATTTTACAATTTTACTGCAAATTTGTATGTATGCTGTTACTTTTGGGGTTTTTTACGGCACAACATCGCAACGTTTAAAGCAATTAGAGCGCAAAATAGAAAGCCAGCAAGAAATGTTTGAGCGCATATGCCAATTGCACGGAAGCCTTGACACCGCACATATAAGAATAAGCGATTTGCGAAAAGAATTGCAATTGTTAAAGCAAAGCCAAACACAAGGCAAAAGAAGCTGTTAGCGCTATGGGGATACCTACAAGCAAAATCTTTGTAAATAGCGCAGAAAAATTATTGCAAAATGATATAACAAGCATTTTTGTTAAATATAACAGGAATTTTGCCAATATTTTTTGCAAAGGCAATGTTGGGGTATCTTCACTATAAAAGCCAATTTAACGTTTTAAAATTTAAATGATAAAGAAAAGAGGAACACATGCAAAATATAAAAAGCGATACTGTTTTACGTACGATTATATTATTGCTTGCGCTTTTAAACCAAGTGCTTTTAGCCTTTGGTAAAAGCCCATTGCCAATTGAAAACGAGGAAGTAAACCAAATTATAAGCTGGCTTTTTACAAGCGTGGCCGCAATATCCGCTTGGTGGAAAAACAACAGCTTTACTTCAAACGCAATAGCCGCCGATGAAGTACTTACGGCGCTAAATAACCCTGAAAACGATGATTTTGGGTAAATAATAAAAGAGCATGCTTTCATCCATTCGAAAAAGCCTAAACGGCTAAGTTTCGGTTTGATGCAGGCATGCTCTTTTATTATTTTGTGTAATTAATTTTAAAATGTTGTATTCGGTGGCGTTTAGCGTTTAGCTGTTAGCGGCCACGCTTTTCGTTGGTTGATTTAATAACTTTTTAAATTGCAAACCAAATAAAATTGCCGTTACAAGCCCCGCGGTAATATCCGCAACGGGTTCTGCCAAAAATACGGCGAATGTTTTGTCTTCAAAAAAGTTTGGCAAAATGTAAATTAACGGAATTAACAAGAAAATTTTACGTAACAAAGCCAAAAATAACGAACTTTTTGCGTTTCCAAGTGCCAAAAATGTGTTTTGGCATGCAATTGTAATTCCCAATATCCAAATGCCCGCTGTGTAAACTTTAAGCGCAGATGAGGCAAATTGTATAAGCTCGGGATCGCTATTAAAAATAATAACAAACACTTCGGGAAACAATTGTAAAATTATGAAAAATGTAAACGAAAAAGCCATGCATGAAATTAATAAAAGTTTAAACGCTTTTTTAACACGCATTAAATTTCCCGCGCCTAAATTATAGCTTATTATAGGCTGTGCGCCCTGCGTTAAGCCAATAAGCGGCAAAAAGGCAATTTGCATTACGCTTGCCAAAATTGCCATGGCGCCAACGGCTAAATCGCCGCCGTAACGCATTAAAGATGTGTTAAACGTAATAGATAAAAGGCTTTCGGTTATATTCATTATAAACGGTGAAAGGCCAAGCGCACAAATTGGCAATATTATTTTCGCGTTTGGTTTAAGATACTTTAAGTTTATTTTTAATGTCGCTTTTTTTCCTGTTAAAAACCTTAATATCCAAAGTGCTGAAACAAATTGTGAAATTATTGTTGCAAGCGCTGCGCCTTTAACGCCCATATCAAAAACAAAAATAAAGATAGGATCTAAAATTATATTTAAAACAGCGCCTATTACAACGGTTAGCATACTAATTTTTGCAAAGCCTTGTGCCGTTATAAATAAATTTAAACCAAGCGTAATTTGCACAAAAATACAGCCCAGCGAATAAATTGATAAATAATCATAAGCATAGCCTATGGTGTTTTCGCTTGCGCCAACAAGCATTAATAATTCGCGCCCAAAAATAACATAAACCAGCGTTGTAATGCTTGCGCAAACAAGCGTGATAAAAAGCGCATTTCCCAAAGTTTTTTGCGCATTTTTATGCTCGCCTTTGCCCAAATACATAGACGCCCTAGGTGCACCGCCACTGCCTGCAAGCATTGCAAAGGCAGAGTTTACCATTATAAGGGGCAAACACACGCCAACACCCGTAAGCGCTAAAGCACCAACACCTTCCATTCGCCCTATGTAAATTCTATCTACCACGTTGTAAAGCAAATTTATTATTTGGGCTGTAATTGCCGGAAGGGCAAGCTTGAATAAAAGTTTGCCAATGCTTTCTTGCCCCAGTGCTTGTGTTGCGTTTGTTTGCATAGTGTACCTCGTAAATTGTATATTAAACTATATTCTTTGCGCTGTAAGTGCTTATTGCGCTTTCATCGAAATTAATAACATATTCAAGGCTTTCGGTTTCAATTTTTTCATTAAACATATCATATGTAATTTCAGAAATTATAGCATCGTAATAACTTGTTTCAAATTCGTCTTCATCTTCGAAATTAGGTATAAATTGATACACGGCAATAACATCTTGTGATGGTGAAAGCATTACATCGCCCTCGCTTGCGCTTTGAAAAAGTTGCGCTTCTTCATCACTGTAATAAAGCTCTGCGCTTTCATCAGTTATTAATGCTGTTGTGTTATATTGCGTCATCAAGTCATCGCTTACTTCAATCCCGGCAATTTCTGCCGCCTCTTCAAGCGCCGCTTTGCCCTCTTCGTCCATTGCCCCGCCGTTTTGCAAATCTTCAATTAAATCGTTTGCAATTTGCGCAATACTTTGGGTTTGCTCGTCGGTTAAATCGCTGCCATCGGCATTAACGCCGGGAAAAACCAATGTGTTTAAATTTTTATACACTTCGTTCATGTAATCCATTGCATCATCTACAGAAATGCCCTCGCCCTCTTCTTCGCTGTATTGCGTATAAAGTGCGTTAAATTTTGCATCTGTTAAATAATATGTTTCATAGCTGTTTTGGCCAATGCCGTTTGCGGAATAAGCTTCTTGTAAATACTCGTAATTAAAACTTGCATTCTCTATAGATTGCGCCAATTCCTCAGCACTTAGCAAATCTTCGGGTGCGTTGTTTTCTATCCAAATATAACGGCGCAAGGCTGTTAATGTTTCGTCTTCAATATATTGTGCGCCTGTTTTTCCCTCAACAGTTGCGCTTAAAAGATTATCTGTATCGGCGCCCACAATGCTATCTGCGGCGTTGTAAGCATCAAGCTGGTGTAACAAATATATTCCTGCGGAAATTTCTTTGCCATCTATGGTGCCAACAGTATCGGGCGTTTTAATGTGGCATGCGGAAAATGAAAGCGCCAAAACAAGCACAGTGCAAATTAACTTAACATATTTTTTAAACAAAATATTACCTCCGAATAATAATTTCTATTATTTTTACCTTTAAATTTTAATGTTTTAGATAGTGTTGACACTATCTAATTTTTCAATAAAACATAACCTTTTTCATTATACAATTTTTTACAGTGTATGACAATACTTTTATATTAATTTTAATGTTTGCTGTTTTAATTGCATTTGCAAATTATGCTTTGTTTATAGCGGTTTTCACGCTTTTTTATAATAACAAACGCGAATATACTTTTGCCGTTTTAATTGCATTTGCAAAATTTCAGACGTTACATCACTAAAAACTCGGCATTAACATAGCTTTGCATAACTTGGTTTATAAAATCAATTCCAAATTCGGGGGCCCATGCGTTAATTCCGTGTGCCTCGGCAAGTTCGGGCGTATAATCTTCGTACATATAAACACGCACGTTTGAATAATTGGCATCGTAATGGGTGATTGTTGGCTTAATTTGCGGGTTCACCACAGCCGAAACGCTGGTGCCGTCTTCATTTACAACCTTTGTAAATTCACATTCAAGCGCCGCACCTATCATGGTTTGGGCTTGGTTTTGTGTGCTTAAAAAATTCCCAAGCGAGTATGCAACAAATACATTTCTGCCATCTTGCGCTGTAAGCCATGCGGCATTTTGCACAACGTGTGGGTGTGTTCCAACAATTAAATCTGCACCCCAATCTGCCATGTTTTGTGCAAGCGCTTTTTGTGCCTCGTTTTCATAATTGCTATATTCGTTGCCCCAATGCACATTTACTATCACTATATCCGCAAGGGTTTTAGCAAGCGTAATTTGGCTTTGTAAAATATCTGTTTGGCTTGTTAAAACAACGTGGTGTTCTGAACCTGCGGGCTTGGGCAAGCCGTTTGTCATCTCTGTATAAGAAAGATGCGCAAGCGTAAAACCTTCAACTTCTTGCAAGGCGATGTTTGTGTAATCGGTATTGTCTTCATGTATGCCGCTGGTGTATACGCCCTCGGGCATATTTTGCCAAAATTCCACGGTTGCGCTTAAACCTGTTGCACCTTTATCGTATGTGTGGTTGTTTGCAAGGCTAAACACATCGAAACCGGCATCATATAAATCGTGCCCCATTTGCCCCGGCGTTGAAAACATAGGGTAAGACGATGGCGGCAGCGCATCATTCACAAGCGTTTCTTGGTTAATTTGGCTTACGTCGAACGATGAAATATAATCGCGAACATTGTCGTAACAATAAGAAAAATCATAACCGCCTGCGCCATGGCGCGCGGCAGCTTGAAGATAAATGCCGTCGTGTATTAAATTATCGCCGCACGCAAAAAACGAAATAGGCTCGTAAACGGGAATTTCAGGCTCTATGGTTTGCGGCAAAACTATAGGCTGGCGAACAGGCCCTGTTTGTGCCTGTGATGAAGCTATTTGAGTTTCAGTTGCACTACAAGCAGTAAATATTAGTGCAAAAAATACAATAAGTAATTTTTTCATTGCTGTAATAATTCCTTTCAAGAGTATAAAATATTATACCATATAACTAAAAAAAACAAAAGTGCCTTATAATTTTGCCAAAAAGCTTTAATTTGCCGTTCGCACGTGGTAAAATAAAAATAGCTTTAAAAATTTTAATTTTTGTTTTTCACTTTTCACTGCAAGTGTGTTTTGCGCTTGCCAAAATTGTTATTAAAGGAGAGCCATAATGATAGACAAAAGTAAATTCGATTTGTTAAGCTTTGGTGAAGTTATGCTTCGTTTATCACCGCCAAGGCATTTTCGCTTTAGCGATAGCGACATTTTTGAAAAACGTGCAGGCGGCGCAGAACTTAATGTTGCGGGCGGCGTTGCGCTTTTGGGCATGCGCACAGGCATAATTAGCATGTTGCCGCAAAATGATTTAGGCGTATTTATAAAAAACCGTGTGCGTTTTTCGGGCGTTTCAGACGATTGCTTACAGTACGATTCATCGCCCGATGCACGCATGGGAACATATTTTTATGAAATGGGTGCCGCACCAAGAAAGCCGAAGATTGTTTACGATAGAAAAAACTCGTCTTTTAACAAAATTGATATAGATAAAATACCCGAAAACGTATACGAAAACACACGTATTTTTCACGTTAGCGGCATTACCTTAGCTTTAAGCGAACACACAAGAAATTGTGCAATGCAACTTGTAAAACGCTTTAAAAAAGGCGGTGCTATGATATCTTTTGATGTAAACTACCGCGCAAATTTATGGGGCGAGCAAGAGGCAAAAGCCTGCATAGAAAAGCTGCTTTGCGATGTTGATGTGCTTTTTATAAGCGAGGAAACCAGCCGCAGAATGTTTGCAAAAACGGGCGAACTTAGCGCCATACAAAAAAGCTATTGCGAAGAATTTGGCACGAAAATTGTTGCAACAACACAGCGCACTGTAATTAGCCCAAGAAAACACAATTTTACCTCTACGGTGTATTGCGCTAAAACCGATACATACCACACGCAAAAGCCCTATACCGACATTGATGTTATTGATAGAATAGGTAGCGGCGATGCATATGTTGCGGGCGCCTTATACGGCCTTTTGAAATATAACGAGCCTAAACAGGCGATGATTTTCGGCAACGCAACTTCCGCACTAAAGTGCACAGTGCCCGGCGATTTACCTGTTAGCGATTTAAACGAGGTTTTAAATATTATTAAGGATCATTCCTCAGACGGCCCCAAAAGCGAGATGAATAGGTGATGGGGTTGTGAGATAATAGTAATAATGCATAAAATTATAACACCTTGTAGTAGGAGATGTTGACAAAGTAGCCTTTACAAAAAGCGTCGGAAAAATTTTCGTCATATGCCACAAAAATGCTCATTAATACACACAGTATTGCTCCGGCTTTTTGTTTCGATATGAATGGCAAAAATTTTGCTCTGGTTTTTGCAAAGTTTTTGTTTGGGGGCACCTGCGTAGTAGTGGCGAGCTTGTGTGTTCGCCCGAAACAAACAGGAATAATCGTGATTTTGGGCGGCTATAACAATTAAACATGCCCT
>CAYJGM010000009.1:0-39763 GCA_964369495.1 uncultured Bacteroides sp. | reverse complement strand
AAATGTACGAGACAAAAACATATTATTACGGCACAGGTCGCCGTAAAAGTTCTGTTGCCCGTGTTCGCGTGTACAACGGCAGCGGCAAAATTACCATTAACGATAGAGATATAGACGATTTCTTCGGCCTAGAAACCTTAAAATTAATTGTACGCCAACCTTTAAACGCAACAAGCACAGAAAACAAATTTGATATAGTTGTTCGCGTTAATGGCGGCGGTGTTTCCGGCCAAGCCGGCGCAATTCGCCATGGCCTATCAAGGGCACTTCTTGTATACGATGCAGAATTACGCCCAACGCTTAAAAAAGCAGGCTTTTTAACCCGCGACCCACGCATGAAAGAACGTAAAAAATACGGCCTTAAAGCTGCACGTCGCGCGCCTCAATTCTCAAAACGTTAATTACTTTTCAAACAAAACCGGGCTGTTACTACAGCCCGGTTTATTTGTTGGTATATCTAAATATTATTTCACTTTTTGCGGGCCAAAACCATAGGGTAAAATATCGCCTAATGTGGTTTTAATATAATCGTTTTCGTTTTTTGCAATAAGCACAATTAAGCTGTCATCGCAAAATTCGTATAGCATTTGGCGGCACACACCGCAAGGTGCGCATGGTGTTCCGTCGTCCGGTACGCCGTTTTTTGCGCCTACTACCGCAATGGCGCTAAACTGTTTTTCGCCTTCGCTAACTGCTTTAAAAAGCGCTGTTCTCTCGGCGCAATTTGTGGGCGAAAACGAGGCGCACTCTATATTACAGCCCTCGTAAATTTTGCCGCTTTTTGATAAAAGCGCTGCACCAACATAAAAATTCGAGTATGGCGCATAAGCCTTTAGCCTTGCGTTCATTGCAATTTTTATAAGCTCTTTTTCGTTCATACTTACTCCTTTAAACCAGCACTGTACCCAGCGCAATTTCCATCATATTTGTAAAACTTGTTTGGCGCTGGGCCGAAGTTGTAACCTCGTGCGTTATAAAGCTATCGCTAATTGTTAAAAGGCACGCTGCATTTTTGCCTGTTACATTTGCATTGTGAAACAGCGCAAAGCTTTCCATTTCTACGCCAACGCAATTTTTTTCATCACGCAATGTTTGCCAATAGGGTGTTTTGTCTTCTCTGTAGAAAACATCGCTTGAATGTATAACGCCCTCTATCATATTGCGGTTTAAATTTTTTGCGCTTTTGCGTATTTTCTCATTTAGTATTTCGCTGGGTTTAATAATTTCATCTTTACAGCCGCCCTGCACAAATGCATAATTGCTTTCGCTGTATGCGCCGTTTGCAAGCACAACATCAAACACTTTTGCGTTTTGTGTGTAAGAGCCCGCAGAGCCAACACGTATAATGTTTTCAACGTCGTATTGTGTGTATAATTCATAGGAATAAATGCCTATTGAGGGCATGCCCATGCCACTGCCCATTACGGAAACAGGCGCACCTTTGTATGTACCTGTATAACCTAACATACCGCGCACAGCGTTTACCTCTTTAATATTTTCTAAAAAAGTTTCTGCAATAAATTTTGCACGCAAAGGGTCGCCCGGCATAAGAATTGTTTTTGCAAAATCACCTTTGATTGCACTAATATGTGGTGTAGCCATAGTAATTCTCCTTTTTTATTTTTTTAAACAACGTTTAGATAATGTTTACACTATCTAATCCGTTAAATAATTTTCTTTCATTTTCTGTTGCATTTCAGGCGTAAAATCACACTCGTTGGTTAAATAATCGCTAAAATCATCGTATTTATTGTCTATAGAGCTTAAAACGGTTTCAATAGAATATTTTTCAACGCCTAAAACCGCCTGTGCTATTTCGTTTAAATCAACATCTTTTAAATGTGGTTTTAAGCGTTCAACAAACATTTTGCGTGTGTTATTACGAAGTTTATTTGTAAGCATATAGTCCTCTATTATGGTTTCATCGCTCACCCCAAGTGTTCTTAAAATAAGTGCGGCGGCAACGCCTGTTCTGTCTTTTCCGGCAGTGCAGTGGAATAAAAGAGGCACGGCATTTTCGCTTATGTGCTTAAACATAATTTTGAAAGCAGGGTTGTTAAACGAAATTGTTTCGTAAGATTTCTTCACATCTGTAACCATCTCATCAATGCCCTTTATGCCCTTTGAAAAAATCGATTGTATATCAAAATTAACTTCATCACCGTTTTCATCAAATAAAGCACTTTGGCTTATTTGGTTAATGCCGCTAAAGATAGGATCCGGGTTTTCAATCCTTTCGCTTGAGCTTCTAAAATCTATAATAGTTTTAATGTTTAAGTTGTTAAATTTTTGTATGTCGTGCTTTGCGGTTATGGTACTAAGTGCACCTGTTCTAAAAAAAACATTGTGCTTAACTGTTTTGCCGCTTTTTGTTTTATAACCGCCTATTTGCCTAAAATTTTCGGTATTCTCAAATGTAATTATACGTTGTTGTGATATTTCTTGCATAAAAATCTCCATTCTGTGCAAAGCACTAATAAATTTGTAAAGTCTCCATGAAGAATGGAGATTTTTTGGCATGTGCCGTTTCTAACGGCACGCCATTTTGATAATTGAATAGCGTATTTTCACGCTATTCTCCATTCTGTGCAAAGCACTATTAAATTTGTAAAGTCTCCATGAAGAATGGAGATTTTTTGGCATGTGCCCTAATTTTCATACTCGGGTAAAGCCGCTGCCTCTGCAAAATCTTCGCTGTCCAATGTTAAATTAATATTGTAAAATTCATCTTTTGTAAGCTCGTTTGCATAGCGTTCTTTTAAAAGCTTTTGCTCTTTTGCAAAGCGCTGTTTTTTTTGCGCGTCTTTTTCATCAAGCCCGCGGCTTTTGCTTTCGTAATGGTATAATTGTGCATAAGGCGTGTAAAGAATTCTATAGCCTTTTTTATATGCACGAAGGCAAAAATCAACATCATTAAAGGCAACTTCAAAATTTTCATCTAGGCCGCACAATTGTTCGTAAACGCTTTTTTTACAAAGCATACACGCTGCCGTTACCGCCTTGTAATTTTGCACGGTGGCAACACGGAACATATAACCGCTTGACGTTGCTTTCGAATATTTATGGCTGTGCCCGGCATAGCCGCCAAGCCCTGTTATTATGCCTGCATGTTGTATGGTTTCGTCTTCGTATAAAAGTTTTGCGCCAACAATGCCAACGCCGTTTTGCGCGCATAAACTAACCATTTCATAAAGCCATTCGGCGTTTATAATTTCTACATCGTTATTTAATAAAAGCAACATTTCTCCATTTGCATATTTTGCACCGAAATTGTTAATAGCAGAAAAATTAAACCCACCATCATAATATACAACACGTATATTATTGTGCAATTTCTCCAAATTGTTATAATATTCAAATGTTTCTTTTTGTTGCGAATTGTTTTCTATAATAATAATCTCATAATTATTGTATGTGGTTTTTTGTAAAATTGAATTTACAGCCTTGCTTAAATCTTCAACATGGTCTTTATTTGGAATTAATATTGATACAAGCGGCTGTTCATTTAAAATGTATTCAACCTTATAAGTGCCGGGAAAAATACCGCTTGTTACAATTGCTTCTTGCCCTGTGCGGTTTAAATGTTCCTGCACTGCATTTATTCCGGCGCTAATAACATATGGCTTTGCGTTTGCCCCACCGGAAGTAGAATTATCATGTACACGCCAATAATAAAGCACCCTTGGAATGTGAACAGGCGTTGTAATTTCGCTTATGCGTAAAAACAAATCGTGGTCTTGGCTACCATCAAACTCGCTGTTTAGGCCGCCTATAGTTTCAAAAAGTTCGCGTTTCATCGCAGAAAAATGGCAAATATAATTACATGCTCGCAAATAATCGGGCGCATAATTCGGTTTAAAATGTGCAACATGTGCTTTTTTAATATCTTTTTTAAAAAGCGCTTCGTCGCTGTAAATAAAGCTTGCGTCGGTTTTCATGAAAGTTTTTAACATTGTAAAAACAGCGTGCGGTGCAAGTATATCGTCGTGGTCTGCAAGCGCAATATATTCGCCGCTTGCAAGTGAGGCGGCGGCATTAGTGTTTTCGCTTATGCCCTCGTTATCAATTTTTTCGCATATTATTCGCGCATCGTTATATTGCATAACAATATCGGCAACATTAAAATGGGCACCATCGCTTGCATTTACAAGGCAAAGTTGCCAGTTTGGGCATGTTTGCTGTAAAACACTGTTTATATACGCCCTCAAATGTTTTGGGTTTGTATTGTAAAGCGCCGTGCAAATGCTTAACGTTGGCCAAGTAGAAAAATCTGTTTGGCTTTGGGCAACAAGTGTTTTTTTTGGTGGTAAAAATCTGCCTTTTTTTGCTGCAAAACGCCTTTTAAAAAACTTTGCGCCACGTTTAAAAGTTGGCAAAAAACCGTCCTCTTTTAATGCCGTAAAACCATATTGAAATAATTCTTTTATTCGCTTAAGTTTTAACTTTAATTGCATATTTGCTCCTGTTTTTTATTCCTGCTTTTTATTATAAAAAATTATTTTGTGCTTTAATGATAATTTTATTAAGTAGCATGCATATTTTGCGCTGGTTGCTCGGTTTTTTTTATCTAATTAAAGTTCTATTAGCAAATTTGCTTTATTTATATGTTTGTTTTTGCAATGCTCGAAACCTATACATTATTTAACACCATTGCTAAAATTATAATAATTTAAAGCGCATTAACTATTTCTTTATAATGATTACCACGATGCTCAAAATTATTGTACATATCAAAAGAAGCACATGCCGGTGAAAGCGATATAATATCGCCTTTTACCGCGCATTTTTTTGCTTTTTGCACGGCATCCAGCATATCGTTTGCCCTTAAAATTTGTATTGCATCTTCGGTATAATTTTTGTTTTCTTTAATTGCTGTTTCAATTTTATCTGCAGTTTTGCCCATTAATATAATAGTTTTAACGCTATTAAAAAGCTCGGGAACAAGCGGTGCAAAACTAATGCCTTTATCTGAGCCGCCTGCGATAATTATAAGCTTTTGCTTAAATGCCCGAAGCCCGGCTATAACCCTTGTTGGGCTTGTTGCGATACTATCGTTATAAAACATAATGCCGTCAATTTCTCGCACGGGTTCAATTCTGTGCTCGACGCCTTTAAATGTTTTTGCAATTTTTACAATATTCTGCACGCTGGCTTTGCCCCAAACCGCTGCCGCCGCCGCTAGTACATTTTCGATATTGTGCTCGCCCGGCATCATAATTTCACTTTTATGTAAAAGCTGCGTTTGTGCTCCGTTTTCAGAATAAACAAGCATGCCGTCGTCGGCTAAAAATGCGCCATTTTGAACTTTATCATGCCTTGTAAAAAATCGCAAACTGCCTTTAACATCGCTTTGCAATGCGTTTGTAATTTCATTTGCGTGTCCCAAAACGGCTGTGTTTTGTTTGGTTTGGTAAAGCAATATGTTACGCTTTGCGTCAATATATTCTTGCATGTCTTTGTGGTGGTCTAGATGGTTGGGGGTTATGTTTAATAAAACCGCCACTTGTGGCGATTTTTTCATGCCTGTTAGTTGAAAGCTTGAAAGCTCCACAACGGCTATGTCGTTTTCATTTATTTCGTGCACAATTGGCAAAAGTGCGCGCCCTAAATTGCCGCCAAGATGCACGTTTTTGCCGGCCTCGCTAAGCATTTTTGCAATTAAAGTGGTGGTGGTGGTTTTACCGTCGCTTCCTGTAACCGCAGTTATAGGGCACGGGCAAAGCTCGAAAAACAGCTCCATCTCGCTTGTTATAATTGCGCCGCTTTCCTTTTGCTTTTGCAATTCTTCATTAAAATACGCAAACCCCGGGGTTCGCATTATAATATCTTTGTTTTTTATTCCCTCAAGATAATCCTCGCCAAGTGATAATTGCACATTGTTTTCGCAAAGCCATTCTTTTGTGCAACAAAGCATCGAAGCATCGGCCTTTTTATCGCAAAGGGTTATGTTTGCGCCATGTTTTGCAAAAAGCTCTATGCACGGCATATTTGTTACGCCTATTCCAATAAATGCAATGTTTTTATTTTTTAAACTATCATAAAATGCGTGAATTTTATCTGTCATGCTTTACCTCCGAAATTAACTCAGTTTATTATACCATATTATTATATACATTAAAAGTATTTTTGTGTTTCAAGTTTATTTATCAAATATAACTATATTGTGTTTAAAACAAACTAAATGATATTACTTTACATCATATAAAGTTACATTTATCTTTGTTTTTTGTAACTTTATTGCTAAGATGATGCGGGTTATATCATATTTATATAGCATTTTGCACAAATATAAAGTAATGATTGACTTTGTATTGCAAAAATTGTATAATTAAAGCATTAATGTAACTATTTTATAATTTTTTTGTAAATAATGATATAAATTGTGGTTTGCAGTAATTTTTTATACAAGAAAGGTTAGATATAATGGTTTTTCACAAGTTAGATTCAAAAAGAATTACAACTTTAATTGTATCAATAATCATTATTGCCATGGGGTTAATTATTAATTACGGAGATGCCACCACAAACAATGCGGTTGCTAATTCCACAATAACAGAAATGACCCATATCGGTGCACAAACCGAAATTTTGCTTGAAAGCCTTTTATTTGAAAGTGAAGTTACTCTTTTACGTTTAGCCGATTACATAGTTGATAACGAAATAGAAATTGATGATATTCCGGAATATTTAAATTCGCAAACATATGATAAAAGTTTTGAGAACATATATTATATAACGCAAAACGGCATTGGTGTTTCACACACGAATTCAACACGTGATTTTAAAGATAACAATACTTATATAAAAGCACTAAGTAAAGAAACATATATTTCGCCTCCCTATGAGGTGCAAGACACAGACAAAATCATTCTTGAAATTGCCACGCCTATAATACAAAACGATATTGTTGTAGGCGTTTTGTTCGGCGAATTTTCAATGGATAATTTTACCCAAATATTAAAAGAAAACACGCAAAACATGGGTGAAATGTTTATTTTGGATTATAGCTTTAACTTGTTTTATTCCACAAGCTCAAGGCATATTGATTCCGGATATATTTCGGATGATGACTTTGAGGCTATGGGCACAGACAATGTTGCGAATGCGATAAGAGAGCTTAAAATAGGCCAAAACGGCGGTTTTACTTATACATATTTGGGCGAAGAAAAGGCTATGGTGTATTTCCCTATAGATTTAACACAGTGGGCTTTGGCAATGAATGTTGAAGTTGCGGCACTTAGCACCGAATTAACACAGGCGGTAAGCCAATTTGAATTCATTGCAGCTGTGGTTTATTGGGCTGTTATTGTGCTTGTTTTATATTTAGCACTTGTTCAATATCGC
Organism: uncultured Bacteroides sp.; assembly: GCA_964369495.1. Classification (GTDB taxonomy): domain Bacteria; phylum Bacillota; class Clostridia; order Oscillospirales; family Ruminococcaceae; genus Ruthenibacterium. The sequence continues at coordinate 32,419 of CAYJGM010000009.1, read as the reverse complement.
ACAAACAGGGCAATTACTAACGCCGCTTATTATGATTCATTAACAAAACTTCCAAATTTGTTAAAGTTAAAAAAAGATATAAAAGATGCACTTTTACTAAAAAAACACAGAAAATATTCTATTGTTATATTTGACATTGAAAACTTCAAAGCCATAAACGAGATGTTTGGCTATACTGTTGGCGATAACACCTTGCGTGCAATTAAAACATTTTCAGATTCATTTAACGAGCCAAGCTTAATTACCGCGCGCCTTAGCGACGATAAATTTGCAATGTTTGCAAAAAGCAGCTTTCTTTTTGATTTAAGCGTACTAATTTGCAGGGTAGAACATCATTACAATGAGTTTGTTCCCGAGCTTATAGATTACGCTGCAACATTTAAAATAGGGCGCTATGAAATAGCCGATAACGAAACAGATGTTGATGGCATAATAAGCAAAGTTATGCTTGCCCATGCAAGCGCAAAATCATCAAAGGGCGAAATTATTTGCGATTACGATGATAATTTTAGGCAGAAACTTCTTGTAGAGGCAGAAATTACAAATAAAATGCGAAGTGCGCTTGATAACGAAGAGTTTCAAATATATTTGCAGCCTAAATTTAGCACAAGCGATGATAAACTTGTTGGTGCCGAAGCGCTTGTGCGTTGGATACAAGCCGATGGTAAAATGATATTCCCAAGCGATTTTATACCATTGTTTGAGCGCAACGGCTTTATAGTTGAGCTTGATAAATATGTGCTTGAAAACGTTTGCATAACCTTGAACTCTTGGCATAAAAAGGGCTTTGGCGCAATACCTATATCGGTTAATTGTTCGCGCCTTAATTTAGAAAACCCACTTTATGTAGAAAACATTGCCGCAATTGCCGATAAATATGAAATACCGCATAATTTAATTGAAATTGAACTTACCGAATCTGTTACAATTGAAATAGAATATAAAATACAAGAGCTTTTAGCCGAAATGCGTTTTAATAATTTTAAAACTTCAATAGACGATTTCGGCGCAGGATATTCCTCGCTTGGCATGCTTAAAAATATAAATGTAGACACATTAAAAATGGATAGAAGCTTTTTTGTCGATGGCAAAAACGCAAGGCGCGACGATATGCTTATCGACAGCATTGTTAAAATGTCGCACAATTTGGGCATGTATGTTGTTGCGGAAGGCATTGAAACACAAGAGCAAGTGCGCCTTTTAAAAACCATGAATTGCGATGCAATACAGGGCTATGTACATGCAAAGCCAATGCCTGTAAGTGAATTTGAAAAAAATTATTCAAATTCCATACGTGAGTTTTCACTTGAACGCCAAACTCAATTGCCTACCATTCAAAACATCAACGATGCTAAATTTGCAAATTCATTTGCGCCGTGCGGCATTTTGGTTACAAAGATTGATGAAAACTTTACTATAGTTGAAGCCAACGATTATTATTTTGATATGATAGGATATACAAGAACAGAAGTTAGGGATGTTTTTAACAACCAATGCATACAGAATATGAACACCGAAAGCGCCATAAATTTTAAAAAGTACTTTAATGAAAAAATGAAAACAGACCCATATAGCCATATAGAATTCACCAATAAATTTACGCCTAAACATGGCGAAGAACATACATATCTACTTAAAGGTAAAGTTGCCAATAACGAAAAAGATGAAAAACAGCTTTATTTCTCGATGATGGATATAACCGATTTATCTAATATAGACACCGCCTTGCAAATAGAAAAAGATTTTGTTGCAAGAATTGCCACGCTTACAAACAATGCGTTTTTCGATTACGAAATAACCGACAACAAAATGCGTTTTTCGAAGAATTTCGCAGAAAGATTTAATATTCCCGAAATAATAGAAGATTTTACAAATTCATCGGTTATGAAAACAGTTTTTTCTAAATATAACAGCAGTTTATTTCCTATTGATATACCGGCAGGCAAATTCGACGGTGAATTTTGCATAGCCTTGCCAAGTGGCGAGCCAACATGGTACTTATATAATTATACTGTGTTGAACGATGAAAAAAGCAAAAAACAAAGGGTTGTAGGCAAAATGTCTGAGGCCATAGGCCATAAGTTGGAATGGGATATTTTAAGGGTGAAATCTGAAGCTAACCCACAAAACACGGCTTACAATAAAAAAGCAACAGACAGATATATAAGAAATTATTTACGGCTTGCAAACCCCGACAATGATACAGGTGCATTTTTTGTTGTTGGAATTGGCAACTTTTCAAAAATTAAAGAAATGTTAGGGCAAGATTTTTCACACGAGTGCCTAAAAGACATCGGCATGATTTTAAGAAGCACGGTAAGAAGCTCGGATATAATTGAAAAAATTGCAGAGGATAAGTTTTTTGTGTTTATTGGCAATAACAAGAACTTGGAATTTGCGAAGAAAAAAGCAAACGAGCTTTGCACTTTGTTAAGCAAAACATATACAAAAGGCGAAATTACCATTGATACAATAGCAAACATAGGCATTTCGCTTTACCCTGAACACGGCGACGATTTTGCAGCGGTTTACGAGAAAGCCAATAAAGCGTTAGCGCAAGCCAAAAAAACAAAAGCAAAGGGATATTGTGTTTATACCGAAGAATTAACATAAAACAAATAGCAAAGCCGATGCAATCCGAACACGGATTATATTGGCTTTGCTATTTAAATTTTACACTAATTTAAAAATAAATTTTGAAAAACAACATAAAACTCATAAATAAAATTTATTTTAATTGCGTAAACTTTGAAGTGGCGCCGGAATTTGGCCGCCACGGTTAATAAATTTTGATGCCGATTTTGTGTTTGTTTTCATAACAGGGCCACAGCCAAAAAGGCCGCCCCAATCAAGTTCTTCGCCAACATCTTTACCAATTGCCGGTATAATGCGAACGGCTGTGGTTTTATTATTTACCATGCCAATTGCCGCTTCGTCTGCAATAATTGCCGCTATCGTATCGGGGGTAATATCTCCGGGCACAACTATCATATCAAGCCCTACAGAGCACACAGCCGTCATCGCTTCAAGCTTTTCTATATTTATACAGCCGCTTTTAGCCGCCGCTATCATGCCGGCATCTTCCGAAACGGGAATAAACGCGCCCGAAAGCCCGCCAATTTTACTGCAAGCCATAACGCCGCCTTTTTTAATGGCATCGTTTAAAAGCGCAAGCGTGCAAGTTGTGCCGTGTGTGCCGCATTGTTCAAGGCCAATCTCCTCTAAAATATGTGCAACGCTGTCGCCAACGGCGGGCGTAGGCGCAAGCGATAAATCTACAATGCCAAAAGGCACACCCAGCCTTTTCGATGCCTCGTTGCCTATAAGTTGGCCAACCCTTGTAATTTTATACGAAGTTTTCTTTATAATGTCCGCAAGTTCGCTTATGTTAGCATCGGGGTATTTTGCAAGTGCTGCGCGCACAACCCCGGGGCCTGAAACACCTACATTAATCATGCAATCCGGTTCGCCAACACCATGAAAAGCGCCTGCCATAAAAGGGTTATCCTCAACAGCGTTGCAAAAAATAACCAATTTTGCGGCGCCAAAGCAAGCGTCATCAACTGTTAATTCGGCAGATTTTTTTACAATTTCACCCATTATTTTGCAGGCATCTAAATTAATACCCGCTTTTGTAGAGCCGATATTCACGCTGGAGCAAACCCTTTGTGTGCTTGAAAGCGCCTCCGGTATAGAATTAATAAGCCTTTCATCGCCGGCAGAAAAACCTTTTTGAACAAGCGCTGAATAGCCACCTATTAAATTAACGCCAACATCGGCGGCGGCTTTATCCATTGTTTTGGCAAATTGCACGGGGCTTTCGCCGCAAGCGGCGCTGATAATTGAAATTGGCGTAACGGAAATACGTTTATTTATAATAGGTATTCCGTATTCTTTTTCAAGTTCTTCGCCAACTTTAACAAGGTTTTTTGCCTTGCTTGTAATTTTATCGTAAACTTTTTTGCAAGAAATATCTATGTCGCTATCGATGCAATCAAGCAGCGAAATGCCCATAGTTATTGTTCTAATATCCAAACATTCATCTTGTATCATTCTTATTGTTTGTAAAATATCGTAAACATTTATCATGAAAAAACCGCCTTTATATTTTGTGCATAGAGTTAAAAATATCTTCGTGCATAACAAATATTGAAAGCCCAAGCTCCTTTGAAAGCTTATCCATCTCGCTTGAAAGCTCTGCAACGCCAATTGTGGATTTCGAAATATCCACAAGCATAATCATGGCAAAAATATCTTGCAAAACGCTTTGAGTAACATCTGTTACATTTGCGTTATATTGCGCGCAAACATTGCTTACTTTGGCTAAAATTCCAACAGCGTCTTTGCCTATTACCGATATAACCGCTCTCATTTTTAATCTCCGTTCTTCATTTATTATATAATTATATAATGTATTATCAACTAAAATCTGGCATGTAAAACACAAAACCATATAATATATAAAACTTGTGGGGCGATGCCAACATCACCCCACAATTTTGTTTTTACAATTTAAAAACACCGCTATAACCTATAATGCATAAAATTAATTTTGCAATAATAATGTAAAATTAATTAGTATTTAGGGAACAGTTTATTAATTTGATCTTGCATAATAATATAGTTTACAAGGCCTAAACCAAATAGCGCTAAAACTAAGTATAATACGCTGTTATCGGTGCCTGTTGGGCCCGCAAAGCTTTTGCCCATTTTATAAAACCAATATAAACCGTAAATTCCGCAAGTTATTATGCTTAATAGAAAAACAGTTAAAAAACCTTTATCCCATTCTGCCGGGTTTGCTGTTCTTGCGGCTGAATTAATGCACGACATCCAATAAAGCCCATAAATGCCACAAGTTACAAATGATAGTAAAACACATAAACCAATACTTTTGTTCATATTTTCCTCCTAAAAATAATATGCAAAACACTTGTTAAATTATCTATTAATCAAATCATAAATTTTTTAAATATTTAAAATTGGAATAAACAAATTGTAAACATTTGTGTAATGCTATGCTGAAATTATACCACCAAAATTCGCTGTATGTCAACATTAACATACAAATTTCTAAAAATCCCCCACGCCACAAGATATATAACACAAAACAAAGTTAGCGCAGTTAATATTTTAGATTGTTCTTGTTTGCCTTTAATCCAATTAAACCAATAAATAAACAAAACAACTGCCAACAAAGGCGAAATTAACGCAAGGCCGATATTCGCATAAAAGGCATCTGCAAAACGAAACTGCAACAGCGCAACCGCCATATGCGTTATTCCGCAAGAGGGGCATAACAAGCCCGTTGTTTTATAAATTAAGCAAGGAAAATAAAATTTTGTAATTAAGCCTTGTGCGTAATATAAAAGGCCGCAAAATATAAAAACAAACGTTGAAAAAATGCGCCTTGAGCGTATGGTTTTAAAAATTTTATTCATTCGTTATCGCTTTCTTATGTAAAATATCAATTGGCTTATTGGCCGATGTTTTCGTTGCAATACAGTAAATTATTGTTTATCGAAAAAAGCTCTTCTTTGCGTGCTGCTTTTGAAAATGTTTTCAAGTTCAGTGGCATTTTTTTCCTGTAAGGCCTTTTTCAGCTGCTCTAGTGATGCGCTAAAAGCATCAATCTCGTTTAATAAATACTCGCTGTTTTCAAAAAACAGTTCACGCCACATCGGTGCGTTTAGGCGCGCAATGCGTGTTAAATCTCTAAAACTGTCCCCTGTAAAATGCGCTAAATTATCGCTGTTGTTAGAGTTCATAAGGCTAACTGCTATTGCGTGCGTAAGCTGGCTTAAATAAGCTATCATTTTATCGTGTTCTTTTGGGCTAAGCGTTGTAATTCGCGCAAAGCCTAAAGTTTGCCCTAGCTCTTTAACAAAATTTATGCCGCTTTGCGTGTTTTTTTCACTTGGCACAACAATGAAATTAGCATTTTTAAAAATGGCGCTGTTTGCATTTTCAACGCCGCTTACTTCTTTACCTGCCATTGGGTGTGCAGAAATGAATTCTAAATCATCACGAAGAAAACTTTGTATTTGCTCAACTATAAATTCTTTAACGCCGCAAACATCTGTAATAATTGCGTTTTTTTTGCACAAGTTATGGTTTTTTTTTGCCCATTCTACGCATGCTTTTGGGTATAGCGCAAGAACAATTACATCGGCATTTGAAATAAGCTTGTGTGCCTTTTCGCTATCATCGGGCGTTGCACCGCTTTTTATTAAATTGTGTTTACATGCAAATTCTACAGCGTCGGCGTTTATATCTATTGCTGTAACGTTTTTTCCTTTTTCGCTTAGCGCCATTGCGTAACTGCCGCCAATTAAGCCAAGGCCTATTATACAAAAATTGTTTATTTGTAAAGGCATATTTCCCCCTGTAATTAATTGTTGTAAAATGTCTAAGTTAAATGGCGCCAACATTATCTAATTTTATAAAATTAGCCATTTACAAAGCTTATATTTTTATTTTTTTATACGATAAATAATGTATAAATTTTTGTAATCTACCATATTATTTTATTGCATACGAAACTTATGAATTTTGTTTTTGCGCTTGGCTATTATAAAATATAATTGAAATTATTGGTTCTATCTAGCGGTGTAGATAAAACAATTTGCGTGCTGGTTTGGCCAACTTGTTGAAACGATGTAATAATTTTTTCAAGTTCTTGCATGTCTGTGCAATCTACCCTTAAAATATAACTGTAACTTCCTGTAACATGGTGGCAACGCCTTACTGCGGAAAAATCCTTCATTATATTAAAAAAAGCATTTTTATCGTTTTGCTGCACAGAAATGCTAACAAGCGCATTTATACGCGCTTTGCTCATCTCATCGCCAAGCAACACTGTGTATTTTGCAATTATGCCGCTGTTTTCCATTCGTTTAATGCGCTCACTAACTGCCGGGCTTGTTAAACAAACTTGTTTTGCTATATTTTTAACGCTCATACGTGCATCTTGCGTTAATAAGCCCAGTATTTTTTTGTCTATATCATCCATAATTTTACCCCAAAAGTAGTGTATTTTGCCAAATGCTACAAAACCACATAAAAATTTATGTAAAAAAACATATATAATAAAGCGAATTTTGAAAATAAAATATATTTCTTAACAAAACAAAGCGTTTTTGTATTTTCACTTTATTATACCACATAAAAATAATGTTGTAAATAAATTTAATTAAGCAAAAACACAAATATAAGTTTGACAAATAAATTATTGTTGTTATAATTAAACCATAGTAAATATTACTTACAAGTTTTGTTTTATACTTTCCACCCCTCTGTAAAAAGCTCTCAGAAATGAGAGCTTTTTACTATTTGTAGAGGTTTTAAATTTTTCTTTATTTTTGGTATAGGTTTTGAACGCTTTTGAATAGCTAAATTTAACGCAAATTACAATTCGCGAAGTTAAAAATACATAAATTATTAAAACAGATTAGAATATTTTATTTAAACAGCGCTAAAGCGCCATATTAAAGCAAAATCTCGGCAGTTGCGGCCTTAGCCGCCTCGTTTATATATTCTTTTAGAATGTCTACGTTTTCAAATTTTATAGAGGGTTTGTGATATTTTAAAAATTCCACCCTTACCGTTTTGCCGTATAAATCGCCGCTGTAACCAACAATATAAGTTTCACAAGTTATATGCTTGCCGCCAAAAGTTGGGTTTGTTCCAACGCTGGTTGCGCCGGCATATTTTTTTTGCCCAATAATAACACGTGTTAAATAAACGCCGCCTTTTGGTATAATTAAATTTTCTTCAAAAAATTGGTTAATGGTGGGAAAGCCTATTGTTCTTCCGATTTTCTTGCCTTGCTCTACCATTTCTTCAAGGCTGTATGGCATACCCAGCATCTCATTAGCGCTTATAATATCGCCGCTTTCAATGCACGCTTTTATGCGTGAAGATGAAAGCGAACCGCCTTTATATTCTTGTAGTTTTACACTTACAACTTTAATATCATGCTTATTGCAAATAGAAATTAAATCTTTAACATTGCCGCTTTTATTTTTGCCAAATGTGAAATTATCGCCGCAAAAAACTTGTTTTGCATTAAGGCAATTTACTAAAATTTCACTTACAAATTGCTCTTTGCTAAAATTACAAAACTCTTCAAAATTAGCGCAAAGGCAATGTGAAATTTTAGCGGCTTCTAGGCGCTTTAATTTTTCATTTAATGAAAAAATGCTTTTGCCCTTTATGTTTTGTTTTTGCGGTGTAAAGGTGAACACGGCGGTGTTTTTTATATCGTCGGCGGCATTAATTGCCGCATTTATAACCTGTTTATGCCCGCTGTGTACACCATCAAAATAACCTAGGGCAACATAGGTATTTTGTGCGTTTACCCTTTGTAATTTTGTGTAAACTTGCATTTTTATCCCCTTGTTATAATATTATATCCGCGTTTTTTACAAACATTTTTTTAACACGCATTTCGCTGTTTGTTATTTCGCAAACGCCCACAAAGCCACATTCATTTTGCTTTATTATGTTAATTGGCAAGTTTTCATGGTAAATGCCATAAATGCCGTTTGGCAAGTTAAGTTTTAATTTTACGCCGTTTAAAAGCGCTTGTAACTGCTTTGTATCTGCATAAAATTTTGGTAAATTTTCAAAAACCGTGTGTATGCTTTGCGTAATTTCAGCTAATTTATCGCTGTTTTTTGCGTTTGCAATTTGCTCTAACGTGTAAGCGTTCTTTGTGGTAAATATTCCGGCTTTGGTTCTTGTTAGTGCCGTTGTTGTGGCTATTGTGCCCATTTTTAAGGCAATATCTTCAACCAGCGTTCGTATATATGTGCCCTTGCTGCAATGAACTGTCATTGAAAAAACATTGCCGTTTTGCACATTATTTTCGGGTATTATAGAGTAAACGGTAATTTCGCGCGGTTTGCGCTTAATTTCTTTGCCCTCTCTTGCTAATTTATAAAGCGGCTTGCCGTTAATTTTAACGGCGGAAAACATAGGCGGAACCTGCTCTTGTTTGCCTAAAAACTGCGGTATAACATCATTTAAATTGTTGATATCAAGCGGCGAATTAAATTCACTTTTTTGTGTAATTTCGCCGTAAATATCGCCCGTATTGGTTTTAATTCCGCACATAAACGAAACATAATATTCTTTATCGGTGTTTGTTTGTAAATCTATGGCTTTGGTGGCATTGCCAATAAAAACAGGCAAAACGCCTGTGGCCATAGGGTCTAGCGTTCCCATGTGGCCAATTTGTTTTATGCCTGTTATTTTGCGCATTTTTGCCACAACATCAAACGATGTCCATTTAGGCATTTTAAATACGTTTATTATTCCGTGCATTTTGCACCTACTTATGAAAAATAGTTTTATTTTGATTTTGAAAAAACGCAATTAGCCAAAAGCCTAAAAGCTGTTGCCGTTCGCCCACTAAGGTGAAAGCTTTATTGCATTTGCCCGGCTAAGCGCATGTAATGGGCCAATAGCGAGTAATTTAACCCACCTGTTATAGGCAAAATTTATGTGCTATGCGTTGCTTTAAAAATATATTTTAAGCTTGTGCTTATTATTTGTTCATTGCGCTGATAACTTCTTTTAAAACGGCATTTTTAACTTTTTCGGGTGTGCCTGTAATTTCACAGCCTGCCGCTTGTGCGTGGCCGCCGCCGCCAAGGGTTTTACAAACGCTTGCAGCATTAATTTGCCCTGTGGTTCTAAGGCTAACTTTGAAAGTGTGTTCGGAAATTTGCCTTATTGTAATGCCGGCTTGAACGTTCTCTATACTTCTTGGAATTGCGGTTATGCCCTCTAAATCTATGGGCTCTGCCTTGCAATCGTTAATTTGGCTTAGCGATAAACTAATAATAGCTATAACGTCGTTTTCATAAAATTCAAGCGAACGATAAGCCGCCCTTTCAAGCTCTATTCTGCCGCGGCTTTTGCTTTCAAACAAAAGTGCATTAAGCTCTACAAGCCTTGCGCCCTCGTTTATAAGCTTATGCGCAACCTCGTGCGAGCTTGCGCTTGTGTTTGCAAACCTAAAACAACCTGTGTCGGTTGCAAGGCCTGTGTATAAACAATCGGCAATAAGTGGCGTAATTTGTGCGCCCAAGGCAATTATAAAGCCATACATAAGCTCGGCTGTTGCCGCTGCGCTTTCGTTTAAAAGGGTGTAATGCGCATAATTAGTGTTAGATGGATGATGATCTATACACATATTGATATTGCTTATAATTTCTTGTGGTAAATCGCCTAAAAGCGCTGTGCTTGCGGTGTCTATAGCAACTATATACCCCGGCTCGAACTCGTTTTTAAAATTAGAAAACTGCATATAATCATATCTTTGCGGTATCTCGTGAGAGCAAAGCATATTGCATGTTTTACCAATGCTTTTTAACGCGTGCATAAGCGCGGCGGCGCTACCTATTGTGTCGCCATCGGGGTTTTTATGGCAAAGAAGCAAAATATTGTTTGCCTTTAAAAGCTCGCTTGCGCCATCTTGTATGCTAAAATTATTTGTTTGCATAAATATGAATATTCCTTTCAGCTACGCTACAAAGCACAAAACAACCGTAAAGAATGGTAGTACTTGTGCCATGTTTTTCGGTTGTCAGGCTTGCCTGAGTAGAAAAACATGTTTTTAAAATAGAAAGTTTGAATTTATTTTAATACTATTTCTTATTTGTTTTTGTTTAAATCTGCCAACACATCGTTTATATGCGTGGCATAAGCGGCACCCTCGTCTGCAATAAATTTAAATTCGGGCGCTTTTCTAATGTGCATACGCTTTGCAATTTCACTGCGCACATGCCCTGCGGCTTTATTAAGCGCCTTTGCGCTTTCTTCGCTTGTGTGCGCACCGCCAAGCATACTTATATACACCTTAGCCGAGGACAAATCTTGTGCAACATTAACACGCATAACGGTTAAAAAACCTTGAACGCGTGGGTCTTTCATCGCGCCAATTATGCTAATAATTTCACGTTTCATATCTTCATTTAAACGCTGCATATTTTTTGTGTTAGGCATATTTGCCTCCCTTTTATTAAATTAATCTCTATATTCTTCAATAATAAACGCTTCGAAAATATCGCCCTCTTTAATATCGGCAAATTTTTCAAGGCCAATGCCACATTCATAGCTTGTGGCAACCTCTTTAACATCGTCTTTAAAGCGCCTTAGGCTGTCTATTGCATCTTCAGCTAAAACAATGCCATCGCGAACAACACGTATTTGTGCGTTACGTGTAATTTTACCCTCTTTAACATAAGAGCCTGCAATTGTGCCTGCCGAGGATATTTTAAACACATTTCTAACTTCGGCACGGCCAAGCTCAACCTCGCGGTATTTCGGCGCAAGCATGCCTTTCATTGCCTGTGTAACATCGTTTATCGCATCGTAAATTACGCGGTACATGCGCATTTCAACTTCTGCGCCTGCGGCCTCGGCCTTTGCGATGTCATCAGGGCGCACATTAAAGCCAATAACTATTGCGCCGCCTGCATTTGCAAGCATGATGTCGCTTTTATTAATTGCGCCAACGCCTGTGTGAATAACACGCACACGCACTTCTTCGTTAGATATTTTTTCAAGGCTTTGTTTAACCGCTTCGGCGCTACCTTGCACGTCTGCCTTAACAATAACGGGTAATTCTTTTCGCTCGCCCTCGGCAATTTGGCTAAATAAATTTTCAAGTGTAACTTTTTTGTAGGCATTCCATTGTTGCTCTTTTGTTTGCGTTGCCCTTTTGTCTGCAAGTTCTCTTGCAAGGCGTTCGTCTTCAACGGCATCGAATAAATCGCCCGCACTTGGCACTTCGGTTAAACCTGTAATTTCAACCGGCATAGAGGGGCCTGCCTCGGTTAATATATTGCCCAAATCGTCTGTCATAACACGCACACGGCCAACGGCTGTGCCCGCAATTATAACATCGCCTTGGCGAAGCGTGCCACGTTGCACTAAAATTGTGGCAATTGGGCCTTTGCCCTTATCAAGCCTTGCCTCAACCACGGCGCCTTTTGCACGGCGATGTGGGTTAGCTTTAAGCTCTTTTACTTCTGCGGTTAAATTAATCATCTCTAGCAAATCGGGTATGCCTGTGCCTTTTGTTGCGCTAACAGGCACACATATAACATCGCCGCCCCATTGTTCGGGCACAATTTCATATTGCGTTAATTGCTCCATAACTTTATCGGGGTTTGCCTCGGGTTTATCCATTTTATTAATTGCAACAATAATGGAAACCCCAGCCGCTTTTGCGTGGTTAATGCTTTCGATAGTTTGTGGCATAATGCCGTCGTCTGCGGCAACAACAAGCACCGCAATGTCTGTCATATTCGCGCCACGCGCACGCATAGATGTAAACGCTTCATGGCCGGGGGTATCAAGGAAAGTTATGGGCTTGCCGCCGCTTTTAACTTGGTAAGCGCCAATGTGTTGCGTAATGCCGCCTGCCTCGCCCTCGGTTACATTTGTTTTGCGAATGGCATCTAAAATAGATGTTTTGCCGTGGTCTACATGGCCCATAACAACAACAACGGGCGGACGCTCTGAAAGGCTTTCATCTGTATCTTCATCAACTTCAAACAGACGCTCTTCAATTGTTATGCGCACTTCACGCTCTACTTTTGCGCCATGCTCTTCGGCAATAAGGCTGGCTGTATCAAAATCTATCTCTTGTGTAATGGTTGCCATTACGCCAAGCCCCATAAGCTTTTTAATTACCGAAGCAACATTAACTTTTAGGCGGCTTGCAAGTTCTGCAACCGTAATTTCATCGGGGATAGAAACTTTAAGTTGCGCTTTACGTGCCTTTTCAAGCTGAATACGCTGTAAGCGCTCGGCCTCTGTTTCAGGGCGTTTTTTGCTAAATGCATTTGGCCTTGCGCCAAATTTATTTTTATTGCCAAACTTTTGTTTATTTCCTGCCGGCATAGGTTTGCGGCGGTTTTCAATGTTTTTGCTTGTTGCAAGCTCTGTGTATTTTTCGTTAAATTTATCTAGGTTTACATCGGTTGTTCTTGTATCAATTCTAACTGTTACAACTTCACGTTTTGGCAGTGCAGGCTTATCGTCTTTTTCGGGTTTAAGCGCACGAATACGCTCTTTACGTGCCTCGGGCGGCTTTCTTGCCTCGTGATGTTTTGGTTTTATTGCCTCTTGCTTTTGGGGCTGTTTTGCAATAGTTTGTGCCGGCTTATCATCAACTTGAGGTTTATCATTTTGTGGCACGCTTTGCGATGGCTTTGCGCCGGTTTGCGCTTTAGCCTCATTTTGCACAGGTGGTTTTTTGGGCGCAGCGGCAGCTTGGGCTTGAACTTTAGGCGGCTCGGGCTTTGCCTTTGGCACAGCGCTATTTAAATATTCCTCTAAACTTTCAACTGCATTTTGCGTGCTTAAAAGCTCTATAACGCTGTTAAGCTCGTTTTCCTCAAGAGGCGCAGTGTGTTTTTTAACCTCGCCTGTAATATTTTGCAAAAGCTCTATCATCTCTTTGTTAGATTTGCCTAAATCCTTCGCAAAATCGCTTAATTTATATTTAATTACCATTGTATTCCTCCTTGTTGTTGCCGCATATATAGTTTTCTGCCAACAATGCCTTTTGGCAAAGTTGTGCAAGCTGTTTATCGCAAACTGCCATAACCCCCACGGGTTTTTTTGTGATTTGTGCAAATTCTTGCTGTGTTGTATTTATAGTGAAATGTTTAATGTTGTATGAATTAACATTTAACATTCGCTTTTTGGTTGCAGGGGATATATCTGCGGCAAATACAATTAAATAAGCTTTTTTGTTTAAAACGCTTTCTTTAACTGAATCAAAGCCTGTTATAAGCGCGCCCGCCTTACGCGTTAGCGACAGCGCAAACATTGTTTTACTCTGCAATTTGTGCCCTCTTTATCTCTTCGTGCATTTGTGTGTATAATTCTTCGCTTATAACACATTCAAGCACACGCTCTATTCTTTTTGCCTTTTGCGCCTTTGCAAGGCATTTATCGTCTTTGCAAATATATGCGCCACGGCCTGCTTTTTTGCCTGTTAAATCAAGTGCAATTTCGCCTTCTTTGTTTTTTACAATGCGAACAAGCTCTTTTTTGGGTTTGCTTTCATAGCAACCCATACACCGCCTTAGCGGTATTTTTCTTGGTTTCATTCATACCTCGCCTTTATAGATTTAAATTAGCTTTCAAAATCTATTCTTGTGTTTGTTCTTCGTCTTCGCCGTAATAGCCGCTTTCGGGGCGTATATCTATATTATAGCCTGTTAAGCGTGCTGTAAGCCTTGCGTTTTGGCCTTTGTTGCCAATTGCAAGCGAAAGCTGGTTATCCGGCACGGTTACCTTGCAAGATTTCACATTGCCCTCTAACACTTCTACGCTAACAACGCTTGCAGGGCTTAAGGCAGAGCTTATAAACTCAACAGGGTCTTCGCTCCAGCGAACAATATCAATTTTTTCGCCGCCAAGTTCTTCAACAATATTTGCAACCCTTGCGCCTTTTGGGCCAATGCATGCGCCAACGGGATCTACATTTTCGTCTTTGCTGTAAACCGCCATTTTTGTTCTTGCGCCCGCCTCGCGGCTAATGGCTTTAATTTCAACGGTGCCGTCGAAAATTTCGGGCACTTCCATTTCAAACATGCGTTTAACAAGGCCGGGGTGTGTTCGGCTAATCATCATTTTGGGGCCTTTTTCGCCGGAAAGAACATCTACAACATAAATTTTTACATAAGAGCCCTCGATAAATTGCTCGCCCGGGGCTTGCTCTGCACGTGGTAAAGAGGCAATGCCGCCGCTTGAAAATTCAAGGGTTACGTTTCCGCGAAGCCTATCTACCGAGGTTACAACGGCGGTTAAAATTTCGTGCTCTTTGCTTTGCATTTCGGCGTACATTTGGTTGCGCTCTGCTTCTTTTAATCCTTGGCGAATAACGTGCTTTGCGGTTTGAGCGGCAATGCGGCCGAAATCTTTTGTTTTAAGTGCAATGGCAAAATCGCCGCCTACTTTTGCGGTTTTACGTTTGCGCTGTGCATCTTCAAGGCTAATTTCCCTTTTTGGGTTTTCAACTTCTTCCACAATTGTTTTTAGTAAGCTAACGTTAAATTTACCCTTTTGTGTGTCTATATTTATGCTAACGTTTTCGTCTTCAACGTCGTAATCTTTTTTAACGGCTATAATTATTGCCGCCTTTATTTTATCAAGTAAATAATCGGTGCTAATTCCTTTTTCTTGGCAAAGTTGGTTTAAAGCTTCAAAAAATTCGGCATTCATTTTTCCTATCATCCATTCTTTATTTTATTTTTAAAACAAATTTTCATCATCGCAAAGTTTAACATAGCTTATGTTTGCGTTTTCAATTTCAATTTGCTTATCGTTTACTGTTAATGTTAATGTTTTTGCATCTTTGGCGGCTAAAATGCCTTTTATGTCGCGCTCGCCTTGTTCGTTTTTGCGAATTAAATGCGCGCTAACTTCGCTGCCCAAAAGCGCTGAATAATGCTCGGGCTTTGTTAGTTTTCTTCCAAGGCCGGGGCTGCCCACTTCCAAATAATAGCTTTGGCTAATTGGGTCTGCATTATCCAAAATAGGGTTTATAGCACGGGTTGCCGCCTCGCACAATTGCATATCAAGCGGTTTTTCGCCGTAAATATATACACGAAGAAAAAAATCAGGGCCCTCTTTTTCAAAAACCACATCCCAAATATCAAGGCCTAAATCGTTAATGGTAGGTTTAATTAAATTTTCAACAAAGGCTGCCGTGTTTTGGCCCGGCGTTTTTTTTGGCATATACTCCCCCAATTAATAATAAATAAAAATTACCCAAACAAACGTTAAAGAGCGGCCGCAATGGCCACTCTTCACACAGTTTACTATCGTACAAATGCATTATAACATAATGATAAAAATTTTGCAAGCTTTTTATCGCTTTAAAACATCAGCCGCATTTTGAGTATCCGCAATTTCTGCAAATAACACAGCCGCCCTCGTGTTCTAAAACGCCGTCGCACTCGGGGCAAAAGCTATCGTCGAGTTCACTGTTTGATAAAACAGGCACTGCAATTAGCCTTTGCTCTTCAAGCTCGTTAGATAAATTTAAAAAATCATCTTCATTTGCAATGAAATCTTTATAGCTGCTTTCGTGCGGTAAATTTAATTGTTCGGGCGGCGTTGAAACCGTGCCGAAATCTTTTGTTTGGTTTTGTAATTCGCTTGTGGCAAAATCATCATATGCCGCTTGCGATGTTGTGTTTTCAAAATTTTCTGCAAATATTTCGCTTTGTACTTCTTTTATATTTGCCTGAGGTGCCTCGTTTAAAAACTCTTCTTGCGATATATTAAAAGCTTTTTCAATATCGTTTTTAGAGGTAAAAATTGCCTGCTTTATATTCTCTATAACTGAATTATGTTTTTGCTCGCGAGTTAATTCGCTGTTAGAATTATTCTCGCCGTTTACCTCTTGTTCAAAATGGGGTGCGCTTTCATTTTTTAAGTTTTGCTGATTTAACAAGTCGTCTATCACCGTATCAATGCTTTGATGTTCGCTTAAAACGGCATCTTCTTGCGGCTTTAGTACATTTACCTGTGCATTTTTTGCGTTTTGCGCCATGTTTAAAGCATCGCTGTTTTGTGAACTAGCAAAATTTGGGGTGTTATCAATTTGTTCGTTTAAATTTGCATTTTGATGTGCGGGTTTTGCTTTTTCGCTTTCGCTGTAACTAGTGTTATCTTTAGCGGCAGGCTCGTTTGCGTGTGCTTGCACTTTCATATTAATATGGCTTCTTGACGGCAAAACTTTTTCCGCCTCGGGTATGTTTACATTTGCGTTTTCTTCATCGCTTATAAAATTATTTACCTTTTTAAGCACTTTTGCAATGGCGTCCGGGCAAGAGGTGCACGGCATTCCGCCACGCCTAACCGTTGACGGGCAACGTATGCCTTTTAGTTGGTGGTAAACATCGTCTACGCTTATGCCGCTGCGCAATGCAATGCTAACAAGGCGTGCTGTTGCCTCGCTTTGGCTTGGGCAACCGCCCGCTTTGCCTGTGCTTGTAAACACTTCGCAAATGCCTTTTTTATCGTAATTAACGGTAATGTATAAATTGCCGCAACCTATTTGCATGCGCTCGGTAAAGCCCATGGTTACAGCCGGGCGTTTTCTTGGGGCGATATCTTGCCCTATTGCAATTTCCTGCTGTTTTGTTGCAAGCATTTCTTGTGCTTGTGTTTCATTTTGTTCGTTTGGCTGTTGTGCTTCTTTTTTATTAACACTGCCAATGTTTAAAACTTGCTCTGCACGGCTACCGTCGCGGTAAATTGTAACGCCTTTGCAACCAAGTTTAAACGCAAGCATATAACATTCGGCAACTTGCTTTTTGCCGGCAGAGTTGCTCATATTAATTGTTTTTGAAACCGCGTTGTTTGTATGGTGTTGAAACGCCGCTTGCATTTTTATATGGCTGTTTGGCGAAATATCGTGCGAGCATACAAAAACTTTTTTAATGTCTTCGGGTATTTCATCAATATGCGCAAGCGAGCCCTC
Organism: uncultured Bacteroides sp.; assembly: GCA_964369495.1. GTDB lineage: Bacteria > Bacillota > Clostridia > Oscillospirales > Ruminococcaceae > Ruthenibacterium. The sequence goes on along the minus strand of CAYJGM010000009.1, from coordinate 14,898 downwards.
TTTGGCAATTTTCTTCATAAGCTCGTCGCTATAAAGGCCACGCTGTGTAAGCACGCTTTTTAAAACCGGGTTCACCTCAATCATTTCGGTGCCGTCCATGATATTTCTTATGTAAACATATGCAAAAATAGGCTCTATTCCCGAAGAGCAAGAGGCTATCATAGAAATTGTGCCCGTTGGCGCAATTGTTGTAACAGTGCCGTTGCGAACGGGCGTGCTTTTTGCGAAAATGCTTTCATAAAAAAGCGGAAAAGCACCGCGATATCTCGCAATTTTTTTGCTTGCATTTTGGCCCTCTATATTGATAAACGCCATAATGCTCTCGGCACATTCTAAGGCTTCATCGCTGTTATAAGGTATTCCCAAATATAAAAGCATATCGGCAAAGCCCATTACGCCAAGGCCAATTTTTCTTGTATCTTTTGTTGTTTTATCAATCTCTATAAGCGGATAATTATTAACATCAATTACATTATCTAAAAAATGCACGGCGCTGTGAACTGTATTTTTAAGCAAATTGTAATCTAGCTCGTAGCCGTTTTCGCTTTCTTTTAACATTTTAACAAGGTTAATACTGCCTAAATTACAGCTTTCAAAAGGCAAAAGCGGTTGTTCGCCACAGGGGTTTGTGCTTTCAATTTCGCCTTTAGAGGGCACGATATTGTCGCGGTTAAGCCTATCTAAAAATATAATTCCGGGCTCGCCGTTTTTGTGTGCGGCGTCTACAATTTCTTCAAAAATTTTGCGCGCGTTTAATTTGCCAACGCTTTCTTTTGTTGTGGGGTCGATTAAATCGTAATCGCTTCCATCTTGCACGCTTTGCATAAATGCCTCTGTAATGCCAATGGATATATTAAAATTTGTAATGCTTTCGTTATCGCTTTTACAGCGGATAAACTCCATTATATCGGGGTGATCTATACGCAAAATGCCCATATTTGCGCCGCGGCGAGTGCCGCCTTGTTTAACCGCCTCTGTTGCGGCGTTAAAAACTTTCATAAAGCTAACAGGGCCGCTTGCAATGCCGCCTGTTGTGTTTACACGCGCGCCGTTGTGGCGCAAACGGCTGAAAGAAAAACCTGTACCGCCGCCGCTTTTATGTATTAATGCCGCCTGTTTAACCGCCTCGAAAATTTGCTCCATGCTATCGGGAATAGGCAACACAAAACAAGCCGATAACTGCCCAAGCGCTTTGCCGGCATTCATTAATGTAGGTGAATTTGGCATAAAACGTAGCGATGTCATAAGATCGTAAAATTCTTGCTCGGTGCTTTTAATGTCGGCGGTTTCATCGTAAAGCAAATCTGCTTTTGCAATTGCGCCGGCAACACGTGTGAACATGCCGTGCGCATCTTCAATGGTGTTTCCGTGCTCGTCTTTCGTGAAATATCGCGCCTTTAAAACTTTCATCGCGTTTTCGTTTATTGCTATTGCCATTATGGGCCCCCTTGTGTTTTTTGTTAATTAAATTATTTATTAGCGCGATTTGCAAATTTGTAAAATTTATTACAAATTTTTACTTTATATGCCATTTTATAAAAAAAACAATATTATAAGTATTATATACTTATAATATTGTTTTTGCAATAGTTTTTTTAATATATATTGTGTTTTTTTAAGTTAATTTAAGTTTTTTTCAATATATATAGTAAATTGAACAATTATTAAATATGTGGGGTAAAGCCCTCGCCGAAAATTTCGCCTGCCTCTGTAATAACAATAAACGCTTTTGGGTCGATTTCATAGGCAATTTTATGCACGGCAAAAATTTCGTTTTTATTTGCAACGCATAAAAGCACATGGCGCTCATTGTTAGAGTATGTTCCTACCGCTTTAATAAGCGTTGCGCCTCTGTCTTGCTTTTCGGCAATTTTTTTTGAAATTTCAAAGCCGTTTGTGGTTACTATTACTGCCATTTTTCCACTGCCTAAGCCATAGATGAATTTATCTATTACCACAGTGCAAACAACGGTGGTAATTATTCCGTATAAAACGGCATCTATATTGCCAAAAACAACGCCGCCAAATAAAATAATTAAACAATCTATAATTAAAATAAGTTGCCCCAGCGATAAATGCGGAAAAACCTTTTTAATAGACATCATGATAAAATCGGTGCCGCCTGTGGAAGAATTGCGCATATAAACAAGTGAAAGGCCAATGCCGGTAAATGCGCCTGAAAAAATAGCGGCAAGCAAAGGGCTACCGTTATAAGTGGGTAAAAGCGGCGTGATATAATCGGTAAAAACGAATAAAATAAACATGGTGCGCAAAGTGCGCAATAATAAATTTTTGCCTATAAAGCGAAAACTGAAAATTATTATGGGAATATTTAAAAGCAAAGTTAAACTACCCACTTGGAAAAACGAAAAAAGGTGATTTAAAATAATAGCTATGCCGGAAACGCCACCGGGCGCAAATTGTGCGTTTTTGGCAAATAAAATTATGCCGATAGAAAATATAAAGCTGCCCAATGTTTCGAAAAATAAGTTTAGAAACAATTGTTTTGCACCCATGTCGTTTTTAGGTTTTAAAAATGACATATCGCTCTCCTTTAAAAGCTGATTTTTAATTGTGGTTTTGGTGTTTGCTTGTTAAAACAACAAAACCCGTAAATGCCAATTTTTTCGTTTCAACGTTATTTTTTGGCGTTTAAATCTTTATTAAACAAAAGCAACAACGTGAAATTTAAATATTTCACGTTGTAATTATAATTATTATATGCAAAGGTTTATTTTGTATGTATAGCTGATAGTAAGTAATTTTTATAAGCTAAGTAAATTGTAACAGTGGGGCTTTTACATGCCAATTTAAAACAGGTTGTTTTTACGTTGTTAAATAATCTATTAACAAATTGCCAATTTTATTGCAAGGCGCTTGAATTTTAACCGCGCCCATGTTAAATGCCTCTTTTGGCATGCCGTAAACAACACAACTATCTTGGTCTTGCCCTATTGTGTGCGCGCCTTTGTTTTTCATCATTAAAAGGCCGTTTGCGCCGTCTGCGCCCATGCCCGTTAAAATTACGCCGATGGTTTTACAGCGAACATTGCTTGCAACAGAGGTAAAAAGCGCATCTACCGAGGGCCTGTGCCCTGAAACCTTTTCGGTTTTTTCGCAAACAACTTTGTACCCGCTGCCGTTTGCCGCAACACGCATTTGCATATCGCCCGGGGCAAGTAAAATTCTGCCGCGTATAATTTCATCGCCGTCTTGTGCCTCTTTAGCTTCCATTTGGCAAATTTTGTTAAGCCTTTGCGCATACATTTCGGTAAAGCCTACGGGCATGTGTTGCACCAAAAGCACCGGCGGAAAATCTTTAGGCAAAAGCTTTAAAACTTCAAGTGCCGCTTCTGTTCCGCCCGTTGAGGCGCCTATTGCAACAATTGTGTTGTTCCATATATTTTCATTTTTTGCGCCTACTTTTATTGGCGCTTGAACAATTGAAGTAAGCCTTGGCGCTTGCACCTTAGCGTTTTTAGCTATGGCTATTTTTCGTTTAAGTGCCTCTAAAAAAGCCTCGTTGTTCTGTGTGGAATCGGGTTTTCTTACAAAATCAACAGCGCCGGCACTAAGCGCATCAAAAACGCGCAAATTAAGGCTAGACACCAAAATAATCGGCACTTTATTGGTTTTTAAAAAATCTTTTGCAAAATCAATGCCGCTAACTCCGGGCATTTCAACATCTAACGTTACAACGTCCGGCTTTAAATCAAGTATTTTTTGGCGGGCATCGTTTGCGTTTGTTGCTTGTGCAATTACTTCTATGTTGGAATCTTTAGTTATGCCGTCGTGTATAAATTTGCGTGCAAATAAAGAATCATCAACAATTAAAACTTTGATTTTATTTCCTATGGAGATAGGCACAACATACCCCTTTCAATTTTACTTGATTTTTCTGTATATACTATCGCCAACTTTTTCTAAAAAATCTGTTGGGCGCAACGCCTCGGAATGGCTTACAATAAAATAACCGCCGGGGTTTAGCGCATCGCTAAAGCGTTTTATAAGCGCCTGCCTTGTTTGCTGGTTAAAATAAATCATAACATTTCGGCAAAAAATAACATCAAATTTAGTTTTAAAATTTATGGGTTGCATTAAATTAAATGTGCGATAAATTACGTTGCTGCGTAAAATTGGTTTAATTGTATAATTGTTTTGCACAACATCGTAAGTAAAATATTTTCTAAGCAAAATTTCATCAATATCGGCCGGTTTTGAATAAATGCCCTTATCGGCTTTTGCAAGCGCTTGCGCCGAAATATCCGTTGCCAAAATTCTTGTATCCCAATTTGCGCTTTGCTTTTCAAAATATTCTTTAAGGCAAATTGTTAATGTATATGGTTCTTCGCCGCTTGAACAGCCTGCGCTCCATATACTAACAGAGTGTTTTGCGCGGTTTTTCTTTTCAAGTTCGGGCAATATAACATTTGTTAAATAGGTAAAATGTTCTTTTTCACGCATGAAATAGGTGTAGTTTGTGGTTAATTTATTAACTATAAGCTCAAGCACTTTATCGTCGCGTGTTTTGAAAAAATCGTCTAAAAAAGGGGTGAAATCCGTATAATTATTTTGCCTTAAGTAAGAGTTAAGCCTGCTTACAATAAGTTGGCGTTTTTCACCCAGCTCTATGCCGTAGTTTTGTTTCATAAAACTGCAAAGGCGCTCAAAATCCACATCGGAAATATTTACCATGTTTGCCATTTAAAGCATAGCCCCTTCCTTATTGTTTTTGCAATAATTGCTCACAATCGAACTCTAGCATAGTGCTTTTATCTTGTAATGCGTACATGCCTTTTACGAAATGTTGCGCACTATCGCCCGGGGCGGGTAATATTTTGTTTTTATCTATATCAAGCATTTTTTCAACTTTATCAACAAGTATGCCTATGGTGGTGTCTTCCACCGTTAATATTATTACACAGCCGTGCTCTTGTGTTGAGTGTTCAAGCAACATTCTAACATCAACTATTGTTAAAATTTGGCCGCGTAAATTTATAATGCCGCAGATATATTCAGGCACAAGCGGCACCTTTGTTGCAGAGTGTGAAGTTAAAATTTCAACAACATTACTTGCAGGCACACCAAAAATTCTATCGCCCGAAACAAAAAGCAAATACTTTTCGCTTTCTTGCGAGTTGTAGGTTTGAAGGTCTGTTTGTGTTTCGTTAAGATTCGGTTGTTCATATAAATTATTATCTTGCATAAGCGTCTCCAATCTGTAATAAGCAAATATCAACTTTAAAGCAATGGCGCATTACTATTTTAAAAGTTGGGCAATGTCTAAAATTAGGCTTATGCTGCCATCGCCTAAAATGGTGCAACCAACTATGCCCCCACGTTTTATATTGAAAATTGAAAGGTATGCCGGAATAGGTTTTACAACAACTTGTTGTTCGCCTAAAAGCTCGTCTACAAATAGGCAGTAGCTAACATCGCCGCTTTCAACCCACATCAAAATACCTTGCTTAATTTGGCTGTAGCCCTCTTGTATGCAAAGTGCATCTCGCATGCGTACCACAGGGTAGAAATTACCCATAATTTTAAACATTTCGCCGCCTTTTGCATCGCGGATAATATCCTCTTCATCTATGCGGAACGATTGGCGTATGTTTTGAATTGGAATTGTAAATACGCTGTTGCCTACGCTAACTTCCATTGCGTCCATTATGCTCATTGTTAAAGGAATTTTTAAAGTGGTTGTCATTCCTTTGCCTTGAACGCTTGAAATTGTAACCGTTCCGCCAACGTTTTCAACATTTTGGCGCACAACGTCCATGCCAACGCCACGGCCCGAAAACTCGGTAACTTGTGCGTTAGTTGAAAAGCCCGGTGCCATTAAAAGTTGTAAAATTTCTTTTTCTGAATAGCTTTCGCTTTCTGAAACAATGCCTTTGCGAATAGCTTTTTGTAAAACGGCATCACAATCAACGCCTTTGCCGTCGTCTTTAATTTCTATGATAACCTCACTGCCTGTGTTGTGTGCGCTAAGTTCAATTTGCGCAACAGGAGATTTCCCGGCGGCTTTGCGTTCTTCTGCGGTTTTTTCAATGCCGTGGTCCATAGAATTTCGCACAATGTGCATTATAGGATCGCCTATTGTATCAACGATAGTTTTGTCAACTTCTGTCATTTCGCCAACAAGCACAAGCTTTGCTTGTTTGTTAAGCTTTTTGCACATATCGCGTACAATGCGGTTCATTTTTTGGAAAGTAGCCGAAACGGGCACCATGCGAAGCGACATTGAAACATCTTGCAATTCATCGGTTAATTTGCGCAATTGGCGTGCAGATTTTGTAAATGCATCAAGCTGTAAGCCTTTTAATTCGGGCGAGGCTGTAACCATAGATTCGGTTATAACTATCTCGCCTACAACCGCCGCTAATTGGTCTAGCTTCGATAAATTTACGCTTATTAAACTTTCCTTTTGGCCGCCGCCTTGTGGCGCAGCCGCTTTTTGCGGTTTATCTGCGGCAGGTGGCGCCGGTTTTTGTGTTTCTTGCGCTTTAGGTTCTTCTTGTTCTTGCTCTTGCTCTTGCTGTGGTTCTTTTGGGGTTTCGGCTTTTTCTTGCTGTGCTTCGCTTGCGCTTGAATCTATTTTTTCATATGTATCAACGCTTGGGATAGATTGCACCGAAATTATAGAATTTGCCCTGTCTTGCTCGTTTTTGAAGTTTACCAAAAGGCCATCTGCAATAATTTGCGGGCAAACATCGGCGGTTGATAAATCTTCGGGCACAAAGCTGAAATCTTCATCGTCGCACATTTCACGCACGGCGGTAATAACCATGTTTGCGCGAACGTGTTCCATTCCGCAACCGTCTTCAAAGAAAACACGAAGGCCGAATTCATTGGCGGAATTTTCATCGCTTTTAGGTGCATTTTCTTGCTTGTTTTCGGGCTTTGCTTTTTGCGCGCCGGGGTTTTGTATGCCCTCTATAAAACTATTAACTTTTTGCAATAAACTGTCGATATCTTCTGTAAGTGGCTGTGAATTTTCAACACGCCCTGTCTCTTCTCTAAAGAAATCTATACACTGGAACAACATATCAAAAAGTTCAGGGCGCATTTCTGCGGGCACAATATCTAAAGATTTTTCGCGAACTATTGCGAACATATCTTCTGCCCTGTGGGCAATTTTCATAAGCGAGGTGAACTCCATCATTGCAGATGCACCTTTTATTGTGTGCATTATTCTGAATATGGAATTAATATCCTCGTCAGAAAAATCATCTGCCTGCTCTGCGGCAAGCACTATGCTGTCTAATTGTTCTAAAAGCGAATTTGTCTCGTAAAGAAAAGCGTCTAAAATGCTATCGTTACCCATGCTCATATATCGTTACCCTCCCGTTTTTTAGGTTTGGTGGTTTAAGTTTGAGCTGCCCTCAAAGCCGCCTTTACAAAAAGCGTTTGCAAAATCTCCGCTGTATTTTATAAAAATTTTGCTATGGTTTTTGCAATGTCTTTGTTTGCAGGCATCTCTAGGTTACATGGGCATTACGCCCAAGCGAATAAAAATATTATCACAATATATTATCGGCAAATTTTTTACTTTATTAATATTAAATATAACATTTTAAATTTACAAATGCAAGAAAATTATATATAATAGAAGAGTATACAAAATCTAATAGTAAAAGAGGTGAAAACTTTGGCAAATTTAATGGGTATTACAAACCCGGCACCGGTTTACGACAGTGCCGCTAATAACGCCGCTTTAGCGGGCGCAAATAAAGGCACACAAAACACACAAATTCAAAATATTATCGATCCTTCAAAAATTACACGTGCGGATGCAAGGGTGCAAAAAGATAGCGATAACCAACAGCAAGTGCGTTTTCAATCTAATTTGCAAACTTTTATAGAGCAAATGCGAAATGCGCCCGATTTAGCAGAGCAAATGGCAAAAATTATAACTTTACTTAAAGCGGCGGTTGCAACCCCCGGTTTAGATGCAGGTGTGGCCGAAGAAATTTCACAGTTTTTACAATTAATTAATATGGACGAAGGGCAATTCAGAGATTTTTTCTTATCGCAAATGAACTCTAAAAGCCGTTTTACGGGGCCTTTATTTGCGCTTTTAAGGCAGGCGTACAATTCTTCTAACGCCCCGGGCGCACAGCAGGCAATGCTAAATTTTGTTAAACGTTTTAGCGATTTTTCGCAAACTTCTCATATAGAAAGCACCCTTTTGGCAAACATTAAAGAAATGGCAAACAACATGCCCGAAAGTTGGCGTGTGCAAGTTTTAAAACATGCAGAAGAGTTTGAACAAGGGCTTTTAAACCAAACACGGCAAGAAAATGTGAACACATTGCAAAGTAAAATTATACCGTTTTTGGGCTCTTATATAGATCGCACGCACGACATGGGCAAAGCGCGCGATATTTTAAGTTTAATTTTACTTGGCACCGCAAGGTATGAAAACGGCGCAGAAGATGCGCTTTTGGCATCGTTTAGGCAGGCTACATCTTTCAGCGAAATATTAAGCCAGCTTTCGCAGATAGACGGGCAAGACATTTTACGCCTTTTACAAAGCGGCGAATTTGCAAAAAGCGTACAAGACGACGAATTTGCAAAGCGGTTTTCGCTTGCGGCAAACCAAGCGTTAAGCGGCCAATACGGAACAGACGCAAAAGATGTTTTTTCGCAAATAATAAAGGCGCTTTTAATTAACGAAAGCGTTTACATGCCGCTTAACCATACAATGTTACCTGTAGATTTTAACGGTAATATGATGTATTCTGAAATGTGGGTAGACCCCGATGCCGATAAAGAAGGGCGAGGCGAGGGCGAACACAGCCAAAACAAAATGCAATTTTTATGCAAGCTGGATTTGCAAAATTTAGGCTTTATGGAGATGGCTTTTTCCGTTAGGCAAGACAATGTAGAAATGCAAATTTTCGCCCCCGAAATAATAGCGCAAAACTCTGAAACGGTTGCAAAAGATATAAGGGAAATTTTAAGCTCGCACGGGTTTAATTCAAAATCTCTTGAAGTTGCAGAGTTAAAAACACCGCTTGCTATAACGCAAGTGTTCCCAAATTTATTGGAAGGCAGGCAAGGTGTGAATGTCAAAATATAAATTATCAAAACGTGCCGTTGCACTGCATTACGATGAAAATAATTCAGCGCCCGTTATAGTTGCATCGGGCATGGGCAATTTAGCCGAAAAAATTGTGCAGGTGGCAAACGAAAACGGTGTGCCCATATACGAGGATAACTCGCTTGCAACTGTGCTTTCGCAGCTTGAACTTGGGCGGGAAATACCTAGCGAATTATACGAGGCAATTGTTGAAATTTATCTTTATTTTTTACAGTTCGACCCTAACGACCCCGGAAAATTTGCACGCGAACGCGCATTGCAAATGGTGGCTAAAGCACCAATAACCAATGCCGAAAACATATCCGAAGATTTGCCCACACAATTAGAAGGAGAACAAACAGATGCCCATTAAGTATAAAATTCTAGATAGCGCAGACAGGTATCTTGGCATGGCTTTTTCAGACGATAGCTACCAAAAACCGCTGTGGCGTTTAACATTTAGTGCTGTTGAATGTGAAAACGTTATGAAGCATGAATTTATAAAGTTGGTGGTTTCAAATGCGGATATTCCGCCAATAGAGGGCAAAATTTTATATAACCACGGCAATGTTGTAACGGTTCGTGGCATGCGAATTAGGGAAAATTTGCGCATACCCGTTAATTTTAATACTTTTATTATTCCTATAGATGGCAAATGGGTTGGCAGGCGAAAAATTATTTCGCACGATATAAGCTGTGGCGGTTTTGCATTTTACAGCGATGAAGAGCTTTTTAAAGAAGAAATGTTTGAAACGGTTGTGCCAATAACTTCCCAGCCGCTTGTTCTTCGTGTAAAGGTGCTTAGAAAAGATAAAATATCAACAAAAAGCGATAAGTTTTTATACGCAGGCGAATTTTATGAGATGCTTCACGAGGAAGAAATTATGGTGCGCGAGGCAGTGTTTAATTTGCAAAAAAATTATATGGCGAAAGATTAAACAGCAAAAAAATTCTCTTTTAAAACAATATATGAACAAGTTGCTTGCCGTTGCATGCAGCGCCGCTTTAACGGCCTTTGTAATTAAAGCAAGGCATAGCCATTTCGATTAAAATAAATAAAAAACAACATGTGAGGTAATATAATTATGAGCGAAAAACCCAGCAATTTTTTAACAGAGGTAATAGACGAAGATATAAAAGACGGCAAAGTTAGCTGTATTCACACACGTTTTCCGCCCGAGCCAAACGGCTATTTGCACATAGGCAGCGTAAAAGCAATTTATATTAATAACAGCATTGCAAAGGCATATGGCGGCAAATTTAATTTGCGTTACGACGATACAAACCCCGAACGCGAAGACGATGAATACGTTAAAAGCATATACGAAGATTTAATATGGCTTGGCGCACAGCCAAACGGCGGCGTATTTTACGGAAGCGATTATTTCGATGAGTGCTACAACTATGCCGAAAAGTTAATTGAAAGCGGCAAAGCATATGTTTGCGATTTAACAAAAGAGCAAATGCAACGTTACCGTGGCAGTGATGCAGGCGTTCCCGGCAGAAAAAGCCCATACAGAGAGCGCACAGTGCAAGAAAATTTAGATTTATTTCGCCGCATGAAAAACGGCGAATTTAAAGAGGGCGAGCGTACATTGCGTGCAAAAATAGATATGTCAAGCCCAAATATGAACATGCGCGACCCGGCTTTATATCGCATAAAATATGCCCATCATCACCGCCAAGGCGATAAATGGTGCATTTACCCTATGTACGATTATGCGCACCCTTTGCAAGATGCATTAGAGGGCATAACGCATTCAATGTGCAGCTTAGAATTTGAAAACCATCGCCCGTTATACGATTGGGTTATACAAAACTTAGGCTTTGGTGAATTTCCAAAACAGCGTGAATTTGCACGTTTAAACATAACAAATACAGTTATGAGCAAGCGCTATTTGCGAGAACTTGTTGAAACAAAAACGGTAGACGGCTGGGACGACCCACGTATGCCCACATTAAGCGGCCTTCGCCGCAGAGGCTATACGCCGCAAAGCCTTTTAAAATTTGTTGAACTTGCGGGCGTTGCCAAAAGCAATAGCCTTTTAGATGCACGTATGCTTGAATATTGCATACGAACAGAGCTTGATTTAACCGCAACACGCAGGGTTGCTGTTTTAGAGCCTGTTAAACTTATTATAGATAATTATCCCGAAGACAAAGAGGAAAATTTCCATTTGCAAAACAACCCAAAAGATGAAAACGCAGGCAAGCGTTTAGTGCTGTTTACAAAAGAACTTTATATAGATAAGGCCGATTTTGCCGAAGTGCCGCCGCCTAAATTCCAAAGGATGACACCCGGCAAGGAAGTGCGTTTAATGGGCTCATACATAGTTAAATGCGAGAGCGTAGAAAAAGACGAAAACGGCAATATAACGGCAATACACGCCACAGCAGACATTGAAACAAGCAATAAAATGCCTGCCGATGGGCGCAAAGTTAAAGGCACAATTCATTGGCTAAGCGCGAAAAATGCAATAACGGCAAATGTTAATTTATACAATAACCTTTTCACGCAAGAAAACATGAACGATATCCCCGATGGTGCAGATTTTAAAGATTATTTAAACCCCGAAAGCGTAGTTGAGCTTAAAAACTGCATGTTAGAGCCAAGCCTTGAAAATGCAGGCGATGGCGAAGTGTTCCAATTTGTGCGCACGGGTTATTTTAAAAAGGATAACAAAAACAGCAACACATTTTTGCGCGTTGTTACATTAAAAGATGGCTTTAAGTTTAACCCATAACATGATTAATAAGGAGAAAAAATGAAATTCACACCAAAAGGCGTTTGCGCTAGGAGTATAGACATAGAACTAGACGCACAAACGATAAAAAACGTACAATTTACAGGCGGTTGCTCGGGCAATGCGCTGGGAATAAGCAATTTAGTAAAAGGCATGAACGCAAAAGACGTTATAGAGCGCTTTGATGGCGTAAAATGCGGCGATAAAAGCACCTCGTGTCCCGATCAATTGGCAAAGGCACTATGTGAAATGATAAGCCAATAACTTACAATTTATGCACACATGTTTTGGCAAATTTATGCGCTATACAGTGCTATTTATTATAAATGTGCTTATGCTATTTGTTGGAAAGTGTAAGTTATATCTAACAGAAATTTAAAAATATGTGGCGAAATTGTAATTTAACAAAAAACTAATGGGTGTAGCCGTATACGGCTACACCCATTTTTTGGTTAAAATGCAAAATTTTATTATGTTTCGTAACAACCCTTTTTAATTTGTTTTAATTGTATTTTGCTTGCGCGTTTTGCAAATCGCCTTTAATTATAAGCTCGCATACTGCATAAACATCGTCGTATTTTTCGCTAATTGCCTTTTTTTCGGCGCTTGTGAAATTACTTAGCACCCAATTTGCCAAATCGTATTGCGCATTAGGTTTTTCGCCAACGCCAATTTTAATTCTTGCAAAATCTTCGCCAAAATAATCTATTATGCTTTTTATGCCGTTGTGCCCGCCCGCACTGCCTTTGGGCCTTGTGCGAAGTTTGCCAACATCAAGCGCTATATCATCATAAATTACAATTATATTCCGTGCGCTTAATTTGTAATAAGCGGCGGCTTTTTTTGCGCTTGCCCCCGATAAATTCATAAATGTTTGCGGTTTTAATAGTAAAACTTTTTCGTTTGCTATATTTGCCGTTGCATAAAGCGCATCGAATTTGCTTTTAATTATGCGCACACCACAGCGCTGCGCAATGTGCTCTATTGCACAAAAACCAACGTTATGGCGTGTGTTTTCGTATTTTTTGCCGGGGTTTCCAAGCCCTATAATAATTGTGTGTATATTTGGTTTTTTAAAAAACATGCTTTCCTCTTGCTTTTAAATAAAAAGTGCGCTAACAGGTTTATCGGTGAAAATTCTTGCAATTGCCTCGCTTAAAACAGGCGCAACACTTTTAATTTTTATTTTCGGTATCATTTTTTCTTGTGGTAAATTAATGGTATCAAGCACCACCACTTCTTCAAGCGGGCTGTTTTGTATGCGCTCTATGGCAGGGCCGCTTAAAACCGCATGTGTTGCACATGCGCAAACGCTTTTTGCGCCACGCTCCATAACCGCACTTGCCGCATTAACAAGCGTTCCGCCCGTGTCTATCATATCGTCTACAATAATTATATCTTTGCCGCTTACATCGCCTATTATGTTCATTATTTCGCTAACATTTGCCTTTGGGCGGCGTTTATCAACAATGGCAAGGGGCACATCAAGGCGCTCGGCATAAACACGGCTTCTTGCAACGCTGCCTAAATCTGGCGACATAATAACTATATTATCCTTAGTTTTTGCGTGCTTTTGCTCTATATAAGAAGTTAAAATAGGCGCGCCTTGCATGTGATCGAACGGAATATTAAAAAAGCCTTGAATTTGCGATGCATGTAAATCCATTGTAACAATTCTATCTGCGCCTGCGGCAACTATTAAATCTGAAACAACTTTTGCGGTAATAGGGTCGCGTGCTCTGGTTTTTCTATCTTGCCTTGCATAGCCAAAATACGGAATTACAGCTGTAATTCTGCCTGCACTTGCACGGCGCAAAGCGTCCATCATAATTAAAAGTTCCATTAAATTATCGTTTACCGGGTTAGAGGTGCTTTGTACAACAAAAACTTCACTGCCACGCACGCTTTCGTGTATTGAAACATGCGTTTCGCCATCGCTGAAAGTACCAACATCACAACAACCAACATTTATTCCCAATGCATCTGCCATGCTGTGCGCCAAGGGTTTGTTAGAGTTTCCGCAAAAAAGCTTAATGTCTTTACCGTGAAAATTCAAGTTTAAAACCACCTTTATAATTTTTTAGATAAACAACTATTCAACACGCATGGAAAAATAATATTGAATTTCGCCTCGTGAACCCCAATCGGCAATAATTCTGTATAAATATTCGCCCGAAGATGTGGGCGTAAAAAACTCTCCTTGTGTTTGCATTGATATCTCTAAAAAATCGGTGGAATATCTGCCGGTTGCCCGCCAAATTTGTAAATTATCGGGCGTTTGCGAAAAACTAACCGAAACGGGCATATCCGACAAAACTGTTTCAGGAACAATTGGCAAATCTTCGGGCAAAAGGCTTGGAGCTTGCCATTTTTCAACGGTTGTAATAAAACTCCATGTATAGCCCGCCCTGTAAATATTATTTGATGGAAATTCTTCCTCGTTATAAATAATTGTAATAATTGGTAAAGCGGCTTCAGGGTCTTGCGTATCGAGCGATTCCTTTATAAAAAGGGTTATGCCTGCGCTAATGGCAATTAACACTGCACCAAGTATCAGTTTGCGTATAAAAACTGTGCGCAATTTCACAAGCTTACCCCCTTACTATGCCAATATCATATAATGCGAATAAGTTTTACATCTTAAATAAAATTATACAATAAAAAAATACAAAAGTCTATAAAAAAATATATAGCGAAACAGAGTGGGGGTTATTTATATTATGTAAGAAACGAACATTATATAAATTGGCATGTGCAAGCCGCGCCGATTAGATAAAAGTATGAATAACCAAAACGAAGTAAAGGTTATTTATATAATGTGAGATTATTTTGCAATTAATAAAGTTACCATGCCTTTTTAAGCATGGTGTGCAATTTGATTTTTAAGTAGGTGTAAATTATCAAGGCTGATTGCGTTGTATTGCCCTTCTTTTCAGCGTGAAAAGAAGCATATGGCTTTATGCAAAGTGAGCAATTTATTTTTGAGCAATTTTTAATTTTCAAAGTTGGTTTCATTGAAACCTTCTTCTTTTCAGCGTGAAAAGAAGCAAAAGCGTCGGGGGTTTCGAT
>CAYJGM010000008.1:0-40350 GCA_964369495.1 uncultured Bacteroides sp. | reverse complement strand
GAGCACCCTTGCCAGACTTTCGAGTTCGTGTTTCGGGACATTTGTGTCATTTTGAATGACGTTGCTATCAGGTGGTTTTTTTCTCATACAACCTCCGTAATAATATTTAATTTTCAAGGTACAAAGTTGAACGACAAAAACCACACCTCGCAGTCAAGGTGTGGTAAATTCGTTTATGTATTTAATTTATGATATTATTATACGCCCTCTGAGAGTGTTTGTCAAATAGCTTTTCAAATATCTGAAAATTAACAGAATTTAGGTGGATTTCAATTTTTGAATGATGTATAATAGTTTATATATTACCGTAAATTATGCAGTGGCTGAAAAAAATTAACAATAAAAATTTGGAGATGAACCAATGAAATTATATTTTTTTAGGGGGAAAGCGGCAACAGGTAAAACATTGATATCAAACGCTTTAAGTAAACAACTAAATATTTCTGTTCTACGAAAAGATGATATTTTTGACAGCATTTCTTTACACATAAGTGATAATATTTTAAACAATAATATAACCTATGACTTACTCGCAAAACAAATTCAAACAAATATTGATAACGGTACCGATATTATTGTTGATGTTGGACTTGCTAATATAAATTCACTATCTGTTTTTTTGAATAAAATAGATTTTAAATCAGCGAATGTATGCAAATATTATTGTGAATGCTTGGATAATAAAATTTGGATTAGTCGCTTGCAAGAAAGGCTTTTAAATCCGCTGCCAAATCAATTTTTCACTTCTGTAGAAGAACTGACAGAACATTATAACAACGAGTATGTAAAAGCACTTTCAGATGAAACTATAATTGACAGCACACAGGCTTTGAGTAAAATAATTAATACGATTTTACTGGACAGAAAATAATTTAAGGAGAACTAAAAATGACAACTATTTATTTTATCAGACACGCAGAGTCTGACCACAATATACATCAAGATGATATTAGACCTTTAACACAAAAAGGGTGGGAAAGCAGAAAAATAGTCACTGAATTTTTATCGGATAAGAATATAAATATAGCATTATCAAGTCCCTATAAAAGGTCGGTGGATACTATTTCCGATTTTACCGAAAAGCATAATTTAGAAATAGGGTTGATTGATGATTTTAGAGAGCGCAGAGTGGACAGCGTTTGGATTGAAGATTTTTGGGAATATATTGAAAAACAGTGGGAAGATTTTGACTATAAGTTTACCGACGGCGAGTGTTTAAGAGAAGTAAGAGAAAGAAATATTAAAGCCTTAGTAGAAGTTCTGAAAAAATACAAAGATAAAAATATTATTGTAGGCACGCATGGCACAGCACTTTCTCAAATTATTCACCATTATGATAACTCATACGGCTACGATGATTTTATGTCTATGGTAAAGAAAATGCCTTGGTGTGTGAAATTGGTATTTGATGAAGATAGGTGTGTAGATATTGAGAAAATCGACTTGTATTAGCTTGTTAAATTAAATTATTATATAACACTTATCAACCTCGCAAGCAGGGCAAGTGGTGTGCCACTTGCCTGTTTGTGCGTTTTCATAGCCAATAAATAAACTGTGATTTATATCATCTATTTTTACCGTTATATATTCGTTCATTTTGTTTTACTCACTTTAAATTTTAACTCAAATTTGTTTCGCTTACACCGAATTTTACTGCAATAGTTTTATAGTTATATGCTTTGCTATATTTTCGATGAGAAGTTTTTCAGCTTTTTTGCGATTTCAGCATGTTTTTTTGGTAAATTATAATTGATAGAAAAAATAAGCATTTTATGTGGGTTTTCAAAGGCTATTAAGTTGAATTTTGTGTATATCTTAAACTAAAACTAGCGCTTATCAATATAACTGTGATAATATCAACATATTTATCACAGTTTACCATAAGCGCAAGGTGGCCGCCTTTTAAATCGGTAACAGTTGTTGGGTTTGGCATAAGCGCTATAAGTTCATGTTTCACGCCGTCTGTAAATGTTGTGTCATCATCTGATAGCATAAGCAAAACCTTGTTATTTAAATATTCAAACTCTTCCTTTTTCATGCCATTATGGCTTTCCATATCAATAAGCAGGTTTAACATGTGCAGTTCGTATTTTTTAGTAAGCTTTTCTTCCGTTATATCACACAGCTCACGCAAAAGGTGCCTTTCACTTTCGCTAAAATCGGCGGCGTATTTTTTAAAAACAGCACTGCTTATTTGCTTTTTAAATATGGAAAGAGGCAAAAATTTAAGCATTATTTTTGTTTTATTTGTGCGCTTTAACATAGCAGTTAATGAGGCATAAGCCTCGCTGCTCATATCGGCAGATAAGCACCCTGTGTTTGACAAAACAAGCCCTTTTGTCACCTCGGGGTATTTTTGCGCCATAAGCTGTGCCACAAAACCGCCCAGCGATTGCCCCACAAACCATGCCTTTATGTTAAGTTTTTTAAGCAATTTTGCAATTGCCGCTGTAAGCTGTTCATTTGTTTTAAAATCTATATGGTAGTCAAATGTTAGCACAGAATAATGCTTTGCAAATTTTTCAAAATGCGTGTAAATTAAATCAGACATTCCTATGCCACCCACAAGCAAAACAAGTGTTTCGGTGGAATTATCGTTTTTAAAATATCTATAACTAAAATTGCCGCCGTTTATTTTTTCAGTAATTAAAGGATAATTGTTGCAGTATAGTTCAAATTTGTTCATGTTATCAATTCCATTCTGTTTTTAAATACTTATTCATGCAGTGCTAAAAACAATGTCGATTTAAGTTAGTTTCTTCTAACTTGATGATAATTCTATCACAGAACAAACGCAAAAACAAGTTGCAAATATAATGGAATTTTTATGTGCGGGTGGAGTAAAATATTTGGCTTTTAAAATGGTTCAATTTTTCTCCTGTTTTTTGGCGATTTATCGAAATTGTTCACCCGAATGTTATATCAATTCCTTTAAAAATTGCATCATATGGCATATCTTTTATATTGTAGCAGATATTCACACAGCCTTTGCGTGCGATTACATACGGCGAGCCTGTGCTCTCTTTCACTGCCTCAACCGCTTCAATACTTGCAAAATAAACGCTGATATATTTTTTTCTGCATCCAACTGCTACATATTTTCCGTTAAGTCGCCATGTGGGGATTAGGGTTTTCTCGGAATATTTTTCATCGAAAACAGCGTTTTTATAGTTTTGCTTGATGTATGAAATTATAGGCATAACTTGCCCTTGTGTTTTGTCATCAATCATATTTAAATAAGTTTCAATTGGCATAATATCACTTCCTAATATAACGATAATTGATTTATTACAACACTATCCCTTTTGCGTTCGGTTATAATAGCATTTTCATTAACATCACCAATTAAAATAGGTGATAACGGATTATGTTTAGCCATGTTCAAAAGTGCAATTTTTTCATTTTGCAACGCATAACAATAATTGCAACCATTTGCACAGCAGTTATACGTGCCTATATCGATGCTTTCAAGGCAAAGGCACTCGGGGCGTTGATTTTTGTCTTTGGTGTCGGTAATGTTACACCTTAAAATTTTTTGGATAATTGTTTTGTCAATGCAAGCACCATGTTTTATTCCATGATTTTCAAGGGGTATTTTCTCGGCACATGTGTAAATTTCAAGCCCGTTTTTTTTAGCAATATCGTAAAAAACATCTGCAAGTTTACAGATAGTCTGCTCTGTCATAAGATATGCAGGGTTTTTACCCATTCGTGACATCACATTTTTATAATTGTCAACAAAGCTGATAACACAGCGCTCTGTGCTGGCTTTAAGGCGATTTGCCATATATGAAAAACGCTCTGCGTGGTATTCTATAGTGTAGACATCAGAGATAATTATTGGGTCGTACCGCCATACCATGCGGTGCTTTCCAATTTTTTTTGCTAGGTTTACAAAAGTGTCTATCAAAAGTTCCTTATCGGGCAAATTTCGTTCGGTTTTTTTGCCGTAAGGCGTAAGGGTAAATTCAAAATAATAAGTGTAACCCATGATATCAATTTCGGGCAGATATTGTAAAAACGGTATTGGGTTTTTCGTCCAAAATACAATAATATCAACATCATTGGGCGTTAAATATGCTTTTGAGTAGCGGTTATTGTTATACGGGTTTTGAATAAGCACATAGCCCTCTTTTAGGCGATTTACAAACCATTCACCGTAAAAAGAGGGGATATCGGTTCGTCTTGTTGCACTTATAATCATAGCAAGTATTCGTTGGAGTCTACCGGAGCGCTTTGTCTATCGGCATCACCATATTCACGCACAGCCTTGCAAACCGTTATTTTGTAGCTCTCAAAAAGTTTGTTTTTGCCCTCGGATTGGCTAATTCTGTGCTGTAGATTATTTCGCCATTTTTCTATCGCCTCTTCGCTATCCCACACATTCATAGAAAGCAGTTTTCCCTCTTCGTTTAAGCTTTGAAACCTTTCGGCACTGATAAAACCCTCTACCCCATTAAGCATTGGCTTTAGCATAGCCGCCATCTCTAAATATTTATCCATGCCCTGTTTTGTGGGTTTAACTTCAAACAATACTATAATTTTACTCATGATTTTCCCTCAAAATTTTCTCCATAGCCTTGCCCTTTGAGAGCTCGTCTATAAGTTTATCAAGATAACGGATTTCTTTCATTAAACTCTCATCGATTGCTTCAATTTTTACACCGCATACAGAGCCTTTTATTAATACTCTATTTGGGTGTAGGCTTGGTGCGTTATTAAAGAAGACCGTCATATCCACATCGTCGTTCAGCTTATTAAGGGCATCTAATGTGTAGCCTGTAAGCCAGCAGATTATCTCGTCAACCTCAGCTCTGGTTTTGCCTTTTCGCTCGGCTTTTGCCACATATAGTTTTTTCATTTCGTTCCATTGGAACGTGTAAATACTGTGTGTGCTCATTTACTATTCCTCCGTAAATTTAATATTTAACCTTAAGTTTTAATTAAAGAGCGTTAGTTATAGCGTGCGAAAACCTTTAAGTGTACTATAATTAACCGTTTTTTTATTCTGATTGCCCTTGCCTTTTGCTGAAAGATAGTTCATTTTAACAAATAGTAAAATAAAGCGTGCAAAGGTGTAATAATAATAATTGCAAGTGAAAATATGTTTTCTTTTAAATTTCTGTGATGTTTATGTTAATTATAATATTTTATATATCATTTTGTCAAAGTATGTGCCTTGCATTGACTTTTTTCTTGATTTATATTAAAATTAAAAAGGTTAGCATTTGCTAACTTTAAATCACATATGCATAGCTGTATTTCCACGAATGGTTAGCAGCAAAATGTAAAAATTATCACTAAAATATCAATGTTGTTTTAGTGAGCTACCAAGCGATTTAAAAGTAGGTTTAAAAATGATAAATAAAAGATTAATTAAAGCAGTTCCGGATGCATCCTCGCACATAACAAAAAATGTTATTTTGCAATTAATTGGGCTTGTTTCAAACATAATTTTAATGATAACTATCAGCTTTTTTTTAAGCGAACTAATATCTAAAACCGCTGTATTATCTAACTTTTTCGTATGTTTACTTATAGTTGTATCGTGCATAGCTGTAAAAATAAGCACAATATATTTTGCGAATATTCAAAGTTATCTTGCATCGAAATCGGTAAAAAATATTTTACGGGGCAAAATTTATGATAAAGTTGTAAAACTTGGCAGTAAGTATACAAAAAAATTGTCGTCGGCAGAGCTTTTGCAGATGTCGGTTGAGGGCACACAACAGCTTGAAACTTATTTTGGTAATTTTTTGCCGCAGTTTTTTTATTCAATGATTTCCCCACTGATTTTATTTGCGGTTGTTAGTTTTATCAATATAAAAGTTGCAATAATTTTATTTATTTGTGTTCCGTTAATTCCTATATCAATTGTTCTTGTGCAAAAATTCGCAAAAAAACTTCTCGCAAAATATTGGGGTGAATATCTAGGGCTTGGCGATAACTTTTTAGAAAATTTACAAGGGCTTAATACCTTGAAAATTTATAGTTCTGATGAATACAAACACAAACAAATGAATGTGCAGGCCGAGCGTTTTAGGATAGTTACAATGAAAGTGCTTTCAATGCAGCTTAACTCTATAATTGTTATGGACATTGTGGCCTACGGGGGCGCAGCGCTTGGCATAATTTCTGCGCTGCTATTATTTAATGCGGGCAATATTACTGTTTTTGGTATGTTTGCAATTATGTTGCTTAGTGCCGATTTTTTCTTACCACTTAGAATTTTAGGCAGTTTTTTTCACATTGCAATGAATGGAATTGCCGCAAGCAAGAAAATATTTACTTTGTTGGATATTCAGCAAGATGCACCGAAAACGCAAGAATTAAACGAAATTGATATTGAGATAAAAAGCTTAAACTATGCGTATGACGAAAAGCAAATTTTGTTTGATATAAATATAGATATACCAAAAAACAGCTTTATTTCAATAGTAGGTAAAAGTGGATGCGGAAAATCTACAATTGCGGGAATTTTAACACAAAGCAACGAAAATTACAAAGGTAACGTTAGCATTGGAGGCTTAGAACTCTCGGAAATTTCAAGAGAAAGCTTATCTAAAAAAATTGTTTTAGTTTCAACAAATTCATATATTTTTAAAGGAACCGTGCGCGAAAATCTATTAATGGCAAATAAGAATTCAACACAAGAGCAAATGTGGGCAGTGCTTACCAAAGTTAATTTGGCAGAATTTTTGCTAAATGAAAACGGGCTAGATACCGCCTTGCTTGAAAAAGGCAGTAATTTTTCAGGTGGCCAATGCCAAAGGCTTGCGCTAGCACGTGCACTTTTACACGATGGAGAAATATATATCTTCGATGAAGCAACAAGCAATATCGATTCGGATAGCGAAAACGAAATTATGAACATTATAAAAGAGTTGGCGAAAAGCAAAACAGTAATACTCATTTCGCATAGGCTTTTAAATGTGGTAAGTTCTGATGCAATTTATCTGCTAAAAGATGGAGTTTTAGCTGAAAAAGGAACGCATGAAAGCTTGCTTTCAAACAAAAATTATTATAGCGAGCTTTGGAACACACAACAAAGCCTTGAACAAATGGAGGTGCAAAGCTAATGAAAAAGCGCACTTCATTTAATGTTATGGCAAATCTTATCGGCCTTGTAAAACCGCTTTCGCCCATTATGATTATTGCGATTATCATGGGCTGTTTAGGCTATTTTTGTGCAAGTTTTATCACTGTTTTTGGTGGGTATGCAATTATTGATATTATACAAAACAATGGTGAAAGCCTAAGTTTATTTATTACTGTAATTGCCTTTATAGCGGTTTTTCGTGGCATTTTACACTATATTGAACAATATTGCAACCACTTTATTGCCTTTAAACTGCTTGCACTTATAAGAGATAAAGTTTTCACGGCGCTAAGAAAGCTTGCGCCCGCAAAATTAGATGGTAAAGACAAGGGAAACCTTGTTTCAATTATCACATCAGACATAGAACTTTTAGAGGTTTTTTACGCCCACACGGTATCTCCTATATGCATAGCTTTCATAAGTTCAACTGTTGTAATTTGTTTTATAGGAAGTTTTAACATATTTTTGGGCGTTATTGCGTTTGTTGCGCATTTATGCGTTGGTGTGCTTATTCCCGTAACGGTTTCTAAAAAAAGCAAACAAAGCGGCGAGAAGAACAGAGAACAAGTTGGTGAACTTAACACATATTTTCTTGACAGTTTGCGCGGTTTAAAAGAGATTTTGCAATATGGTTATATTAATGAGCGCAAAGTTAAAATTACAAGGCTATCCGAAGAAATTGAAACTTCAAACGAACAGATAAAAAAATATATCGGAAAAACATATTCGCTTACTAATTTAATTATCCTTGTTTTTTGCTTGCTTATGCTTTTCGTTTCGGCATGGTTTTATATGCAAAACTTTATCGATATAAGTGCGGTTATTATTCCCACAATTATGCTGTTTTCCTCTTTTGGGGCCGTTACATCGGTAGCAAATTTAGGGGCAGGCTTAACGCAAACAATAGCAAGTGGCAACAGGGTTCTTGACATTTTAAATGATGTGCCGGTTGTAAAGCAAGTTAGCGAAGGCAAAGATATTACTTTTGAAAACGCACAAATTAAAAATGTTGATTTCAGTTATGGCGGTGAAGATATATTAAAAAACTTTTCACTAAACATAGAAAAAAATAAAATTTTGGCAATAAACGGAAAAAGCGGTTCGGGAAAATCAACCACGCTTAAATTATTAATGAGATTTTACGATGTGCAAAGCGGTGAGGTATTAATTACAAACGAAAACATAAAAAATATCAACACAAAAAGCCTTAGAGATAACGAAAGTTTTGTTACGCAAGAAACGCATGTTTTCCACGATACAATTATGAACAACATAAAAATTGCAAACATTAACGCAAGCAGGCAAGAGGTTATAAAGGCGGCTAAAAGGGCATCTTTACACGAATTTATTGAAAGTTTGCCAAACGGATATGATACACAAATAGGGGAACTTGGCGATACAATATCGGGCGGTGAAAAACAGCGAATAGGCGTAGCACGTGCATTTTTACACAATGCAAATTTAATTTTATTAGATGAGCCTACAAGTAATCTTGACAGTTTAAATGAGGCTGTAATTTTAAAATCGCTAAAACAATGCGAAGATAAAACAGTGGTTTTGGTATCGCATAGGAAATCTACCGTTAAAATAGCAGATACTGTTTTTAATATACAAACAGCGAGGCAAAGCTGATGAACAAGCAAGAAAAGAAAGGTTAAAAAGATAATGAGTATAAAAAAAATAATATACCTTTGCGTGGGCTACGTTGGGCTTGGTTTAGGTGCACTGGGCGCAGTAGTACCGCTGCTACCTGCCTTTCCTTTTCTGCTTATTGCCGCATTCGGTTTTGGCAAAAGCAGTGAAAAACTTGATAAATGGTTTAAAAACACAAAACTATACAAAAACAATTTAGAAAGTTATGTAAAAGGGCAGGGAATGACAGTTAAAACCAAAGTTAAAATTATGATAACCGTCACTGCTTTAATGACAATAGGTTTTATAATGATGAACGCAGTGCCAATAGGCCAAATAGTTTTATTCTTTGTTTGGATATTCCATTTAGTATATTTTTCGTTTATAGTAACAACAATAAAAAATTAGAAAGCGGTAAATTTATGTCAAATAATAACCATAAGCACAGTTGTACAAACCATTCACATTCGCATAATCACGAGCACGGCCACGGCTGTGGCTGCCACTCGCACGGCGGCAATAACAAATGTTGCGGTAAGCATAAAAAAATTAAAATTGAGGATATAAGCGATACACAAGTTGAATTTTTAATGCATCTTATTGAAAGTAAATTTTTGCCCGTTGCAAGCTTTGTTTTAAAAAGCAGCAAAGAGCATGATTTTGAGAGTATTGCACTTGCGCCTGTATTTATAATTGATGTTAAAGACAGTATGCAAGAAGTAAAAAATGTTGCAAACAAACTAAAAAGTTTAGAGAATTTGGGCCTAATTACAATAGATTATGACATTGAACTTAATGGGTATTCATATGCGGAATATCACAGCTCTGAAATTTATGCTTATTTTAAGAAAACAGTAAACGAAAGCAAAGGTAAAGATGGATTTATTGGCGATGTTCCAACTATTGAATGCGGAAGTATCGCACCCACCGAAAAATGCATAGAAATGTTAAAGAAATAGCGTTAAAAACATTATTATGCTGAAATTTAATTATAAACAAAAGGCATATTCATTTTAATTTAATGAATATGCCTTTTGTTTATTTGTGCTTGTTGTTTAATTGTTATTCTATAATATTTATCTCGTATATTCTTGATGCAAAATCGGGGAAAAACCGCACATTGTCGTTATATCCTGTGCCGCAAAATGCAAAAGGCAAGTAAAAGCCGCTGTTCATAAGTTGCTCGCCCGTTGCAATAAATTCGTGTGTTTCGCTTTTCATTTTATAAAATTTATCTACCGCATTATGCAAAACGCCATCTTGTTTAATTGTAACAGGGGAAATATAATTTATAAGCGAGCCAAAATCTTTTACCGATAAATCAAAAACACGGCTTTTGATGCTATAATTTGCTTTTTCAATTAAGCCACTTGGCAATTTTATTGTAAGCGTTGGGCTATGTGGCACACTAAGCGATTGCATTGCCATAACTATTGCTGTTTTACCGTCTTTTGCAATTGCATTAAACTGTGTAACATTGCCCGTTGTAAAAGCGCTTGTAAAACCGAACTGTAAAGTTTGCCTATGTTTTTTATAATATACTATTTGATTTTTTATCTCTTGCTTTTCATCTTTTGGCAAATCGCACAAATTTAGCTCGTACCCCAAAACGCCAAACGCGCTTATATGAAAACGTGAAGCCAGTGGCACTTTGCGCAGGGTTTGGTGGTTTATTTTATCGCTAACATGTGCCCCAATAGTTGAAGGCGGATAACCTAAAAGTAAGTTTTTTTGTATTTTTAATCTTTCGGCGCCGTCGGTGTTATCGCTTGCCCAAATTTGCGGGCTAAAGCACAACATGCCTAAATCAAACCTATTTCCGCCACTGGCGCAGTTTTCGAACAGTATGTCAGGGAATTTTGTTGTTAAGTGTGTGTATAATTCTATTAACCCTTTGTTGTATTCGTAAAAAAACATGCCTTGGTTTTTTAACGTTTTGCCTTGCATATCGGTAAAAATACGGTTCATATCCCATTTTACATATGTGATATTTGCGCTGCTTAACAAATCATCAAATGTTGTTTTTAAATATTGAACAACATCTTTGTTAGATAAATCTAATATCAGCTGGTTTCTGCCTAAATTGTAATCGCCATTGCCTTTAATAGCGTACTCCGGGTGTTCTTTAAAAAGCTGCGAGTTTTCGTTTACCATTTCCGGTTCTATCCAAATTCCAAACTGCATGCCCATTTTATTTATTTTATCGCATAGCCCATTTATCGAATTTGGAAGTTTTTTTGTGTTTACATGCCAATCTCCAAGCGATGATGTGTCGTCGTTTCGTTGCCCAAACCAGCCATCGTCCAGCACAAAAAGCTCTATGCCCAGCTCTTTTGCCTCTTTGGCAAGTTTTAAAAGTTTTGACTCGTTAAAATTAAAATATGTTGCCTCCCAAGAGTTTATTAAAATTGGGCGAGGCTTTTCTTTAAAATTGTTTGGTACTATATGGTTATTTACAAAATCATGCATGTTTTTTTGCATTTCTTGCTCGCTTTTATTGTAACACATTATGGCTTGCGGGCTTACAAGTTTTTGCCCGTTTTGAAGTGGGTATCTAAAGTTAAAATCGCTCATTCCTTGCAAAACCCTAGTTTTGCCAAAACTGTTTTTTTCTATAATGGCTTTGTGGTTGCCACTGTAAATTAAGTTAAATGCAATATATTCATCGCTCGATTTTAAAAAGAAAAACGGATTATGCCTAGAACTTGATGTGCCGCATTTTGAATCTATAACTATTTGGTTTTCTAATGTTTGGCAAGCTAAATTTGCCTCGTTACTCCAGCGGCCCCAAAGGCTATTTACCGTAAAATCTTTGCTGTTTATGTCTAGCATATTGCTCATTAACCTGTGCACAAAAATTTCATTGCCATTATTTATAATTTCACTAAAACGTGTTATAACATCGCTGTCTTGCATAATTTTATAATATTGGTTTATGGTGATATTATTTAATTTATCCTCTAGCGTTATTATAAGGCTTAGGCTTTTTATGCCATTATCTTTTGCATAGGGCATGCCGTCTATCTGTTGTACATCGTTTTTTATTTCATGTGTTTTATACAAAAACTCATTCACAAAAGATGTATCGCTGTTTTCTATAATTACACAGCCCTCGCGCGTATCTCCTTTGCCGCAACCGGCAAAATCTAAAAGAGTATTTTCCGGTAAAAACAATTTTTCTTTATTGCTTACAATGCTATTGCCCAGCGCAAATTCAAAAGGCTCGGTTATTATATCAAAATTGGGGTTTTGTATTTTTTTGCCATAATACAAATGGCGCAAATGCCCACCGGCAGTAACAGTAAATATATAAGAAGTGTTAATTGTTTTTATATGAAAATTATTATTTTGTACTATTATTTCCATTTTCTTTTCGCACCTTTATTTCATTGATGATTTTATTGTAGAATTTATCGTCTAGTTTATATTTTTTTAAGAAAAACAATATGCAAGCTATCAGCCCTATTATTGGAATTACTATCATAATAAAGCGCAGGCCCAAAAGGGTTGCCTCGCTTTGAACTACTTGTGTTTCATCTAATTTAATAAATTCAATGCCCCAACCGGCAATAAATACCGCAATGGCAGAGGCAAATTTAACCACAAAAGTTTGAAGCGAAAATATTACGCTTTCAAACCTTGCTCCGAATTTATATTCGCCATAATCAACACAATCTGCCAAAAATATTGTGGTAAGCACTGTTGCAAGCCCAAAACCAATAAATATAATTATCGCCATTACGCATAGCGCTAAAATATTATCCAGTTTAAACAAACCTAAAAGATACATGCCTATATAGCCGGCTATGGTTATGCTTAGCGCGCCTGCAAAAATAGCCTTGCGAGAGAATTTTTTTCTTAAAAGCGGCAAACTCATCATAGATAATATCTGCGCTATGCCGCCAACAGTGCCAAAAACGCCAAAAAGTGCGCTGTTGCCTATGTCGTATTTAAAAAAGTATATCGCCATATTTTGCGTTAAATAAAGCGAGGAATTAAATATAACTATCGCAATAACTATAATAAGCGCTTGGTCGTTCTTTAACAAAAAGCTGAAAATTTCTTTTAAAGAATATACTTCGCTTTTAGAATTTTCTTTTTCTTTAACATTTTTAAACACTAACATAGCCGATAAAATAAATATTACAGCTATTATAACGGCCAATATTCCAAAGCCCAGCTTTTCATTGCCACCGCCTAAAATATCTACAAGTAAAAGCGTTATTGCCACAGGTATAGCAAAGCCTACCGCTGCGCAACTGCGTGCTATAACCGATATGCTTTCCCTATCTTTAGCGTTGCTTGTTATGGCAGGTATAAAACTCCAAAAAGGTATGTCCATCATAGTGTAGGTTATGCCCCACAAAAAGTATAAAATGCTAGCAGTTATCAAAGTTGTGGTATGGTTTTCGAATATCGGCATATTAAAAACAGCCACAAGTACTAATGCGTTTAAAACCGTGCCTGTCATAATCCAAGGCCTGAATTTTCCGTATTTGCCTTTTGTTTTGCTTACTAAAACGCCCATAATAGGGTCGTTAAAAGCATCGAACAGCCTGGCCGCCATAAACATTGTGCCCACAAATGCAGAACTTATTGATAAAACATCGGTGTAATAATACATTAAAAAACCTGCCACAAGCGAGTACACCATATCTTTACCAACGGCGCCCAGCCCATAAGAAACTTTTAGTTTTTTGCTAATATCCATTAAATTTTACCTCACTTTAAAGTTTATTTCGTGTTTGCAATTGCCAATTGTAATTTCTACCTTTGCGTTTTCGCATGTTTTTGTAGAGCGCACATAAAAGCTAGCTTGCCCCGATAGCATAGATATAACGCTTGGCCCTATAATTTTCAGGCCCTCGCTTGCGTTTGCGCTAACAGGCGCAAAATAATATGGTAATCTGTTTTCGTTTTGGTCTTTCGCTGTTATAAAAATTTGCGCAACGTCGTAAGTGTCGGTGTGCTCTAACACAGTGTGCGAAGTTTTGTATTCAAAATTTGTTTGCATAGTTGCCGAAACATTTTTTGATATTACTTCTTTGCCGTCTTTCACACCCACAAAAGTGTATTCTAATGAAGAATCGCCCCAATTGCCAACATATTTACCATATAGGTCTGCCGCGTCTTGAAATGACATTTTGTGAATAGCCATAAGCGCTGCAACATTTAGCTTTGCCCTTAGCGGCAAATTTGCAAACCCGTGTTTTATTACATCAAGCAGTAACGCTTTTATTTTATCTGCCGTTTTCGGTGCAAAATTTTCATTTTCATGTATTAAATTTCCAATTAAATCGTCTATAATTATTGGTTTTACAGGTATAGATTTATAAAGGCTATCGCTTTGCTTAAACTCTTTCACAAGCGCGGAGTTTTTATACAATTTCACGCTATCGCAGTTTGTGAATGCGGCAATTTGGCCAATTTGCCCTTTTGGATATTCGCCTATAAGCATCATAGAGCTTATTTCAAGCACCGGTTTATCTTGCCTAAAAGCGCCGTAAACGCCTGCGGCAAGCTTTGGCATTCTAAACATATTTAAAACACCGTGATGGCATATTTTATCTCCGCTTCCAAAATCTTTGTGCGTGTTGTAATCTGCCATACACCAGCCAATACAGCCGGCTATGTCCTCTTGGGCATACATTTCATCCAACACATTTGCATGCCTTAACGCATGGTTTGTGCGATGTGTTTCATCATCGAATGTTTTTGTTGGGTACATGTGCCCGTTGTACTCTGTTACAAGGTATGCCTTTTTCATATCAGGGGTTGCAAAACTTTTTTTAGTAAGCCCAAGGTTATCGCCCGTATGCGAGAAATCGTTATAGGTGTAAACATCTTCAAGCAAATTAGATTTTGTAATAAACCTTACGCCGCCTGTTGCCCTAGAGGGATCAAGCTTTTTAGCTATGCTGTTAGTTTTTGTGTACAGCTCGTTGTCGTCTTGGCTTTCGTTTATGCGAACGCCCCAAATAATTATACTTGGGTGATTGCGGTATTGCAATATCATGCTTTTGGTATCTTTAAGCACTAAATCACGCCATTTTTGCAATTTAGATACATGTTGCCAACCGGGAATTTCTGTAAAAACCAAAAGCCCTATTTCATCGCATCTGTTTAAAAAATGCTTGCTTTGCATATAGTGTGATGTGCGCACTATATTACACGCTAATTCTTTTTTAATAATATCGGCGTCTTGCACTTGCATAGATTTTGGCATTGCATACCCTATATACGGGAAAGATTGGTGCCTGTTTAAACCGCGAAGTTTCAATTTTTTTCTGTTTAAATAAAAACCATCGCTTTTAAATTCGCATGTTCTAAAGCCTATTTTTTCCTCAATTTCATCTATTATATTGCCGTTTTGCAAAAGCTGTATTTTTGCATTGTATAATTTAGGCGAGTTAATGTCCCACTGCTCTACACTGCCTACTTCAAAGTTATCTGTTTTGCCTTTAATATATTCCTTTGTTGAAATGATATTATCGTTTAAAAGTAAATTATAGCTATATTTTTGCGTACTTTGCAAATCGAAACAAACATCCAGCGTGTACTTATTATCTTTAAATACAGGGCATAAAAAGGGGTTTTCAAGCGAGATTATCGGCTTTTCTATAAGCTGTACTTCTCTGTAAATTCCGCCATATGTTAAATAATCTATTACATTGCCAAAAGGCGGCACACTTTTATCTTCTGTGGAATCCACCTGTACAATAATTTCAATTTTTGATTTTTCTTTTGCAAATTTTGTTATATCGGCAAAAAAAGCATCATATCCGCCAAAATGTTCCAGCACTAATTCGCCTTGTGCAAAAATTTTACAATTTGTTGCAACGCCGTAAAAATGCAGTTCATATTTTTTGCCGTCTTGGTAGTTTATTTCTATTGCTTTTTTGTATTGGCTTTTAAACTGATAATCGTTTTCATTAATATAGCTATATGGAAGTTCGATGTTTGTGTGTGGAATATCCACGCTTTCACTTTTGCCGCTTTTTTGTATTTCATATTGCCAATCATAGTTTAAGCTTTTTATATTTCGCATAAAAGGTCTCCTTTTGGAATTTATATTTATTTTTAATTAATATAAAACTAAAAAATAATTTAGTGTAACTGCTAAATATACAATACATACGAATTGTTGTTGAGTGATATTAAATTTAGCAAAGCCAATGTAACATGAACATGTTTTAACCAAAAAGCAAAAATGGTGGCAATGCGAATTATAGTTTTGATTTAATTATCTTTTTAACATATTCTAAATTGCTATTGCTTAATAAAGGTATCAAAGCGTCTATTTCGTTTGTGGGTTTATCCCACCATTTAAATTTAAGCATAAGCTCAATTAATTCATCATCAAAGCGTTTGCGTGTTGGTTTTGCCGGGTTTCCTACAACAATTGTATAAGGTTCAACATTGCTTGCCAAAACACTGTTTGCGCCAATTATTGCGCCATCTCCAACTGTTACGCCTGCCATTATAGTTGTGTTTTGCCCAATCCAAACATCGTTGCCTATTATAGTATCGCCTTTAACAGGCATTTGCGATAAAGGCGGAACATCATGGTTCCAACCCTCTAAAATATAAAAAGGAAAGGTAGAAACGGCGTTCATTTGATGGTTTGCACCGTTCATTATAAAAGTAACGCCCGAGGCTATCTGGCAAAATTTTCCTATGATGAGTTTGTCGCCATAAAATTCATAATGATGGGTGACACGGCTTTCGAAATCTTTATCTGAAAAATACGTAAAATCACCAACTATAATATTGGGGTTTGTGATTGTTGGTTTAACATATATCACGCTGTCGAAACCATTTACAGGATGAACGACATTGGGATCAGGAGTTTTACCGTTTTTCATAAAAACATCCTTTCTGTTTTCGGTGTTTATCACAGTATACCATGAAATTAAAATATTTTAAAGGCTAGGGTGGCAATGCTTGAGCACATGCCTATTTTGTGCAAATTTACATGTTATGCGGTGTTATTATCACAAGCAATGCGAATAAGTAATACTCGCTCGTCTGCCAGCCTAGCACAAAATTTGCATAAAATAGGTTTAAAGAATTTTTTATACCGCAAAAGTTCTAAAACAAAAAAGTGAAAATCCAAGCGTGCCTTTTTTCGAAAGACGAGAAGCAACACATCGGTGTGCGTGACGACTTTTATAAATTTGCAAAAAAGTCGTCGCAAACTAAACGTAGTTTGCGACGACTTTGTGCCTTAGTTGCAATTTAAAAACATGAGTATTTCTGTAAAAAACCAATTGCAAATTAAATTGCATACATTTTTCCGGCGGCATTACTATATTTTTTATAAAATTCTGTGCCATTGAAAGATGGCATATCTTGTGTAAGTTCACAAAGAGCAATTTGCTTACCGTTTTTTTCTCTTGAGGCTGCCATGCAAAGTGATATTTTTACACTTTCTACAATTGCATTTGTGTTTACAATTATATTTTCTTTGTTTTGCATATAATTGCAAATTTGCTCTATTAATGCATCGTATAGTTTTGAAGAATCGAGCCTTATAGGATAAGCGCCTTTTGTGGTAAAAATTAGCACATCAAAAGGTAACCAATGCCCTGTTGCTGTTGTGAAAATTGCCCCTGTGTTGTTATTAAATTGTACAAAACTGCTTTCGGTGTAAATGTCATCTGTTTGACACTTGCCTATATATTTCACACTTTTGGCACCCTCACCAAGCAGTGCACCAATTGCTTCGACAGTATGGCAGCCATAATTAAAATCATCTACCCCGCAAGATATTTGGACACTTACTACCTCTCCTCTTTGCGAAACCGGCATAGATAGAAATTCTTGTATTTCATAAGCATATCTTGCAGCAGAGGCACCTATTATAACAGCACCTTCTTTTACATATTCAAGTACTTTTTCGCAATCATTTAAATTGCCAACAATGGGTTTGTCTATAAAAACAGGTATATTTTTTTCAATAAACGGCTTTGCGCACCGCATGTGGTCGTCCCAATTGCAACCTTGTATAAAAACAATGTCGCATAAATTTGCCATTTCCTCTAAAGTTTCGCATATGTTTTCAACATTAAAACGATTTGCAAAACCCTCAACCTCTTCTTTTGCTCTAAAGCTATCATTATAAACAGCAACATATTTTGCCCTGTTTGTTTTTTGCATTGCCTCGGCAAACCCCATGGGGTGAGAGGTATCTATATTAACACAGCCTACTTTTACCATTGTAATTTCTCCTTAAATTTTGCCTTGTGTATTTGCTAGCAATTTGAATGTAAATTTATATCCATTTGCACTTCAAACATTCTATTCCAAGGCATCTTAACATTTGTAATTTCAATTTGCGCGCTTATATCGCTTAAATATTCTTTTTTAAATTCATTTAGTTTTTCCAAAACAATGCCGCTTATAATTTTGTTTTTATCTTTTAAATCAAAATTATCAAGCCCTAAATTTTGTAAATGGTTTTCAATAATATCACTGCGCACAAGCGAACAATAGCCACCGTCTTCAATATAGCGCAAACACAAAAATTCTTTGTGGCTTTTTGTGTTTTTTGTATGCAAGAAATATAGCCCCTGCGAAAGTGCTGTGCCAATAGTGTTTGAAGAGGTATTCCAACCCGCATAGCCGGCAAGATTAAACAGAATTTTGCGCTTGTTTAAAATTTGCAGAAGGCTAAGCTCGGCGCCGTTTGTATATGCATTATCGGCAATGCTAACGGCTTTGCCCTCTTTGCACAAATGTTCAATTTCATTAATAAACCATGGCATATTTCGCCCTATATCATATTGCTTTAAAGGTTTATGTTGCATTGGAAATGAAACCATATCTTCACTTGGTGCGTTTATTGCCAAAATTAAATCGGCGTTTTTTGTGCAAGATGTAAGGCGTGCTTTGCATGCAAGAATATGGTATTTTAGTGTTTCAACAAGCTGTCTATCTTCAAAAGGCGGTATAATTTTTTTGCTTTGCTCGCTAGCGAAAAGCAAATTTACCAAAGGTGTTTTGCCCTCAATTTCATTTATTGCCCTTGATAATAATGTCATGGCAAGCTCGTCTGCTCCGGGGTATATAAGCACACTATCTTGTAAAAGATTTTGTGCAATTTTTTTTCGCACTTTAATTTGGTCTAACGCTGTAAAACCATAAGGTGCGGCATCATCTTGCGGAATAATTAAAAAATCTATATCGCCGTTTTTAACATAATCAAGCACTGAAATATTCATACTTGCATTTAATTTCCGGCGGTTTGTGTAATCCTCTATATGCTCTTTGGGTAAAATAGAATTTAATTCATCAATTTGTTTTTTCAAACTTTCATCATTTGGTGAAAGTGTTTGTTTATGAAGTAAAACACCCAGCTTATGTATATTTGCGCCATGCGTTTCATAATAAAAGGGTTCTTCGTCGCTACTGTTATATGTAGGGCAACGCATTATACAAGAAAAAGCATAAATTTTAATGTTTTTGTTAATTTTACGAAACTGTTTTACAATTTCAAGGCGTTTTAAAAGTTCTTCTTTTTGCAAATTATGCCTACGCCCCGGAACAAGGCCGCCGTATAAAAGCATATCTATACTTAATACAACAGCACTTGCGCCATTTATTTCATTAATTAAAAAATCTTTTATAATTTCAAAATTAGCCGGATTTTTTTTGTTGCCTATATCTTTTGGGTAAACTAAATTGTAGTTTTCATTATCAAAAAGCATTTTAGGGAAAATTACATTACATGGGCGGTTATCTAAGGGCAAAAGCAATAATTTTTTCATAGTTAATATCTCCATTATGTTACGGTACACTCTTAGATAATACAATAGCGTGGTTTTTCACGCTATTGTTCATCGTAATTATTTAAGGCCCGAAGTTGTGGAAATACCGCTAACGAATTGTTTTTGCGCAAAGAAGAATATAACAATTAGCGGCGCTGTAAATATTGTGCTTGCCGCCATTAAGATATCCCATTCTTGGCGCACTGTAGTTAAGAACATTTGAAGGCCTATTGAAAGCGTGTAATTGTCGGTGCTTTGCAAGTATAAAAGCGGGCCATTTAAATCGTTCCAACCGCCTATAAAAACAAGCACCATTATTGTTGTTAAAACAGGCATACACATTGGGTAAACAATATTGTATAATATTCTAAATTCGCCAGCACCGTCTATTCGCGCGGCCTCTATAACGCTATCGGGCAGGCCTTTTGTAAATTGGCGCATTAAGTAAATGTAATAAGGTGCGCCGAAGAACGATGGTAATAGCAAAGGTATGAAAGTATCAACAAAACCAAGGCGAGACCATGTTATAAACATAGGCACTTGCGTTACTTGCCAGGGTATCATCATAGTGGCAAGTATTAATGGGAAAATAATCTTGCGCCCTGCCCAGGGAATTTTAGTTATGCTATACGCCACCATAGGTGCCGCTAAAAGCTGGCCGAAAACAGGCACAATTGCAAGCACTAAAGTGTTTTGCACGTAATCGAAAAACGGCATGCGCTCAAAAACTATGCCGAAATTTTCAATTTTAATGGGGTTTGGTATCCACACAGGCGGTTGTTCAAAAACTTGGTTTAAATCTTTAACGGCAGTGGTAATCATCCAGTAAAGCGGCATGAAGAATATAAAGCCAACCGCCAATAATATAAGTACATAGATTAAATCTATTGTTTTTTTATTT
The DNA here is from genome assembly GCA_964369495.1 of uncultured Bacteroides sp. GTDB lineage: Bacteria > Bacillota > Clostridia > Oscillospirales > Ruminococcaceae > Ruthenibacterium. The sequence continues at coordinate 19,949 of CAYJGM010000008.1, read as the reverse complement.
AAATTTTTTCTCATAAGGCATTACTCCACATCATAGTTTATGCGCTTTTCTATAAAATACATTGCTCCCATGCTTACCACCAAAACAATTAAGAAAAGCACAATTGCCATGGCACTTGCATAGCCCATATTTAAATATGTAAAACCTTGCATGTATAAGTAAAGTGAATAGAAAAGCATAGAGTTTGAAGGGCCGCCGGCTATGGTTTGGCCTACATTTGTTACGCTTGCAAAAACATATGCTTGTGTGAAATATTGAAAGGATTGTATTAAACCCATTATAAACAAAAATTGAATTGTTGGCCCTATATAAGGCAAGGTTATTTTGAAAAAGCGCCTTATTGGGCCTGCGCCGTCTAAAGACGCCGCCTCGTAGAATTCTTTTGGCACAGCTTTAAGTGCCGATAAGAAAACTATCATGCTTGCACCGCAGCGCCAAGTATCCATTATAATAAGTGCAGGTTTTGTGAAATCGGGATCGCTAAGCCAAGATGGGCCTTTAATTCCAAACAGGCCTAAAAATAAGTTTAAAAGGCCATATTCCGGGTTTAAAATCCACAAAAACAAAGATGCACTTGCAACAATTGGAACAACTGTTGGCAAGTAGTAAAGTGTTCTGAAAAAAGGCATGCTTTTAATTTCTCTGCTTAGTAAAAGCGCAAGTAAAAGCGCAAATATAAGCCCTATTGGCAGGCCGATAAACGCCATAAAAGCGGTGTTTCCTATAGAAACAGGGAAGTATTGATCTTGAAATAAATTTATATAGTTTTCAAGGCCTATAAATTCTTCGGGTTTAAAGAGGTTGTACTCTGTAAAGCTGTAATACACAGCGGAAAGAATAGGGAAGAGTTGAAAACCTATAAACCCGAATAACCATGGGGAAGAAAATAAAAGCCCAAGCCAGAAAAACCTGCGTTTTTGCTTACTTTTTTTAGCTTTATATTGTAAAGTATTTGTTTTAGATGACACTCTGAAACCTTCCTTCCGTTTTAATAATAAGTGTAATTATTATACATAATATAAAATTATAATGCTATATGCTTAATTCATTAATGTTTTTTAAAGGGGCTGATGCTTGGCATCAGCCCCTTTTTTATAAGTTTATGCAATTTCTAATTAATTTTTCTTGTTGCACAACTGTTTATTATATTACTTTTAGGCTGTAATTTAGCCTGCGTCTGCAAGTGGTTGAATTTCTGCAACAACATTTGCAGCAGCTTCTTCTACTGTTTGGTTGCCAAGCAGAACTTCGTTCATTTGTGTGCCGATTGCGCCTAGGTATTCATTGATAAATCCGCACATTGGGAAAGGCCTTGCTGTTGTTGTAAGAAGTAGGTCTGCAACATCTTTAGCCTCTTGTGAAACTTCCATGTCTTTAATTGCTTCAATAGCGCTTGTACGTGACATGAATGTGCCGTTGTTGTGGTCACCTTCTGCAAGCATTGCCATTGTCTCTTTGCTTGTCATGCTTTCCATAACAATCCAAGTTGCGTCTGGGTTTTCTGTTTTTGCGTTAACTTGCCATACACCGCCTGTAAGCATGTTGTAGTTGTCGTCGCCCTCTGTTGGTGCGGGCATAGGTGCAATACCCATATTTGTTTCTGTTGCAGTTGCAGCTTCAACCATAGATGCAAGGCCGCTATCTGATTGCCAACGAATAGGTGTTTGGCCTGTGAAAAGTGAATCTTCATTAGTTGCACGTGCACCAAGTGATTCTTGGAAACGTTTGATGTTATCATAGCCGTATTCAGCATAAATATCTGCTACAAATTGGTATGCTTCAAGCATAGCAGGGTCATCAAAAGTAACTGTTGCACCGTCTTCACTTAAATAAGGGGCGTTGAAAGCAACGGGCCACATAACATTATCAAGCCATGGGTAATCGGGAATCATGCCCATTTGTGTGATTGTGCCGTCTGCCTCAACAACTGTTAAATCGCGAATGCATTGTGCAAGTTCGTCCATTGTTGCGGGGAATTCATCATAACCTGCAGCTGCAAGCATGTCTTTATCATAGAACATGAAAGTAGAGCTGTAAGAAAATGGAATTGAGTATGTTTTGCCATCTAGCATAGCCAAATCCCATGCGGCTGGCATAAAGTCGTCGTAATCCCATTCAGCGCTTGAATTTGCAACATAGTCGCTTAAATCTAAAATAGCGCCGTTATCTGCCCATGTTGGAGCATTATTCCAGAAGTTTTGGAATATATCGGGTTTTTCGCCGGAAGCAATTGTTGTTAAAATAACGTCTGCTGTTTTTGCGCCGGAAACAACAACTTCAATATTGTGCTCGTTTGTAGCGTTAAAATCTTCCGCCCATGCTTGGTAGCGTTGGCTTGCAGATGTTGGCTCGGTGTCTTCTGCAAACATGTGCCAAACTTCAACTACTATTTTTTCTGTCGATTCTGCCGGTGCTTCAGAGGTAGCTGTGCTTGTTACTTCAGATTCTGCAGGTTCTGCAGGTTCTGCAGGTGTGCCACAAGCAGCGAATAACATTAAAACCATGGTTAAAGCCAAAAGAATAGTAAGTGCTTTTTTCATTTGTTTTTCCTCCATTAATTTTGTATTAATATGTATCACGTAAAACGTGTAATACCAATTATAGCAGCACTAAAGTGCCGTTTTTTGCCGATTCATATGCAGCGTTTATAAGTTTAACCGCTTTTGCTGCATCTTCGGCAGGGGTTATTAAAATTTCGTTGTTATTTATAGCGCCAATAAAATTTTTAATTTGCGCTACATGGCCGTTTTTATCAATAGCTGTGGGGTTATTGTGCGAGGCGGTTTTAAAAAAATCTTTGCAGTTTGGAAGTTTATATAATTCGTTTTTAAACTGCCATTCACATATTTTGTTTTCTTTAATTATTATGTAGCCCTCGCTGCCGTTTATTTCAATTTTGCGTTCAAAACCGGGGTAATCCGCAACGCTTGCTTGCAAAATACCATGCGCACCGTTTTGCCATATCATAACAGCGCTTAGGGTATCTTCAACTTCAATATCACGTGCAAGCGTTGAACTTTGGGCAAATATGCTTTTAACATCGCCCATTAAATAAAGCGCTAAATCAATGCCGTGTATGCCTTGGTTCATAAGCGCGCCACCGCCGTCTTTTTCCCATGTTCCGCGCCATTCGCTTTGGTTGTAATAGCTTTGTTCTCTTGTGTACTTCATAACAACATCACAGCGTGTAATTATGCCAAGTGCACCGCATTTTATAGCGTTTTTAACATGTGTAAAATCTTCACTGAAACGCAATTGGCTAACCGCGCTTAATATTACATTGTTTTCTTTTGCTGCAATTATTAAATTATCACATTCGCTTGAAGTTAATGCAAGCGGTTTTTCAACAAGCACATGTTTTTTTTGCTTTAAACATTGCATTGCTATTGAATAGTGCAAAAAACTTGGGGTGCAAACACAAATAGCGTCAATATTATTATCACTTAGCATTTCTTGCAGATTGTTAAAAATTTTAGCATTCGCTTTTTTTGCTAATCGTTCACTATTGTCTTTATATTCATCATATACAGCATATAAATTTGCGTTTTCTATATTTTCAAGAGCATTTGCATGAAAAAAAGATATTGCGCCACAGCCAACTATGCCAAAATTTATTTTGTTTGTGTTGTTTGCAAACATACCTTTTCTCCTATTACTATTTTAACTTATAATTTTTTTAAATACTTTAATAATATTACGATATTATATGCTTTTTTGACATTTTGTTTAATATTTTTAAATATTTAAAAACATGTTCAATAAATTATAGCAAATATAATTAGCTTTTATTGTGAATAGTGCGTTAAATACTTAAACAATATTTCTTTATTCAGAAAATCATCCCCTATATTATACACTCCGCCGTTCAGTTTTCTGAAATTGGCATTGGGTGTTGGGCATTTTTCTTCTTGCGCTTGCCAGTTTACATAATTTTGTATACCGTTGCTTTCAACTATTCCGGTATTTAACCCGTTAATATGTGGCAAGCTTGCAGCAACGCTCATATTCCAATTTAACAAAACAGGAGGAACGGTTAAATCGGCACAAAAGCAAGATATATTTTTTTCAAGTGCAATGTTTATCATTTTCAGCGTTAATGAAAGTGTTTTTGCGATAGGTTTTAGCGCTATTGCTTTAAATCCATAAAGCTCGATTGCATCGTTTAAATTTTGTAAATTATGTATGCTTTCATCCGCCGCAAAATTAACGGGTAAATCGCTTAAATCGCAAAGATTTTGCTCGTTTAACGGTTCTTCAAATATAATTATATTATCAAGTGCTTGTATTTTATTTGCTTGGTCTAAGAAATAAAGCAAAGTATCTTTATTTGGATATCTTGCGTTTGCGTCTAAATAATAAAGCACTTTTTCATTTTGAGTATAAGGTGTTTTATAATTTTTTGAAATATTATGTATTTGTTTTAAGCGTTGTATATCCCAATTTAGCATTTCTTTTACATCAGAATTATTATAAGGGTTGCTGCCTATTTTTATTTTAAGCAAAAATGTTCCATCGTTTAATAAAGTTTTTATTTCATCTTCGCTTGTTGAATATGTAATAAGTGGAATATTGCCTAAAACTTTTGAGTGCTGTTTTAATATTGGTGCAAATTCTTTTGTTAGTGCGGAAAATGTGCCGTTTGAATACAAATTATTCCATATTTGCCAAAGTGCAAAATCTACGCCTACAAGAGCATTAAGCACGAATGTTTCACTTACATCTTTTCTGTTTTGTTGCCGGTTTGCGTATTTTAAAAGTTCTAAAAAAATATCGTCAATTAGCTGTTGAGGGTTAGTAAATTGCATTCCCTCAAGCATTTTTAATGCTTTTTGCGTGATGTCAAGCATCTTTTTGTTGCTTTCATCTTCGCTGTAGGCGGCAAAACATACTGCATCGCTCCAAAGCACACTTTGAACGCCAACACCTATGCCTTTTGTGCCATCTGAAAGTGTTATTTGCGATACAATATGCCATAATTCTGTTAAAGTAGAGCCTTTAAACGCAAAAGGTTTTATTAATTTTTCTTTAATAATTCCTATGTTTGTATTTGTTATAGTAGGCATATTAACTCCGATTTCATCATTTGCATTTTATGCTATTGAACTCAACATTTCTTTTGTAATTTCACTTATAAGCTTTTTGTTTTCTAAAAAGCGCTTAATTTCAGCAAGAGAATGTGTGCCAAGCTTTAGTTTGCCATTATTTGCACAACCTGCAATATGTGGTGTAATTATGCAGTTTTCTATATTGCGAAGTTCGCTATCGTTTTCTAATGGTTCAGGGTCTGTAACATCAAGGCAAACATATTTAAATTTCCCTTGTTTAAGTGCACTGATTAATGCGTTTTCATCTATTAAACTACCTCTTGCAGTATTAATTAAAATTGCATCGTCTTTCATAAGTTTAATAGTTTGCTCGTTTATTATGTGGTAAGTGCTTTCAAGTTCAGGTGCGTGTAATGAAATAACATCGCTGTTTGCAAAAATTTCGTTTAATTCAACCTTAGTTGCGTTTATTTGCTCTGCTTCTTGTTTGGTTAAATTAGGATCATACACTAACACATCAATATTAAATGCATTTAATAATTTAATATAGCGTTTACCGGCAAAGCCACAACCGATAACACCAATGGTTATATCATTCATCTCGGTTACGCTTTCGTAATCATCTATCCATTTGCCTTGGCTTACACCCTTGCTTAACGCAAAAACGTTTTTGCATGCACATATTGTTAAACCAAGTGCGGTGTCGCTTACACCTTCACTTAAAACCTGTGCGCCGCTTATTATTTTAATATTGCGTTCATACATTTCATCGCTAACTATGCTTTTAACGCTTCCTGCGGCATGTGCAATTAATTTTAAATTAGGGCATGCGTTTAATACATCTTTATCAAATGTGGGCACCCCCCAAGATGTGATAGCAATATCGGCATCCTTTACAAGTGTTATTAATTCTTCTTTGTTTATATAATCTTTGTTATTATAGGTGATGTTTCCAATTTGCTTTAATTCTTTAATTACTTTTTCGCTGAAAAGCGTTTTTCTTAAAGGTGCATCCATTAAAATTGAAATATTCATATTGTTGTCCTTTTAAAATAATTAATTGTTATATCGTTAATTATACAATTTAATAATTTTTTTGTATTTGTATATTATTCAATTAAATTTGTAAATTAGTAAACAATAACATCACAAGATGCAATGTTGCACAAAAAACTTAACCATATTTATGCAAAATGCAAAAGCTATTTGTTTTTATTTTAATTTACTGCGATATAATGTATAATATATACTATATCTATTTAAAATGAGGTTATAAATATGTCTGATTGTAATTTATTGTGGTGCGGCAAGTACACACAGCACACAAACAACGAAACACACAACCATGATTATTTTCAAATGATAAGTATAATTTCAGGCACCGGAGTTTTATTTGTGGAAGAAAATCAAATAAACCTAGAAAAAGGTTTTGTTTATTTAATACATCCAAAACAAGAACATTCTATAATTACAGATACTATAGACACTAGCAGCGAAAAACTTAAAGTATTTGATGTTAAATTTATTATTGATAATAATGCGCTATTCATAGACGTTTGCAAGTTAAAAATGCACCAGCGAATAAAAAGCACACAAACCGTAAACACATGTTTTAATAGGATAATTAACGAAAGCACAAATAAACACGAATACTACTATAGTGTAATTTGCTCGTTGTTACAAGAAATTTTAGTTTACCTTGTACGCATTAACTTAAAAAACAATTTAGAGCAAACGCAAATTTTAAATTTAAATTTACAAGAAGATACAAGCCTTGAGGACAGTGATTTTATGGATAAATTAGTGCAGTATATTAATTATAATTATATGCATAATATTACTATAGAAGAACTAACACGTTATGTGGGCATTAACAGAACAACATTAATTAATAAATTTAAGCAAATATTTGCAACAACCCCAATGCGATATGTGAATACAATTAGGCTTGAAAAAGCAAAAGAATTTCTTGAAAACACAAATGTAAGTATATCCGATATTTCCGCACTGGTTGGGTTTCAAAGCATACATTATTTTAGTAATTTTTTTAAGATGCATGAAAACATTACCCCTGCAAAATATCGCACGCAACACGCAAGCAGCAAATATTTTTCTTTCGAAAATATGTAATGCGTTTTTTGCGCAAATATTCACATGTGTAAAAATAATAATGAGACACCTCCACAATGAGGTGTCTCAGCGCTTTTAAAAAGCGAACATATACATTAATAATTAGTTGTATTGCGGTAAATAAGCGGAATGTTCGCTTAGCATTTCATCACACATTTTTTTAATGTCATCAATAGATAATTCTGCGGCTGTGTGTGGGTCCATCATTGCGGCATGGTAAATATGTTCTTTTTTCTTTGTTACATGTGCTTCAATGGTTAGTAATTGAGTATTTATCATGCCCATATTCATTGCGGCCAATTGAAGCGGTAATTTGCCAACCTTTACGCCGTTAATTCCGCTTGCATCAACAAGGCACGGCACTTCAACACATGCATTGTCCGGCAAGTTTTCAATTAAGCCACGGTTAATTATATTTCCGCCTATTTTATCGGGTTTATTCGTAACAATTGCGCTCATTATTCTGGCTGCATATTCAAGGCTTTTTTCATGTGTTTGCGAGTTTTCGTCTAAAATTTGGTTTCTTTTTTTGTTCCAATCATCAATAAAATTCAAACAACGCCTTGGATATTCATCTAAGGGAATGTTGTAATCTTCAATAAACTGCGGATATTTACTTTTAATAAAAAAAGCATTATATTCTGCGTTGTGTTCGCTTGACTCCGTGCAATAATATCCTAAATGTTTAATATATTCATAGCGAACCATATCTTTGTGTTTTTCTTTTTCGCTTTTTTCTAAGGCTAATTTTTTCACCATTGGATAAATATCGTTTCCGTTTTTATCTCTAAGCTCCAAAAGCCATGCCATGTGGTTAACCCCTGCAATAAGCGATGAAGTTTCATCTATTTTATCTTCTAAACCTATCCCTTCAAACAAATGTTTAACACATGTTTGAACAGAATGACAAAGCCCAATGGTTTTCACATTGGTATAGCGTTGCATATAACCCGTAACAATCGACATTGGGTTTACGTAATTTAAAAGCCATGCATCTTTACACATTTCATGCATATCGTTTGCGATACCCTCAAAAACATTCATAGTTCTAAGCCCGCGCATAATGCCGCCTATACCAACTGTATCGGCAATTGTTTGACGAAGGCCATATTTTTTTGGTATTTCAAAATCGGTAATTGTGCAAGGATCATAGCCGCCAACTTGTATTGCACTTACCACAAATGTGCTACCTTTTAAAGCGGCTTTTCTGTTTTCAACACCAACATAAGTTTTAAATGTAGCCCTTGAATTATTAAGCTTATTATTTATTGCGCTTAATGTTTTTAGGCTTTCCTCTATACGAACTTCGCTTATGTCATAAAGTGCAATTTCTGCATCGCGCAGGCTTTCGGTAAGCATTACATCTCCCAGTACATTTTTTGAAAAAATGGTACTTCCTGCGCCTATAAAACAAATCTTAATCATTTTAAATCTCCTATCGTTTAAATTTTACATTTTTGTTTTATCCCAGTGTAGCATTATGCCATTTTCAACTAATTTTTCTTGAAATTGCTTTAGCTTTTCATTTCTTACTTGGCGTGGTGAAATATTATTATCAATACAAAAAGCAGCTAAAAAACCGGCGGATTCGCCTATGTTCCATTCAACAGGGTGAAGCCTGTAGCAGCCGTTTGTTAAATGAGTACACGATATGTTTTTACATGCAGGCAATAAATTTTTAATTCTTACAGGAATTAAACTGGCAAGGGGTATTTCAAATGGTTGTGTTGGTTCATATAAAAATGTTCCGGTTTTTGTTGTTACGTGTAAATCAATGCAATAATGGCCAATTCCAACGCTATCTTCAAACATAATTAAATCGGCGTTACAAGCTTTTGAAATATCTTGCTCTTTTATCGTATAATCACCCACTATACGGCGGCTTTCTCTGATGTACGGCATTAGTGCAAGCCCATCGCTAGTTCCTGTAATATCTCCCCTCAATTTCAACTTATAGCCTTTTGTTCCATCTTTTTTTGGCATTTCATTTTGCATATAATAAATAAAAGATAGCGTTTGCTGTTTTGCCAAATATTTATTGTATTCAGCATCATCGTCATCAAAAATATTGCCTAGGCTAAAATCGTTTTGTGGCCAATTAATAAGTGTTACATCATTAATTTTTTCCTTATAATTTTTGCTTGCTATAATTCGGCGGTAACTAAACAACCCTTTACTGTTTTCGTTAATTTCATAATCGTAAAACGACCATCTTCTCTTCTTTTTTGTTGTTGTATCCGGAAGATATTCGCTGAACAATTTATTATCATCATAAGTTACATTAAGATTTGCGAAATAATCATACATTTCGGGTTTGGCTATTTTATACTCGCTATTGTCATCATCGCTTAAAATCTCAACGGCACAAACCCAAGTTATGGGCTGCATGTCTTGTTTGTCGGCAATTTTCGGTGCGTTCGGTTCTGAAAATTCGCTTTTGCTTTCTGCGCCTGTTCTATATTCTGCGCCAACAATAGGCAGTAAATCTCCAATATCGGTTGCATCTAAAAAATATTTTGCGCATACTGTTGTTTGCTTTTTTGTTACAAGGTTTTTAATAATTATAGTTTTAATTTCATCTTGCTGAACATTTGCACTTATTGGTATTGTTTGATATTCAATCTTTAACAAATTTGTTTTTATGTATGGTTGTAAGTATGCGTTTAAAAAATTAAGCGCAACTTTTGGCTCGTGTGCAAGCCTTGAAACCCATGAACTACCGGGACAAAAAACTTCTTTTGTTTTAACATCATCGGAAATGTTTTTTAAGTTTCTATAATAATTTCGAATATCTTGCCTGAATTTTCGGTAAGTTTGCGTACAACCTGTTTTTTCAATCCAGCTGTGTTCGTCTAAGGGTACGGCTTGCGTTGTTAATTGCCCACCCACCCATACAGATTGCTCTGTAAGCAAAACTTTTTTACCGCTTTTACATGCGGAAATGGCAGCCATTACACCGCCAAGGCTTGCGCCACAAACAATAATGTCATATTGAAGCATAAAAATCTCTATTCTTTCTGTGCAAAGCACAAATAATTTTTAATAATATGTAGCAAAAATGAATAATATTTGGCATGTGCTGTTTAAAACTGCACGCTTTTTTATGTATAAACAGCGTAATTTCACGCTGTTTTTCTGTTACCATTTAAAATAAGATAAATTATAATAGCTCTGCGCTGTTTTTATCTAAATACAATATGGCGTTTTTATGTTTTCTTAAAATACTTGCAGGACAAGCTGTGCTAATATCTGCTGTAATGGTGTTTTTTACAGCATTTGCCTTTGCTTTGTTTGGCACAACGCAAAATATGTGGCTGGGTGCTGTAAGCACAGGAATTGTAAGCGTTAGCGCATGTGTGGGTACAAGTGAAATATTTTCAAAACAGCCATCGTTAACTTGTTGCGCTCTGCATAATTCATCCAGTTTTACTTTTTTTACAGAATATGTATCGTTAAAATCGGCAACAGGTGGATCATTAAATGCTATGTGGCCGTTTTCTCCTATGCCCATGCAAACAATGTCGGTAGGGTATTGTTTTAACAGCTGTGTATATCTTTCGCACTCTTTAGTGATATCGGGTGAATTTGCTTTTATGTAAAAAACATTTTTAAAATTAACTTTATCAAATAATGCTTTTTTTAAAAAATTGCCAAAGCCTTGTGGCGCATCTTCCTCAAGGCCTATGTATTCATCCATGTGAAAAGCATTTATTTTTGAAAATTCTATATCTTTATCACTGCTGTTTGCAAGTTGAAAAAGCACTTCGTTTTGCGAGGGCGCAGCCGCGAATATAATATTACACTCATCTTTTTTGCTTAAAATATTTTTAATGCAATTTTTTATATCTTGTGCCGCAAATTCGCCCATCTTTTCTCGGTTTTCATAAATATTAACCGTTAGCATATCCGCTTTAAATGTTTTTATCATTTCAAGTTCACCTCTTTATAATTTTCAACTGCTAATTTGCCGTTTAAAAATACCATTTCAATATTAATGTCATCATCAAAAACAACTATGTCGGCATATTTTTGTGGGTTTATACTTCCCAGTTTATCATCTATTTTTAAAATTTTTGCCGGCGTTTGCGTTATCATGGTAATTGCATCCACAAGCGGAATTTGTGCCGTTTTAACCATTGTTTTTACAAGCCTGTCTGCCGTTGCAATACTGCCTGCAAAGGCTTTTTTGTCGGGCATTTTGGCAACGCCGTCTTCCAATATAACTATTTGCCCGCTTTGCAAACTTCCAAGTATGCTTTCACCGCTATTGCTTCCTGCGCCACGCATTGCATCTGTGATAAGCGCAAGCCTATTTGGCCCTATAAATTTATATGCCATTAAAAGCAATTCTTTTGGTAAATGGCAACCATCAGCTATAATTTCGCTTGTTAAATCATCAAGCAAATAAGCACTTTCAATTACTCCTGCATGCCTAAAACCATTAATTCTTGTTATGCTCGACATTGCCGAATAAAGATGCGTGACATGTTTGAAACCATGTGGCAAAGCATTTTTAATTTGCGAAAAAACCGCATTGCTGTGGCCTATGCTTGCAAGTATGCCCTTGTGCTGTAAATAATCTGCCATTTCAATTGCCCCGTTTAATTCCGGCGCAATTGTCCAACGGATAATATTATCTGTTCGGTTTAAAATTTCCTTATAATTTTCAACAATAGGGTCTGTTACATATTTGGGGTCTAACGCACCCGCCTGCGAAGGGCTAATATAAGGGCCTTCTATGTGTAGGCCCAACAATCTGCTTGCGTATTCAAACTTATTTTTACATTCATCAAATAACTCACAGCATTTTATCAGTTCTTCTTGCGAAGATGCCACTGTTGTTGGCACCATTGCAGTGGTTCCGTATTTTAAATGAAATTTTGCAACCCCCTCATAGGCATCGCGTGTTGCGTCCATAAAATCGTGCCCACCGCCGCCATGCACATGCATATCAATAAAACCGGCACATGTGTTTTTGCGTTTAATATCATAAATTTTTGCGTTTTCTAAATAAGTGTTTTGCGCCGGCAAAACTTCTTTAATTAGCTCGTCTTTTATTATGATATCAACTAATTGCTCTTTAGCATCTTGAATTAAATTACAGTTTTTTATAACAGTTATCATTATAAAACTTTACCGTTTGAGTATATCGGCTTCCCCTTTTTACTTTTTTATTTGGTTATATATTTCTTTTAAAGCCTCGATGCTTTCAGCACTGGCTTGCATGCCACCACTTGAAAAAACGTTTCCGCCGGGTTTTTTCATTTGCTCTTCGCTTAAATTTACATTGTGCCTATAATGTGTTTCCATAGAAAAATAACCACTGTATCCATCATTCAAAACTGCTTTTAAAAGTTCAGCATAGCCCACCTCGCCCGTGCCTACTTTAACGCAATAAGTTTCGTTTTTTACATAGATGCTGTCTTTAATATGTATATGTTTTATATATGGCTTAATTTTCTCATAAGCCGTGGGGTATGGCTGTTCCGGTGGTTGTGCATAAATTGAATTTCCCGGGTCGAAAATAGCCCCAACATATTCACTGTTAATTTCTTTTATACATTCTGCAAGGCAAGCATGTGTTGGCGTATTTACGCTTGGGTCTGCTTCTAACAGTAAAATTTTATTGTATTGTTTTAATATCTCAATTGGTTTTTCAAAATAAGGTGCAATTTCTTTTGCGCTCATTGTATTGTTTTCGTTTGAAAAAAAAGTAAAACCTCTGATGTATTTTGTATCCAAAATATCAGCTTGCTCACAAAGCCTTTTTAATTTTTTTAGCTCATCTTCAATTAAATGCTTTAATGGCTCGCATTTATAAAAAGAGCCTGCAATGCAACATGTTTTTATGTTGTTTTCATCAAGCTTTAATTTCCAATATTTTAATGTATCATCATCTATTAAATGAATAGCAGTGTCGTTCATTGTTCTAAATTCAAGTGCGCTTAGTTCATGCTTTATCGCAAAAGCCAAGCACTCATCAAAATTTTGCGTTATTTCATCTGTTATAAGTGCAATATTCATAAACAACCCCCAAATTAATTTGTTAATGCAATTGTATCATATCTGTTTGCTTAAAACATGTTAAATTTTCCTTTTTTATTTGACAATTTGTAAAGTGTATATTTGTTTTTGAACAAATAATATAGTTTATATATTTTTATTGTGTTAATATTATAGTAATCCAAAGTGAAAGGTTGAAAATTATGTGTGTAAATATAAATATTACAGGCGATAAACCAATGTATTTTTTAGAATGTTTTGAAGAAATAAAAGAGCTTTTAGGCATGAACATAAGCCAGAGCGAAATTTCAGTTCAGCTAATAAACAGCAATGATTTTAAAATAATAAAACAAGGTGAAAGCTATAAACTTTATTATACAAATAATGTTCAAATATGGCGTGGTTTTTCTTATGTTAAACAATTGATAAATAAGGAAATTACATATGAAAGCGCCATTATGCAAAAACCATGCTTTGAAACTTTAGGCGTTATGATAGATGCATCACGTAATGCCGTTATGACTGTTAATGCACTAAAAAATTTGATAAAAAAATTTAGTTTAATGGGTTTTAATCTCATAATGCTGTACACAGAGGATACCTACGAAATACCGGAATATCCTTATTTTGGATACATGCGTGGGCGTTACACCTATGATGAACTTAAAGAGCTTGATGATTATGCATTTATGTTTGGCATTGAAATATGCCCATGCATACAAACATTAGGGCATTTAAACAGGGCTATACGTTGGCCAAAAATGTATTATTTAGCAGATAATGCAGAAGTTATACTTGCAGATAGCCCGGCTACATACGAATTTTTAGAAAAGGCAATTATAGCCGCAACAAAGCCTTACCGCTCTAAAAGAATACACATAGGAATGGACGAAGCGCACGGCGTAGGCCTTGGCGCTCATTTGATAAAACACGGGTATGAAAGCCCACACTCTATTATTAAACGGCATTTAAAAAAAGTTGTTGAAATTACAGATAAACTTGGGCTTGATACCATGATGTGGAGCGATATGTATTTTAGGCCCGATTCAAAAACAAATTCTTACTACGATAGTGATGTTTCGCAAAATGCTATAGACAGTGTTTTACCAAATGTTGAATTAGTTTATTGGGATTACTATCACAATACGCAAAAATCTTACGATGATATGTTTGAAAAACATAAAAAATTAGGTGCGAAAACAGCATTTGCAGGCGCTGTTTGGGTTTTTGGCGGCCCCTCGCCGGATTATGAACACACCGTTTTAAACACAATTCCGGCATTAAATGCATGCTTGAAAAGCGGCACAAAAACAGTGCTTGCAACAGCATGGGGCGATAACGGAGCAGAGGCAAATATTGCAACTATTTTGCCGGGTATGCAAATATTTGCAGAATTTTGCTATACTCAAAAGTATGACATTAACGCTTTAAGTTTGCGCTTTAAGGCTTGTTGTAATGCAAACTTTGAAGCATTTTGGAAACTTTCTGCTTTCAATAGGGTGAAGGGAATGAAAAGCGGAGAGTTTCGCCCTGTCAACGCTGCAAAAATGCTTTTGTATCAAGATCCGTTAATTCAATTATATGCCGAAGACTTCAAAGGAATTGATATTGAAAGCCATTATGAAAAACTAGTTCAAGAATACGAAGTGTTTGCAAGGCAACCGGGTGAATTCAATTTACTTTTTAATTTTTATTTAAGCCTTGCAAAAGTAATTTTGGGCAAATGCCATTGGAATAATAATGCCAAAAATATTGTAGTAAGTAAAGATTATGAAAAAGCAAAAGAGCTTTATTCTTATATGCAAAATGTAATTGAACAAACAGAAATTTTAAGAAAAACATATTGGCAATTATGGAAAAGCACAAACAAACCTTTCGGTTTTGAAATTATAGATGGCAGAATGGGCGCACTTAAAGCGCGTTTAATAACAGCCTGCGACAGGTTAATAGATTTTACTAACGGTAAAGACGACATGAGGGAATTGCTGCAAACCGTTCTTGAATACACTATTAAAGAAGATGGAACGCTTTTTGGAAGTTATGCAATAGGTGAAATTGTATCGGCTTGTAAAATAGATATATAAATATAGATTAAGGAGTTAGCCATGAGTGAAAACAAATTAATAACAATGGCAATTTGCGGTTGTGGTGTTCGTGGGTTGGAGGCTTATGCACCTTTCGCCAAAGAAAACCCGGATAAAATGCAAATTGTTGCCGGTGCAGATACTAACCCCGAGCGCCTGAATTTACTAAAAAAAGAATATAATGTAGATAGCAGCAAATGCTTTAACAGCGCCGAGGAAATGCTTGCTAAAGAAAAATTAGCAGATGTTATGATAATTTCAACACAAGATAAACAACATATACAGCACGCTATGTTAGCGCTTGAAAAAAATTACCATTTAATATTAGAAAAGCCAATTTCACCCGATTTACAAGAATGTCTTTCACTTCAAAAAAAGGCACACGAAAAAAAGCGCCTTGTTATGGTATGCCATGTTTTACGATATACAGATTTTTACAGTATCATAAAAAAATTGCTTGATGAAAACACAATTGGACAAATACAAACGGTTGATGCTGTTGAAAATATAGCATATTGGCATTTTGCACACAGTTATGTAAGGGGCAATTGGCGCAAGCAAGAAGACAGCAGCCCTTCTATTTTGGCAAAATGTTGCCATGATATGGATATATTGCGTTGGCTAATTGCAAAGCCATGTGTGCGCTTAAGTTCTTTGGGCAGCTTGGGTTTGTTTAAAGAAGAAAACGCACCGAAAGATAGCACACAGCGCTGTTTAGATAATTGTAAGGCTAAAGAAAATTGCCCTTATGACGCTGAAAAAATTTATTTAACGAATAAGCGTAGTGGCCTTTATAACAACGGAACCGGTTGGCCTTGCAGTGTTTTGAACTCTTCGCCCACCAAAGCAAACATATATGAAGCATTGCAAAATACAAATTACGGTAAATGTGTTTACCATTGCGACAATAACGTGGCAGATCATCAAGTTTTAAGTATGGAGTTTGAAGATAATATTACTGCTACATTCACCATGTCTGCTTTTACGCAAGAGTGTTACAGAAGCATTAAAATTATGGGAAGCATAGGCGAAATTGAAGGAGATATGCACAATAATGTAATTCATGTAAGGCAATTTGGAAAAGAAGACCGCATTATTAATTTAGCTAAAAGTAAAAACGATTTTGCAGGGCACGGCGGTGGTGATATGGGCCTTATGCAAAGTGCTTATGAGTTATTAATTAATAACAGTACTGATGCCATCACAAGCATCGATGCCTCTATAGAAAGCCATATAATGGCGCTTGCCGCTGAAAACTCTCGTCTTGCAAATGGTGAAATAATTGAGCTTTGTGAATTTGTAAAATAGCAAATAAACTGATTTTCAATAATTCTTATGTGCATTGTGCGGTTATTGCAACAGCAATTTTGTTGTTTTTGCGATATTGCGTTAATTTGCAAAATATAGTATCATAGTACTAAATAAAAAAAGGAAGTATGTTGAATGTATACAAACGACAATTTGCTTTATTTTGAAAAAGATACTATGTTTACACAAAGTAAAATATGTAAGCTATATAAAGTAAGCGATAATAAACCATCGGGCGATCAATTGCATTATCATGATTATATGCAAATTTGGTATGTTTTAAAAGGCAATTGCGAACATATTGTTGAAGGTGTAAAGCACATTCTTTCAAAAGATGATATTTTCATTATTCCACCCAAAATAGAACATGCAACAATTCCGCTTAAAAATTCGGAGATTATTTGTTGCGAATTTTCTTATGAGGATTTTTTCAACACATCAAAAAATGCTATGTATAGTGATTTATATAATTCTATCTTAGGCTTTTCGTCAATTTATTGTTTCTTATCAGAAATTCCCGATTTGCATTCCTGCTTTAAATTAAGGCTTGAAATTTCAGAGTTGATAAAAAGCCGAATGAAATACATGTTGAGCGAATATATAAAAGGTGATATGTATTTTGAACAACTTATAAGTGCTGAAATTGTAAATATGTTAATTTTGATTTCAAGGGAATATAAAAAATCTCCTGTTAATGAAAACATAACCATATTGCATGAAAAATACATACCTTTAGTTGAAGATGCAATTAGTTATATTGATGCAAATTATAATAAACCGTTGAAACTTGAAGATGTATGCAAAATTTCAATGCTTTCAAAAACATATTTTTGCTATTTGTTTAAAATATTAACAAAGCGCACTTTTGTTGAATATTTAATTGAAATAAGAATTCAAAAGGCAATAGAACTTTTAAAACAGCCAAATAATTCTATTACATGGGTTGGCTTTGAAGTTGGTTTTAACGATTCTACTCATTTTTCACGCACCTTTAGAAAAGTACAAGGCATGTCGCCAAGGGCATACCGTATAATGCATTTATAAATTTTAAAAAAAACCAAGGGGCTGCAACGAAATTACAATCGTTACAGCCCCTTGGTTTTTACGCTTTTAAAGCGTTTTAAATTTTACCATTTTATTGGAACGCCCGTCTTTGATGATTCATAAATATCACATATAATTTTAACTGCTGTTAAGCTTTCACTAATAGGTATAATGGTTTCGCTATCGTTTTTAACTGCGTTTGCTATGTCTTTAAGCAGCAAAACATGGCCTTTGTTGCCAATTTGTATTGCGCTTTTATCTCCGCCAACTTTTTCGCCTATGTCGGGGCGTTGTGGTGTGTTTTGTTTATCTATAAAGTTCCATTCTAAAATTTGTTCATCGTTAAATGAAACACTGCCAAGCTCACCATGAATTGAAAAAGTGGTTGAATAGCCGGGGTAAGCCGAGGTTGAACTTTGAACAGAACACAATGTTCCACTTTCCATTTGTATAATGGCAAGGGCATTATCTTCAACTTCTATATCGTGTGTTAAGGTTGCAATTTTACCAAAAACTTTGCTTACTTTATCGCCCAACATCCAAACTATTAAATCTATTCCATGAACCCCTTGGTTCATAAGTGCCCCACCGCCATCAAGTGCCCAAGTTGCACGCCAATCGGCACTGTTATAATATTCCTGGTCGCGATAATATCTTAAATCGGCACATGCCATTGCAATTTTGCCTAATTTGCCTTGTGCAATAATTTTTTTAATCTCTTGTGCAACGGGCATAAGCCTTCTTTGAAAAACACATTGCATTTTTACATTGCTTTGCTGAATTTCTTTTATAACTTCACTTATTCTTTGGGGTGTTATATCCATAGGTTTTTCGCAAACTATGGCTTTTTTTGCTTTCGAAGCTGCTATGCATGCTTCAGCGTGTATTCCGCTTGGGATACAAACGCACACAATATCAATGTTTTTGTCTTTTAGTAATTCGTTGTAATCATAATATACATGTTTTACATCATTTTGTTTTGCAAAAGAATCTGCCTTGCTTTTTATGATATCGCATACGGCATAAAGCACGCATCCTTCGTCCTTTAATTGTGCAAGCGCTTGAACATGTGTTGAAGCTATTACTCCACAACCAATTATAGCAAAATTCATTATCGCACCTCTTTATCAAATTTACTATACATAATTTTAACATGTCTATAAATTTTTACTTTGCAAATATTACACTAAATATGATACATTGTTCTTTTTTATAATAATAAACTGTTTTTTTATTGCGTATTTATGTTGTTTTTATTATAATAATTATAAAAAACATAAAGGGCGGTTTAAATTATGAATGTTTATATTATGGCTGATATGGAAGGCATAAGCGGAATATATTCACAGGAACAAGTATTGCCAAACGGAAGTGCACAATACCAAAACGCATGCAAATTGATGATGAACGACATCAATGTATGCGCTAAAGCATGTAAACAGGCAGGCGTTAGCAAGGTTTATGTGCGAGATTGTCATGCGGCTGCGAATAATATAAATTGGAACGATTTAAGCGAATATGTAGATTATTGCATATTGGGAAAAATAGGAACAAATCGCTTTGCGTATATCGAGGAATGTGATGCGGTTATATTGTTAGGTTACCATGCTATGGCAGGCACAGAAAATGCGATTTTAGAACACAGCATGAGTAGCAAGAGTATTCAAAATTACAAAATAAACGGATCTTTCGCAGGTGAAATTGCCATTGATAGCGCAATTGCCGGCGAATATAATAAACCGGTTATAATGGTTTCGGGCGATGATAAAGCATGTGTTGAAGCCAAAGCAATACTGCCTAATGTGATAACATGTGAAGTTAAAAAATCGCTTAGTGTTTGTGGCGGGATGTTGTTACCACCAAAGCAAGCTTATGAATTGATAGAAAAAAGAACAAAACAAAGCATTGAAAACTTTGAAAATGCAAATATTTATACATTAGAAAAGCCTGTTAAATTTACAATTGAACTGACAGAACGCAGTGCCCTTCCAAATATAACAGGGAAAAACAATATTAAAGTAATTGATGCGAGAACTTATGAAGTTACAGCAAATAATATGCTGGATGCCTTAAACATGGCATAAAAAACGCCCTCTAGCAGAAACTAGAGGGCGAACTTAGTGCAGCGTCACGCTGCTGGATGTTAGTTGCAATTTGGAAGCCCGAATTTATTTTGCTAAAAATAATAATTTAACAAGTAAAACCAATATTATTTGTTATACACACCTGTTAGCGGTGAAATTGCAGGGTTATATGTTTCGGGTGTTGTAGGTTCTTCTGTCACTGTAAAGGTTGTAACTGCACTGCCGCCATTACTGTTTATTGAAATTGTGTG
>CAYJGM010000007.1:0-41694 GCA_964369495.1 uncultured Bacteroides sp. | reverse complement strand
TAGTGACTCTCGGCTATACTAACAGCACTGTGTGCTGTTAGTATAGCCATACTTTTTAATTTGGCATACCCTAGTTTTTTTCTTTTTTATAATAAACAACAAATACACCTGCACTAACAAAAATCAATGCAATTACTGTATAAATATTTAAAATATCGCCTAAAAGCAACACCGACATAATTGTTCCAAATAGCGGTGTTGCAAATTTAAAAATACTTATTTCCGCAGCTTTATTATATTTTAGCAACATATTCCAAATAGAATACGTTGCAGATGAAATAAAGCATAGTAATACCATTACTAACCCCACATTTACCGATAATGTTACATTACTTGGATTAAAACCGAACATCCCTATAATTATCAAAACTAAAGAGCCAAAAAGCATTTGATAAACTGTCAAAACAACAGGGTGAATTTCTTTTGAATATTTTTTAACAAATATTGTAGCTATAGCACTGGCTAATTGATATAAAATAATTAAACCCTCGCCTATAAACGTAAATTCAAAATTTAACCCATCTAGGTTATTTAAACTTGCAACAATTGTTCCTATTAAGCCTAAAATTAAACCAATAACTTTGTTTTTTGTAAGTTTATCGTTTAAATATAAAAAATGAGCTAAAATTGCTATAAAAAACACGCCTGTTGATGTTAATATGGAGCTCTTAGCAGCCGTTGTGTAAGAAACACCGATGTACATTAAAGAATACTGCACCGTAGTTTGAACTAAACCCAAAACAAATACATTTTTATACTGTTTAAAACCTTGTAACTTCATATTTAATTTTAAAACAAATTTAGCAAACACAAATAAAAACAATGCAGCTATAAAAAACCTTACACCTGCAAACATCATTTTACTAAATGTGTCATTCGAATTTATGTTCATTAAACTATAGCCTAGTTTTACCAAAGGTACCGCACTTCCCCAAAGCAAAGTGCAAAACAAAGCAAGAATTACAGCATATTTTTTTTAGAGAAAAATTTTTTCATAATTTGCGTGCAAAACTTGCAAATGTACTGCCAGAGTCGACTGCGATAATGTCGTTTTCATTTATAAACTGCATGGCTTTTTGAGAAAGTGCATCTTTGTGTTCTTTATTAAGTTCTAGCCTGTTTTTGAAAATGGGGAATTCATTTAAAGTTGCGTTTGAGATAGCCCCACCATGAACCCTTTTAAGTTTACCTTGCTTTTCTAAACAAAATAAATCTCTTCTAACAGTTTCAAAAAAAGACATTGAGCTTTTCTATTAGCTCACAAACAGTTATATAGTTTTCTGCTTTAAGTTTTTCTAATATAATTGAGTGGCGTTCGTTTGGGAACACTTCATCACCGCCTTAAATATAATATTGCTTTCAAACACACACATACACACTTAAACACACAATAACACAATTATATGCTATAAAAAACGCATTGTCAAAAAAATAATTTCTTAGTTATATACGATTTACTAATTTTTATTTTGTGATATAATTAATAAAAAGGAGTGATATAAACATGAATATATATAATTATGAAATTTTGCAAAAAGACGGCAATTTAAAAAGCATGAAAGATTTTAAAGGCAAGACTATTTTAATTGTAAACTCCGCTACACATTGTGGCTTTACTTATCAATATGACGAGCTAAAGCAGTTACATGAAAAATTTAGTGAAAGAGGCCTTGTTATTTTAGATTTTCCCTGCAACCAATTTGGAGAACAAGCAAAGGGAACGAACGCTGAAATTACAGAATTTTGCCAATTAAACTTTAACACCCCTTATGAAATGTATGCAAAAATTGAAGTGAATGGCGACAATGCAACCCCTCTTTTTAAATACTTAAAACAACAAAAAGGTTTTAAAGGTTTTAACAATCCAAATCACCCATTAAATGAAAAATTAAAAGAAATGTTTTTAAAAATGGATGAAAATTATGAAAAAAACGACGACATTAAATGGAACTTTACAAAATTTTTAGTTGATAAAAACGGCGAAGTTACCGGTAGGTTTGAGCCGGTTGACGATATACATGTTTTAGAAACTGCGATAGAAGAAGTGTTATAACTTTGTAATTTTTCACATTAAATTTAAAGGCTTAACATAGGAAAGTTTACATGATTACAGATGCGATTTTAAACTTGCACTTTCAAAACACAATAAACTTTAACCATAAAATTATCTATAACTATAATTTCTACTTTTATAAAAATTTAGTAATATCATCTTAAAATAGGGGAAAATTTGCAGCGCATGGTGGCCGTGGCGATAACAATATATCTACATCAAAAAGCCTACACTCTTTCTTGGCGTAAGGCGGCAAAATTGGCATACATAATATTTACAGTTGGGCGCAAAACGGCAACGCTCTTAGCGGAACTTCGGCCGGTTACACATCGTTTACGGCTACATTTTTAAATGAAAACATAAATAATATACTTTGGAGGCCTTTAAATGAATAGAAGAGAACGTGTAGTTGCCGCATTGCAACATAAACAAACAGATTTTGCACCATATCATATGGATTTCACACAGCAGGCACTTGATAAATTAATTGAACACACAGGCGATGCTGATATCGAAAACAAGCTTAACACCCATTTATATTATAAACAGTATTGGGGTTGGCCTACCGAATTAGCCAACAAGCCCGGCTATTTCAAAGATGAATTTGGCGTTGTTTGGAACAGAACCGGCGCAGATAAAGACATTGGTCTTCCCGATGAATATCAAATAGATGATTTGGAAGACCACGACTATGCTTTTCCTGTTTGCAACGAGGCAAGGCTTCGTGCAGAATGTGAAGAGATGATGCAAGCCAGACAAAACGGCGATGATAGGTTTATGATGTACGGTTTTGGCTTTTTAATGTTTGAGCGTGCATGGGCAATTGCCGGCATGGAAAACGTGCTTATTAGCATGGTTGCCTGCCCTGAACAAACACAGGAATTCTTCAACAAAATAGGCGATTATTATGGCCGTTTAGTAGATATTGCCCTTGAATACGATTTTGATGGCATTTATTTTGGCGATGATTGGGGACAGCAAAAAGGGCTAATTATGGGCTATCCACATTGGAAAAATTACATAAAACCGCAAATGGCAAAATTATATAAAAAAGTAAAAGACAAAGGGCTTTTTGTATTACAACACTCTTGTGGCGATTGCCATGAATTATTTGATGATTTAATTGAAATAGGCCTAGACTGTTACCAAACATTCCAGCCCGAAGTGTATGATATTGTAAAAATCAAAGAAACCTACGGCGATAAATTGGCCTTTTGGGGTGGCATTTCCACACAGCAATGCTTGCCTTATGTTACACCGAAGGAAGTTGAAGCGGAAATTAAACGCATTTATGATGTACTATATAAAGATGGCGGATATATTATTGCCCCCACGCATGCCCTTGAATTTGATGTGCCGAGCGAAAATATTTTGGCTATGGCAAAAGTATGCCAAAACCAGGATAAATATTTAAAATAATTACAAAAAACTTAACATATTAAAAACATATCGTTTGCAACAGCTTTTGCAAATAAAAAACTTATCTAAAATCAAAAATTTTAGATAAGTTTTTTATGTTAATATTAAATTTATATTAATTTGCCAAAAGCTTGTATTCTATCGTTAAATTAAACATTAAAAGCTTTCATTAACCTAAAAATATCCTCGGTAACCGCTTTTAAATCTTGCTTTGCCCTTGGTTTTGCTTTGCTAAAATCAACTGCCAGCCTATTTATGCTAAATATTGCGGTAAGCCCCATATCGTAAAGCATTTCACTTCCGTTTGAAACATCACCAACAATTGCAATTGTTGGCACATTTTTTTTGCTTGCACGGTTTGCAACGCCGGCAACAACTTTTCCGCGTGCACTTTGCCCGTCAATTCTGCCCTCGCCACTAATAACCAAATCTGCATCGCTTAACAACTCATCAAAATTAACAGCATTTAAAACCGTTTCTATTCCCATGTGTAATTGTGCGCCTAAAAGTGCATTTAAGCCTGCGCCCATTCCGCCTGCCGCGCCGCCGCCCGCCAAATCACTAATATTTATGTTCAAGCTGTTTTGAACACATTTTGCAAAATGCACAAGGCCTTTATCTAACATCTCTACGGTGTTTTCATCGGCACCCTTTTGTGGGCCAAAAATATAAGCTGCCCCGTTTTTACCATATAGTGGGTTATCAATATCGCACATTATGGTAATTTTAGCGCTTTTTGCAAGCGAATTTATGCCGCTTGTATCAATTTTTGCAATGTCTTTCAAAGTGCCGCCAACCGGTATAAATTCCTCGTTTTTATCGTTGAAAAACTTAACACCCAAAGCCGCAGCACACCCAGCGCCCGCATCATTTGTGCAACTTCCGCCAAGGCCTATAATAATCTCTTTGCAATTATTTTCAAGCGCATCTAAAATTAGCATTCCAACGCCAAATGTTGTTGTTTTGCTTGGGTTTTTTCTGTCTTCAACCAGCGGTAACCCTGCGCATGCAGCCATTTCAATAACGGCAGTATCCCCATTATTAACAATGCCGTAAAACGCTTGCATATCTTCTGCGTAAGGGTTTTGTACTGTTACAAACTGCTTTTTTCCGCTTAACGCCGCCAAAAATGCATCTACACTTCCCTCTCCTCCATCGGCAACCGGAACGCTTATTACTTTTGCATTTGAAAATTTTGAAATAGAATTTTCAAGTATTTCACAAACTTCAATGCTAGACATTGTGCCTTTAAATGAATCGGGTATTAATATAATTTTTTTCATTTGTTTCACCTTTCAAATTAGCCAAGCCAATATAATTCAAGCCCGAGTATTTCAGGCGCATTTATACGCTATGCTGTGTTATCCTCGCTAGCAATAAAACTTTGGGTGATAATACTTAAACACATACCGCTTATTAGTGTCACATTCTAGCGTAAATTAACGCGCAAGAATATCTGCAATAGCATTTTCAAGTTTTTCAAGTTCTTTATTAGATAAGTTCTTGTTGCTTTCAATATAGTTTTCAAGTTTATTAAGCGCAGTTTGAACTTTATTATAAGCCGCATTTTGTGTGTGCGCGCCTTTGCTTTGTGTATTTGAATTTCTGTTGTAATTGTTTCTTTTAATAAGCTCACGTGCGCCGTATTCCACTTGTTTGTCGGCAATTAAATCCCATGCATCGCCGTTATAAGGAACAAATGTTGCAAACTTCAGCTCGGTTTCAATGCGTTTTGATAGCGTTTGTGCCGCATCTTCATCGCCGTGGTTTACAAACATACGCGTTATTGGATTTTGCGCAAATTCGCTTGCCCAACGCATTAAACCTTTATCGTCTGCATGGCCGCTAACGCCTTTAAGCGCAACAATCTTTGCTGCAACTTCTATTGGCTCGCCAAAAAGTTTAACGCTTTTTGCGCCTTCAAGCAATTTGCGCCCCATTGTGCCCGCGGCTTGGTAGCCAACAAACACAATTGTGCTCTCCCTTCGCCATAAATTATGCTTTAAATGATGACGAATTCGCCCGGCTTCACACATGCCGCTTGCGCTTATAATAACTTTTGGGTTTTTATCAAAATTTATAGCGCGCGATTCCTCAACGCTTACGCTGCGCCTTAATTGTGGGAAATCGAGCGGATTAACACCACGTTTTAACATTGCCTTTGTTTCTTCGTCGCAATAATCATGCACGTTTTCTTTAAAAATTAATGTTGCCTCGCTGGCAAGTGGGCTATCAACATAAACTTGGAAATTATCGTATCCTTTTACACGTTTTTGTTCAATAATTTCGCGCAATACATATAAAAATTCCTGCGTTCTTCCAACAGCAAAGGCAGGTATTACAACATTGCCTCCCCTATCAAATGTTTCTTGTAATATATCCGCAAGTTCTTTTGTGTAATCGGGCGTTTCACCGTGGCTTCTATCGCCATATGTGCTTTCAATTATGGCGTAATCCGCTTTATTTATATAGCTTGGATCTTTTAAAATCGGGCGGTTAATATTGCCGATATCGCCTGAAAATACAATGGTTTTTTCTATGCCATTCTCGCTTGCAAAAACTTCGATGCTTGCGCTGCCTAAAAGATGGCCTACATCAATAAAGCGTGCTTTTATACAAGGAAGTGGCGAAAAAATTTCGCCATAACGCACATATTTAAAAAGAGATATCGCCTTTTCGGCGTGTTGCATTGTATATAAAGGCTCTATTAAATCTCTGCCGGCACGCTTGTTTTTACGGTTTTTCCATTTTGCTTCACTCTCTTGAATATGCGCTGAATCTTTAAGTAAAATTGTACATAAATCCGCTGTGGCATCTGTGCTCCAAATTTCGCCCGTAAAACCAAGTTTCACAAGCCATGGCAACATACCGGCATGATCGGTATGTGCATGAGTTAGCAAAACCAAATCTACTTCGGCAGGTGAAATAGGCATTTCTTCGTTGACATAAACGTCTATGCCCTGTTCCATTCCGCAATCGATTAAAATATGTTTGCCATCAACGCTAAGTAAATTAAGCGAGCCGGTAACTTCCCTTGCGGCACCTAAAAATTCTAATGTCATAATATACCTCACATTCTTAATTATGTAATTTATTAAACTTTACGAATATTTATATTTACAATATATTTTCCTTTAGCGTTTTCATTGCGTTTACATAGCCGTGTTTGCCCTCGCCAATAAAATGCCATTTACATGCCATGCCGGCGTATGAAATTTGCCTGAAATCTTCACGCTTTGAAACATCGCTTATATGAACTTCCGCCGCAGGTAAATTCACGGCTTTCAGCGCGTCTAAAATAGCTATGCTTGTATGTGTATATGCTGCAGGGTTAATTACAATTCCATCATAATTACCCAATGCATTTTGTATTTTTTCAACAATTTCGCCTTCGTAATTGCTTTGAAAAACATCTGCCTTTATGCCAATTATCTCGCCCTGTTCAACTATAAATTGCTTTAGTTGTGCATATGTTAGTTTTCCGTATATTTCGGGTTCACGAATACCAAGCATGTTTAAATTCGGGCCGTTAATTACTAAAATATTCATTGTATTTTCCCTCGCAATCCTCTGCCGCTTTTTGCGCACTAACGTTGTTTTTTATTATAATATCCGCAATTTCATTGTAAATTGGCGCACGTTTTTCATACAATATTTTAACGGCATTTTCATCTTTACTAAGTGGGCGACCTTTACCTTTTTGCAACTCTTCAAGCGGCCTATCAATATAAATAATAACGCCGTTTTGTTTTAGTGCATTTACATTTTCACTGCGCAATATTGTGCCGCCGCCCGTAGATATAACCGCCCCTGTATTTATTGCGGCTTGCTTGCAAATTTCGGTTTCAATATCCCTAAAAGCCGCCTCGCTGTTTTCGGTGAAAAATTGCTCTATGCTTACATTAATATGTTTAACTATTTGCGTATCTAAATCTGTAAAATCCCTGTGCATTGCCATTGAAATTAATTTACCCACGTGCGATTTACCGCTTCCGGGCATGCCCACAATCACAATATTCATTGTTTTCGCACTTAATTCTTTTTGCACGCGTTTAATTTCACTATCATTTATTTGCTTGCCCAAAAAAATTTCTGCGGCATATTTTGCTTGTGCAACAAGCATTGAAAGCCCATTTTGCACTGTTAAATTACGCATACTTGCCTGTTGCAACAACAATGTTTTACTTGGGTTATATATTACATCTAAAACTGCTGTTAAATTTTTATAAATATAGTTTTCACCATCTGGTTTGTGCAATAAATTAAGCGGTGCATCGTAATTATTCGGATACATTCCAACAGGGGTTGTGTTTACAATAATATCTATGTCTTCAATTTTTTTTGCTGTTTCATAATCGATAAATGTATAATCATCACAAGAAAACTGCCTTTTTGCTTTTCTTCCTGCTATATAAATATGTTTTGCATTTTCATCTTTTACAACAGCAAGTACGGTGCGTTGTGTGCCACCTGTTCCTAAAATTAAAACATTTTTGCCGTTGAAATCAACATTTACTTGGCGTGCCATGTATAAAAAGCCCTTATAATCTGTATTATAGCCGTGCAAAACCCCATTTTTGTTTACAATTGTATTCACTGCCCCAATTTGTTTTGCGTGTTCGTCTATTAAAGAGCAATAAGGAATAACATCTTGCTTATAAGGTATAGTTACATTAATTGCCTTAAATTCTGCATTTCGCATATAATTTTCAAACAGCATTTGTGTTGGTAGTTCTTGCAAAGCATAATTATAATTACACATACTTTCATGAATTGGCTTTGAAAAGCTATGCTTAAGCGTTTTGCCTATAAGGCCGTATTCCATGTTTTGCCCTCCTGCCATTTTGTGCCATATGCCATGTTGCATAAATCTGCAATTGCTATTGCAACACAGCAAGTTTGCACAATTGCCGCACGGTGAACAATGCATGGGTCGTGCCTGCCTTCAATTTGCAATGTTTGTTCTGTTTTGCTTTGATAATCCACGGTTTGTTGCTGTTTGAATATGCTTGGTGTTGGTTTTATTACGCTATTTATAATTAATGGCATTGAATTTGTTATGCCGCCGTTTATGCCGCCATTGTTGTTAGTTTTCGTTTTAATTTTGCCATCATTCATGCAAAATGCATCGTTTGCATTGCTTCCAAACATATCAGCAAAGTTAAACCCTGCGCCAAAACTTACGCCTTTAAGCGCTGGTATGCTAAACAAAATTTGCGATATAACACTTTCCACGCTTGAAAAAAAAGGCTCTCCAAGGCCGGCAGGCAAACCAACAACCGCTGTTTGCAATATGCCCCCAACGCTATCGCCCTCTTGTTTTTTTGCTGTAATTTTCTCTATCATTTGCGCCTTAGCATCTTCGTTTAAAGTTGCAAATTCAAGGCTTTGCAAATATTCTATTTGTGCTTTTAATTCGTTTTCATCTTGTGAAAAATCATCGTCGTCTACTGTTGCACAGCGCTTAATATGTGTTGCAATTTGCACGTTTTTCTCTTTTAATATATGCAAAAACATACTGCCTGCCCCAACAAGCGGTGCTGTTATTCTGCCGCTAAAATGCCCGCCTCCGCGCTCATCTTGAAAACCGTTATATTTAGCGTGGGCGGTGTAATCGGCATGGCCGGGACGAAGCAAGTTTTGTGTTTTAGCATAGTGCGCACTTTTTGTGTTTGTATTTTGTATATAAAAGCTAATTGCACTGCCTGTGGCAAAACCGTTTTTTATTCCCGACAAAAACACAATTTCATCGGCTTCTGTGCGTGCGGTGGAAATTTTGCCTACAGCACGACGTTTTTGCATTTGGGTTTTTATAAACTGTTCATCAATTTTAACGCCCGCATTTATTCCGTTTACAACCCCACCTATTGCCGCACCGTGGCTTTCGCCAAAAATTGTAATATTTAAAGCATTTCCAAAGCTATCTCTCATATGCCCTCCCCAATAATTTTGCGAAGTTTTTCGGTTGATATTTTTTCTAAATAAGCTTCACCCGTCATATTTACACGCACTGTTGTAATTTGTGTTGCGCCCATCTTTTTATCGTGCAAGGCGGTTTTAAAAATTTCATCGCCATCATATTTAATTGTGTGCGGCAAATTAAGCTTTTTATATATTTCTATGGCTTGTTTTTTTATTTTTGGGTTATCGAACATATAAAGCATGCCTAGGGCAACGGCCTCGCCATGATAATAATTCCCGCTAGCTTCAATTGCATGGCCAATGGTGTGGCCTAAATTTAAAAGTGCACGCACATTATTTTCACGCTCGTCTTTTTCAACTATGTGTTTTTTAACCAAAAGCGCTTTATGGATAATTTGCTCTGTATTTTCATGAATATCATCATTTAAAAAAATATTAAACAGTTCTTTATCTGCAATAAAGCCTGCCTTTAACGCCTCTACAAGGCCGGCGTTTACATGGCGAGCGCTTAGGGTTTTAAGCGTGTTTGTGTCTGCCACAACTAAACGCGGCTGGTGAAATGCGCCCACAATATTTTTTGTACCGCATAAATTTATGGCAACTTTTCCGCCTATACTGCTATCTATTTGTGAAAGCGTTGTTGTTGGGCAATTTATAAAATCAACGCCTCGCATATATGCGCTAGCAACAAAGCCGGCTAAATCGCCAATAACGCCGCCGCCAACGGCAATTACAACATCGCCACGTGTGAAATTATGTTTGTGCATCTCGCTTAAAAGGTGTTCGAAAGTTTGCATGCTTTTGCTTTGCTCGCCCTGTTTTACAATGGCGGCATAGCCGTTTTCGCATTGGCTTAAAACACAATCTACATATTCAGCCGGCACGCCTTCATCGCTTACAACTAGCGCCTTGCGTGAAAGGTTTACAAGCGCACCAAGGCGCTTTAATGCATTTTTTTTAACGATTACATCATAACTGCGTTCGCCTAAATTCATGGTAATTTTCATCGTGTCCTCCGAGTTTAATGTTAAGCAGTGTCTACATAAGTTGAAAAAAGTAAATTTTAAGCGTTTTTTGCTTTGCAAAGAAAAAATGAAACACCCCTTGTTGGAATGTGAATTATAACAACGCCGTAGTGCACAAAAGCGCCAAAATTGGCGGCTTAACACCTGTGTAGACATTCCCGGTATTTAATGCATTAAAGCTTATAAAGCGAATAAATTATTTTGCCCTACCGTATGTTTTTGTCAACAAAGCAATTTCTTTAGCAAAATCTTTTGTAAACATTTTAGCATCGGCTCTCCATTGCCAATTGTTACCTATTGTAGAGGGTGTATTTATTCTTGCTTTTTTGTTAAGGCCAAACCAATCTGCCATTGGAATAATACACATATCCGCAACACTTGCATAGCAAGCCATAATGAATTTTCGAGTAAAATTATCGCCGTCTTTTATATCAAGATATCTTTTACAAAAGGCAACATCTTTTTTATTTGCGCTTAATTGCCAATCTGCTGTTGTGGTGTTGTCATGTGTTCCTGTGTATACAACGCAATTTTTCGGATAATTATGGGGCAAATAATCGCTTTGTTCACGGGCATCGAACGCAAATTGAAGCACCTTTGTTCCCGGAAAACCGCTTGTTTTTAAAAGGGCATGTACGTCAGGCGTTAAAAAGCCCAAATCTTCGGCAATAATTTGTAAATTAGGTATTTGCAGTTTAAGCGTATCTATAAAAGCGTTTGATGGCCCAATTCTCCAGCGCCCATTTATTGCATTTTTCGCGTTTGCTTTTATTGCATAATAGCCTGCAAAACCCCTAAAGTGATCTATACGCACAACATCGTAAATTTTGCTGGCATGCGCCATACGGCTAACCCACCATTTATAATTAGTTGAAGCGTGGTAATCCCAATCGTATAGCGGATTTCCCCACAATTGGCCGGTTTTTGAAAAAGCATCGGGCGGGCAGCCTGCAACCTCGGTTAAATTTTTGTTTTCATCAACTTGAAACAACTCGGGGTTTGCCCATAAATCCGATGAATCGGGCGAGACATAAATAGGTATATCGCCAATAATTTTTATGCCTTTTTTATTGGCATACGCCTTTAATGCGTACCACTGTTTATAGAAAAAATACTGAACAACTTGCCAAAAAATTATTTCATCTTTCAGCTCTGTTTTTGCTTTTTTAAGCATTGCTTTATCACGTATTCGAATTTTTTCGTTCCATTTTGTATATGAAACATGATTATTCTTCTCTTTAAGCGCCATAAAAAGGGCATAATCTAAAAGCCAATTTGAATTTTCTTTTTGAAATTTTTTAAACAAAATATCTTTTAAATCAAAACGTTTTACCGCTAAATTTAAAAGTGGTTTTCTATTTTTAAACAATTTAAAATAATCTACTGCATTTTCAATATTGCCAAAATCTACAGCGTCAACTTCTTTTTTTTGCAACAATTTATCTTTTATTAACATATCTAAATCAATATAATAAGGGTTTGCCGCAAAAGCAGAAAAGCTTTGATAAGGGCTATCGCCATATCCCGTTGGGCCTATTGGCAAAATTTGCCAATATACTTGCTTTGATAACGCCAGAAAATCTACAAAATTATATGCGTTTTTTCCAACTGTGCCTATGCCGTAAGGCGACGGCAACGAGGATATAGGCATTAATATACCGGCTGCTCTCATATGAATTCTCCTTATATTGTATTAAGAATATTTTACAGCATATAGTTAATTTTTTCAATAGTATATTATATTAGTGCCGCTTTGAAATTAAAATTACATTCCCGGCTGTTGAATTAAGCCTGTTTCATAAGCTTCAAGCAACATTTTCAAATCGTTAATTTTATTTTTAATGTTAATTCCGTTATCGGTATCGCTAACAATTACGCGTTTTTCATATGTATCAACCAAAATATTTTTCGAGTGCATATCGTCATCGTTTTTAATAACTTCGTCTACCCCTTTAAACGGGTGGTGTTCTGAAATAAGCATTTGGTAGCTATTTGTTATAAGCGTATAGCCGGCAATGCCTGTAACTTTTTGATACGCTTTAGAAATGCCGCCATCTATAATAAGCACTTTGCCCTCGGCTTTTATTGGCGATTCGCCCTTTGTAATTTTAACCGGAACATGGCCGTTTACAATATGTGTGTGCTTGCCGTTTAAATTGAATTCGCACAATATTTTTTGTGCGGTTTGTACATTAACAATATTATCATAATAATAATCTTTTGCTTCTGTGTATGTATTTTCGTCTTTTAAAAAGGCGCGCTCGAAAGTTGCCATTTTCGCTTTTCCGTTTAGCGGAGACATTGGCCCACACCATAAAAACCACATAAAGTTAAGCCCTAATTGCTTTTGTGTTGCATCGGTGGAATATGCGCCCACACGGCACATTTTATCGCATAAATCCATAAGTTTTTTGCCTGCATAATTTTCGCCATTGTATTTAAAATTTGCAAAATCTCCGTTTTTTTGCAATGGTATGCAGCCATGATATAACAAATTATTATTATGCGTTTTATAAATTGCACCTTTTTCAAAAAGGAAATTTATATGCTTATGTAACAATTTACTGTGTAAAAATGAAAACTGCAGTTGTTGCATAACGGCTTTTTCGCCCGCCGTTAAGCTATATGGGTTATTTCTATCAACCGTTGGGAAAGTGGAATCATTAAGTTCAAATATATTCCCATCTATTTCAATTGTGCCGTTTTTATGGTTAATTTTATGCAAAAAGCACCTGTCGTCCATTAAATATTCAGGGTGCTTTTGAATGATTTGGCCTTCTATTTTCATTTGAATTATAGTTATAGCCTTGTGAACTTTTATTGCAATTGCAAAATTTTGTTTTTCAATATCGTTTGTTTCCTCGCCCGGAAAAAACGTTTTTGGCGCAAAAAACTCACACGGGTCATCTCTATATTGTTCAAGTGCAAAAACCGCAAGCGGCCTTATGTTGATGCCGTATCCATCTTCAAGGCTGTTAAAATTATTATAACGTATGCTGTTACGCACAACATTTGCAATGCAAGCTTCGTGCCCTAGGCCTGCGGCCATCCACAAAATATCGTGGTTTCCCCATTGCACATCAACCTTATCGTGTTTGCACAAATCCTCTAAAATTAAATGTGCGCCTGTTCCTCTATCGAAAATATCGCCTATAATATGTAGCCTGTCAACAACTAATTTTTGCAGTAAATTAGATAATTCCACTATAAAATTATCTGCCCTGCCTATTGAAATAATTGTATCTAAAATATTATCGAAATATTGCTGTTTGTCTACTTCATAATTATCGGTATAAAGCAATTCGTCTATGATGTATAAATATTCCTCGGGTAAGGCTTTTCTAACCTTGCTGCGTGTATATTTACTGGTAACTACCCTGCAAACCATAATAATTTGCATTAAAATAGTTTTATACCATTCATTTGTGCATGCGCCTTGAGTTTTCATGTACGCTATTTTTTCCTGCGGATAATAAATTACAGTGGCAAGCAAGTTTTTTTCTTTTTCGGTTAATGTTTCACCAAAGCAAGCATTAATTTTTCTTTTAACCCCACCGGATGCATTTTTTAAAATATGCGTGAAAACTTCATATTCTCCGTGTAAATCGCTAATAAAATGTTCTGTGCTTTTTGGTAAATTCAAAATTGCCGTTAAATTAATTATTTCTGTTGAGGCACTTTGTATTGTAGGGTAGTTTTGCGATAAAAGTTTTAAATATTTTTTATTGTCCTGTAAATTTTTTTGGTTATACATAAAAATCTCCATTCCGGTTACACCTAAATATAAATTATTATCGTATTTTAACGCTAACTTTTGAACATTTTTATTATATGCATATTAAATAATAAAAAAAGGTACACTTTGAATACCAAGTTTATTTTAAGGGCTTTTTGCATTGCAAAGCAATAATTATAATTTATTGCCGCACGAAGAGCAATACGCTTCATTTTGAGCGCACGCATTTTTACAGCTTTGGCAAATACGTTTGTTTTGGCTCTGTGCTATTCTAATTTGCAAAGCGCTTATTTGTGCATCTAGTTTAGCCGCCTCTAAAAGATTTTCATCAATAATTTTTTGTGCCGAGGCAATATTATCGCCCTCTTCTGCACCATCTTCGTTTTTAAATTCGCCACTGTGAATTAAAAATAATGTGCGGCCTATTTGGGCAAAAATACCTCGTTGTACTTCTTGCAATTGCGAAAGTTCTAAGCGAAGCTTTACGTTTCCATATTGCCCTGCAATAACTTTACTTGCACTTTGTGCAACGTCTTTTGCCTCGTCTACAACTTCACTTGCGGCATTGGCAATACTCTCGAAAATTTTGTTTACATCGTTTGTCATAATACGCTCCTTCATGGCAAGCTTAAATAATATTTAAAGGTATTATTTAAGCTTAATTATTAATTTGTTAAATTTACTCTTTTGTTTTAACTTGTTTTGAAAATTCATCGTGAATTATATCACTTTCGCTTTGTATGCTGTCGTCTACAACTTTAATTTCTTTTTTGCGCATAATATCATATAAAACAGGCACAACATAAAGCGTTAAGATTGTTGCATATACAAGCCCACCTATTGTTACAATTGCAAGGCCTTGTGTCATTTCAGCGCCCTCGCCAATTCCAAGCGCCATAGTTATCATTGCAAGCACCGTTGTAAGCGCTGTCATAACTATAGGGCGCAAGCGCAAACGGCCTGTTTCAACAATGGCTTCGCGCCTTGATACGCCGCTTATTCGCATTTGGTTAATGGTATCTACAAACACAATACCATTATTAACAACAATGCCGGCTAGCACCAAAAAGCCAATTAATGATACAACGCTTAGCACTTGCCCTGTAATAAACAAGCCTAAAAGGCCACCTGTAAAGGCAAGTAAAATTGTGAACATAACTATAAACGGGCTCATTAAACTTTGGAATTGCGCCACCATTATCAAATAAATGAATATAACCGCAAGCAATATCATAAGCGCCATATCACTAAACGCATCGTTAATGCTCTCGTTTTCGCCTGCAAGTTTAAGCTCTATTCCGGCAGGCGGTGTGTAATTTTGCAGCTTTTGCTCAATCTCTCGGCTTACAAGGCCAACGTTATAGCCCTCGGCTATTGAACTTGTAACGCTCATTACACGTGCGCCGTTATCGCGCGAAATTGAAGTAAGCGCAGGCGCATAGCTTACGCTTGCAATATCGCCAAGCCTAACCTGTGTTTCCTCGCCACCTGTGGGTGATTGCACCGTAAAAGTATAATCAAGCAAAGTATCGCGTGTTATTCTACTCTCCTCTGTGGGAATAATCATAACAGGGTATGAACTACCCTCTAAAGTAAGTGTGGTGCTTTGAGTTTCAGGCGTTAAAGCAGAGCTAAGTTCGCTAAACACCTGTGCAATTGTTAAGCCGTTTTCCATCGCCTTGTTTTTATCAACCGTAAGGCGTGTTTCGTCATTTTCTGCACCTTCAAACTGGGATATCTCTTCTGTTCCGGGTATTTCGGCAAGTAATTCTCTCATGTCTTGTGCGGCTATTTGAATGTCGTCTAAATCTTGGCCAAAAACCACAATTTCTATGCCGCTTCCGCCCAGCGCGGAAATATCCATTGTGCTTTCTTGCACGCTAACTTCAACGCTCATTTCCTCGCCTATTTCCACAATGCTTTCGTTTATTTGTGCATTTGTAGCATTTGTGCCCTCTTGTAAAAGAATATTTAGGCTTATGCTATCTGAAGAACCGCCACCCATCATCATGCTTGTTGTGCCGCCGCCAACAGAGGCGCCAACTGTTTCAACGCCTTGTATATCTTCCACAGCTTTTGCAATCTGCCTTGTTAAATCTCTTGTTTCTTCATCGTCATATCCGCTTGGTATAGCGATACTTGCCGTCATTTGTGTTGATTGCATAGACGGAATAAACGCAGTGCCCATGTTAAGCGCAAATATAATACTTAGTGCTAAAAGGCCGCCAGCAAAAAGCAAAACAATGGTTTTATGGCGCAATGTCCATTTCAAACTACGTGTATAATTGCGTGTTACAGCCTCTAAAAATTTAGAGGTTTTTTGCGGCGAATTTTTCATTAAACTTGCACCTAAAGTTGGCACAAGTGTAAGCGCCACAAACAAACTTGCAAGCAAAGCATAGGCTATTGTTAAGCCCATGTCTTCAAATAGCGAACGCGTCATTCCTTGGGTAAAAACAATTGGTAAGAACACGCACACAGTGGTTAATGTAGACGCAAAAATAGCACCCGAAACTTGAACAGCACCTTGAACTGCCGCACGTATTGGATTAACCCCTTGCACCCTTAAACGATATATATTTTCAATAACAACAATGCTGTTATCAACAAGCATGCCAACACCAAGGGCAAGGCCTGAAAGCGATATCATATTTAAAGTAACATTTGTAAAATACATGGCTGTAATTGCACAAAGCAAGCTAAAGGGTATGCTAATTGCAATAATTAAAGTTGGGCGCCAATCTCTTAAAAACAATATTAAAACAAAAATTGCAAGCAAACCGCCATAAATAAGATTGTTTAAAACGCTTGAAATTATTATTTCAATATAATCGCCTTGATCCATTAAATTTGTGATGTGAAGCCCATCAATTTCCGTTTCCATCTCGGATATTTCGGCATTAACCATGCTGCTAACTTGCGAAGTTGATGCAATGCTTTGTTTTTGCAAACTTAGAATAATGCCGTCGTTCCCGTTTACTATAGCATAGCCGTTTTCACTGTTTTGTATAGTTGTAACCGTTGCAACATCTTTTAAATAAACATCGCCAATTTCCTCAATATCATCAAAGCTAAATAGCAAAGTATTTTCAAGTTCTTCTACGCTTTCATATTCATCGCCAACTTTTACAAGATATTGCGAGCCATCTTCATCAATATAACCTGCCGGCAATGCAAAATTTTGCGCCATTAAAATACCTTGAATTGTTTCAGGTGTTATAATTCCGCTTATATCCGCTTGTTTTAGCGCATCTTCCCTTTGCTCTTCAAAATCTTCAATTGCGCTGTCTATTTCGGTTTGGGCACCCTCTAATTGTACTTTTGCGCTCTCTAAGCCTGCTTGCCCTGCGGCAAAGCCTGTGGTTGCCGCCATTTTGCCGCTTTCAAGCTCGGCATAGGCATCTTGCACGTCTTTCAGTGCTTGTTCAAGTTGGGGTTTTGCGGCTTGTATGGTAAAAAGTTGCGTGTTAATATTTGCAAGTTCCGCTTCAATCTGCGGCAAGCGCTGTGAGGCATCTTGCATAAGCCTCA
Source organism: uncultured Bacteroides sp. (assembly GCA_964369495.1). Classification (GTDB taxonomy): domain Bacteria; phylum Bacillota; class Clostridia; order Oscillospirales; family Ruminococcaceae; genus Ruthenibacterium. The sequence continues at coordinate 24,008 of CAYJGM010000007.1, read as the reverse complement.
AATTATCTTGCGTTAAACTTGTAATCATGCTTGTATCAAAACCTGCCGGCAACACCCCTGCCATGCTTGGGTCTTGCAGTGCCACAACAAGCGCATTTAACACATCATTAAATGTTTGCTCGGGCAACGCAATTAAAGCGTCCATGCTTAAAGTAAAATTAGGCGGTGGTAAAATAGGCAAATTTAAATTTGTGTTTGCCAATTGGTATTGCACATATTCGGTATAAGCCGCCGTGTAATCTGTAAATAATGGGCTTGGGGTTGGCATTATTGTATCGTTGATGTAATCAAGTAAAAAATCTTCTACAAACGGTTGCATTGTTGGCAATAATAAATTTATTGCATCATATGCCGTGCCCATTTGCTCCATTGCGGCTTTTTCCGCTTCAAACGCCATTTTGTTTGTTGTTAAAATAGTTTCTTGCGCTAAATTTGCGGCAAGCTGTGCGGCGGCGGTATCAATTTGCGCACTAAGTGCACTTAACTCTCCCGATACCTCTTCACTTTGCGTAGTAAGCTCTGTTTCACCGCTGTCTAGCTCGGCAATTCCGCTGTTTATTTCCTCTTTTGCGTTGTTAAGTTCTCTTCCTGCTTCGTCTAAATCATCGCTTATGCTATTTAGCATTTTTTCGTTTAGCGCCATTATTGAAGCGTTGTCTAACTGTACATCAATTTGTGTGTTCACAAGCCCGGTTGCGCTAACGCTTGCAACGCCCTCAATTCTCTCAAGGCGCGGTATTATATCATCGTTTACAAACTCGGATATCTCAAGCAAATCCATATCATCTCTATCAACGCTTATCTGCATAATAGGCAACATGTCGGGGCTCATACGAAGTAGCGTTGGCGTGCTTATTATATCATCAAAGTTACCGCTAACTAAATCTAAATTGCCGCTAAGCTCTATCATTGCGGCATCCATATTTGTTCCCTCTGCAAACTCTAGCATAACCATGCTTACGTTTTCCATAGAGGTGCTTGTAACCGAACTTATGCCCCCTGTAGTGCCAACAGCGCCCTCTATTGGGCGTGTTACGGTGGTTTCAACCTTTTCAGGGTCTGCTCCGGGGTAAGTTGTAATTACAATAATAAACGGCAATTCAATTTCCGGGAATAAATCGGTTATCATTCCCGTAAAAGAAACAATGCCTAGAACTAAAACCAAAACTACGCTAACCAAAACCGTATATGGCTTTTTCACACTAAAACGAGATAACAATATTAAACCTCCAAAATTTTAAAACAATTAACCTACATAATTAATTAATATCTTTTCAAAATTTAATTAAATTCGGTTATGTAAAACAATAATTTACATTAAAAACAAATGCTCTATCAATATATTCAAACCTATTGCAATAAGCATTACGCCGCCAATAATTTGCGCTTTATTTCCCCAAAGCTTACCTATACGTTTGCCCAAATAGTGCCCAATTAAACAACATAGAAAAGTTATTATTGCTATTGCCAATGCCGCCGGGTAAATTTGTGTGCCAAGTGCGGCAAAACTAATTCCAACCGCAAGGGCGTCTATACTGGTTGCTATGCCTTGCGTTAATATCAGGCGAAATGTAAGCGTTTTTGTTTTGCAAACTTCAACACTTTTCCATTCATGCACCGCTTCGTATATCATTTTTAAACCTATAAATGCCAGCAGAAAAAAAGCTATCCAATGGTCTATTTGTTGGATATACCCAACAAATAAAACACCCGCCCAATAGCCAAAAATTGGCATAATTCCTTGAAAAGCACCAAATGCAAAGCTTGCTATTACATCTTTTTTATGGCTTTGCCCAGCAAAACAAATGCCGTTTGTTACGCTTACCGCAAAGGCATCTGCCGAAAGGGCAACCGCTGTTAGCAATAGAACAAAATACGACATATAACCCCCAAATAAACCGCTAAATCAACATGTTTTTATCACTGATTTTTGCGTTAAATACATAACCTTTATTATAACATTTTAATATAGTAATAGCAACCGAATAATTATGAACATTTAATAAATAATATGAATATTAATAAAATATTATTTTGAACAAAATTCATTTGTTTAATGATAATACCAAGTATTGTTATTTTTATTGCATATATAACATATACTTATCTATCAGGCTAAAAGGATGTGGTAAAATGCAAAGCGAAATAACAAATGATAATGCGCCCGTAAAACACAAAACAAATTTAACAAAAGCGCATAAAGAACAAAAATCAATGTTAATAAGCTCTGAGCAAAAACAAAAAAGCACACACGAAAGCAAAGGAAAATATATTTATAATAATTTTGAAAAAGAAAAGCAAAAAAAAGAATATATACTTTATGTGCAATGTGCTATTTGCATTTTTTTTATTATTTCAGCATTATTTTTAAAGTTTTTGGGTGGCAATGTATTCGCCCAAACTAAAGCAATATACGAAAACGCCCTTACACAAGGCATAAATTTCAGCATGCAAACCCCAATTTTACGTTTTATTGACGAAAGCGTAAAAACTATGCAAAGCTTTGCAAGCGAAATTGGCGAAATGGCAAATCGCAATCAAGACGCAAAAGTGCAAAACGATAAAAATACGATTATTCTGCCTCAAAACGAATTAACAAGCAGTGCGAATTCAGAAATGGCAACATATAATCAAAATGCACAAATCGAATATGAAAACAGCAACACAGAATATTCAAGCAGCAATTTAACCGGCATGGGCGGAAAAACTAACACCGATGAGGCGGGCAAAGTGCCGGATAGCGTAAATTTAAACGGCTATTCAAACGCTGTTTTATTACACCAGCCCACATATGGAGTTTTAACTTCAAAGTTTGGTTTTAGAACAAACCCCATTTCGCAAAAAACGGAATTTCACTTAGGAATTGACATAGCCGCACAAGAGGGCGCCGCTGTTATGAGCGCCGCCGACGGGCAAGTTGTTGAAGTAAGCAACAATTCTATAAGAGGTAATTATGTTGTTATACATCATTTTAGCGGTTTACAAACGCTTTACCAGCATTTAAACTACACCTTTGTGCGAACAGGGCAAAGCGTTAAAGCCGGCGAGCGAATTGCAACCGTTGGCAACACAGGTTATTCCACCGGGCCGCATTTGCATTTTGAATTAATTGAAAACGGTAAATATGTGGATTCTTTACCACAATTTAAACAGCTTAATTATTGATTAATGATGAAAATATAATAATGAAAAGGAAGCACATGAACGCAGTATATTTTTATGCAATGTTAGCTTTGGGCCTTTTGTTAGATGGCGCATATTTATTTAGATTAGCGTTATTTGCAGTTTTCTTACATGAAAGCGCACATATATTAATTTATATAATATTTTCACACCGCTTACCGCAAATTATACTTTCGGCAGGCGGCATTTGCCTAAAGAAAAACGTGCAATTAAACAATGTAAAAACATTTTTTGTTTTAATAGCAGGTCCTCTATCAAATTTTTTTGCTGCTGCATTTTTTTATTTAAGCGCACAGCAAAAAGCAAGCTATTTTGCCTATTTATTTTGTGCCGTTAATTTATGCATAGGTTTTTTTAATATTTTACCTATCGGTATGCTTGACGGCGCACAAATTATTGAATGTTTTTTACCCACAAAGCATTTAAATAAATGGATTAAGTTTCAAAAAACAGCTATAACACTTTTTTCTATTCTTTTGCCGATAATTGCAATTAAATTAAATGCTACGCCCACTGTAATGGCAACTGCATTTATAGCGCCTTTTTATTTGATAGTTTATAAAACAGCATATTAGAAGTTAAAGTAAAATAGTTTGCATTTTTATTTTAAAACTGTAGTTTTTGTTTAGTTTGTGTAAATATTTCGCTTTATAATTTAATATAAATATGCTATAATTAATAAAATTTAAACAGTATTATAAAAACCAAAGGAATATAAAATGAACGAAAAACTTAAAACCATACTTGCAAACGTGCAAAAACCCGGACGTTATACAGGCGGAGAGCCGGGCTGTATTTATAAAAGCAAAAATGATGTTGATTTGCGTTTTGCATTTTGCTTTCCCGATACATATGAAGTTGGAATGTCTTATCTTGGCATGAAGGTGCTTTATGAAATTGTAAACAAATATGAGAACATTTGGTTCGAGCGCGCTTTTATGCCTTGGCTTGATATGTATGAAGAGATGAAAGAGCAAAATTACCCCATTTATGCGCTAGAGAGTAAAGACAGCCTTTCGGTTTTCGATATTGTTGGTTTTACGCTTCAATACGAGCTTTCATACACCAATATTTTAGCCATGCTAGATTTAGCAAACATTCCTTTTTATTCAAAGCAAAGAGGCGAGGAGCACCCTTTAATTTGCGCTGGCGGCCCATGTGCTTGCAACGCAGAACCTCTTGCGCCTTTTTTTGATTTTATTATGCTTGGCGAGGGTGAAGAGCAGTTACCACAAGTTTGCCAAACTGTAATTGCATGCAAAAAAAAGGGCATGAAACGCAAAGATATTTTAAAAGAACTTGCAAAAATTAAAGGTGTTTATGTACCCGAATTTTACGAAATTGAATATGATGAAAACGGTAAAATAAAAAGCATTAAAGCGCAAGATTTTGCACCGCAAATAATTGAAAAAGCGCTTGTGCAAAATATGAACAACGTTGATATCCCGCAAAATTTTGTTGTGCCAATGGTTGGCACGGTGCACGATCGCTCGCAAATTGAGGTTTTGCGCGGTTGTTTGCGCGGTTGCCGTTTTTGCCAAGCCGGTTTTATTTACCGCCCAATGCGCCACAGAGATGCAAAGCTTTTATCGTCGACCGGCAGTAATTTGTGCGAAAACACAGGTTATGATGAAATTTCGCTTACATCACTTTCAACAAGCGATCATCCCGAACTTGAAAATTTACTTGATAATATGCTAATTTGGAGCGAAAATCAACATGTAAGCATTTCTTTGCCAAGTTTGCGCATAGATAATTTTTCGCAAAGCTTGGTGGATAAAATAACTAAAATACGCAAAAGTGGCCTAACATTCGCGCCAGAGGCAGGCACACAGCGTTTAAGAGATGTTATTAACAAAAACATAACAGATGCAGAAATTGAAAAAAGTTGCACGCTTGCATTCGAGGCAGGTTACACCACGGTAAAACTTTATTTTATGATAGGTTTACCCACAGAAACAATGCAAGACATACAAGGCATTGCAACAACGGCGCAAAATATTATTAATTTATTTTATGCCTGCCAAAACAAGCCAAAAGGCAAGGGCGTACAGGTTTCAATAAGTGTTGCATGTTTTGTGCCAAAGCCGCACACACCTTTCCAGTTTTGTGCGCAAGACACGCAGCAATTATTGCAAGAAAAACAACAATATTTACTTCAATGCATAAAAAACCGCAAAATTCGCGTTAGTTACCACGATAGCCGTGTTAGTTTTTTAGAGGCTGTTTTTGCAAAAGGCGATAGGCGCCTTGCACCTGTTTTGGTAAAAGCATATGAAAACAATTGTATTTTTGATGGTTGGGACGAATGTTTTAAATACGATGTTTGGCTTGATGTGTTTAATGAGCTTGGAATTGACCCGACATTTTATGCAAACAGAGAACTTGAAAAAAACGAACTTTTGCCATGGAGCCATTTAAATTACAGCGTAAAACATGAATTTTTAGTAAAAGAATATGAAAAAGCACTGCAAACACAAACAACAATGCCTTGTAATTTACAATGTTCTAATTGCGGTGCGGCAAAATGGCAAGGGGGTGTATGCGTTGCAAATAATTAGATTTTTTTATGATAAAAAAGACACTGCAGCGTATATTTCACTGCTTGATTTACAAAGGGTAATGCAACGTGCTTTTAAACGCTCTAAGCTTCCCGTATGGTACACAAAAGGCTTTAACCCCCATATTTATATGACATTTACCGCCCCACTTTCTTTAGGCCAGCAAAGCATAGCAGAAAGCCTTGATATTAAAACAGAATGTGAAAATTTTGATTGGAGCACAGCGCCAAGCTTAATTAACGCTTGTTTGCCAAAAGGCATTTATGTTAAAAGCGCAAAACCACCGATTAAAAAAGCGAGCGAAATTGAATTCGCAGAGTATAATTTAACATATTCCTCGTATATGGCAGAGCGTGCAAAAAATGCAATTTCATATTTTTTGAATTGTACACAGGCACTTATAGAAAAAAGAGGCAAAAAAAACACGCTTAAAACTGTAAATTTAAAAGAAAACGTTGAAATTATAAGCCAAAGCACAAACGAAAACGAAAGTTTTACCGTTAAAATTAAACTTCCGTGCACAAACAAACTTAATATTAACCCTATGCTTTTTTTGGAGTTTTTACAAAATGAAACCGACCTTGAAAAAAACAGCGCAGATATTTTACGAGTTGCAATGTATGTAACAAGTGGCGAAATTTACGAATAAAAATTGTTTTATTCATTAAAATACAAACAGATTTATATTTTTATTTAGAATAAAATTTCTTTTAATAACTTTATTGTATTAATATGCTCACTATTTTAATACAAAACAGTTTACACCATTAAAATATTATTGTATAATAAAAATGGAACAAAAAATTATGAAATGGGGTATATTATGGCTTTTAGAGAGCGTAAACGCATCGTGTTTTTCGCCTTACCTTTTACATTTACGGTTTATAGTGTTGAAGAGGAACTTTTAAGAATTCAAGAGGGAATTTTAAACAAACGTGAAAACGATTGCTATATGTATAAAATTCAAGACGTAACACTTACAAGCTCGCTGTTTGAGAGAATGTTTGGGCTTGGCAGCGTTGTTTGCCACACAGGCGATACAACCCATCCTACAATTGAATTAAAACATATTAAAAATTCAAGGCAAATTAAAGATTTTATCATCAATAAATCTGAAGAGCATCGCATTAAACGCCGCACTGTGAACATGCAAAATATAGGCACCGACGGCAATATTGATGATGTGGATTTTATTTAATTGCATCATATTAAAACTATAGCAAAATTAACAATTTTATAATTAAATTAAGGGCTATGCTTATATCACCCTAAACACAAACATATACTGTTTGAGGGTTAAATGCATGGCCCTTTTTTATACAAAATAAACGTTGTATTGCATTTATTTTATTCCAATTTTACCCTTTTACATTAAATTTATTTTATGTTATAATAGCAAATAGTGCAAATTACCCGAACTAGCAAAGCCGATATAATCAAAACCCTCCTATTCGGGCAAATTTATGCGCTATGCTGTGTTATCTTCGCTCGTAAAACATAAGGAATTTTAATATATTATGAAATTTAATGATAGCAATACCCGGCACAAAGAAAATAAACTTGAATTTTTTTCTAAAAATAGCATCAATATAATTAAGCATGTTTTGTTGTTTATACTTTTTCCTCTTTTAGCACAATTAACAACAGAATGGGTTGCAAGAGGAATTGAGCTTTCGCAAATGAATTTGGAATATTTTTCTAGTTTGAGAATATGGCCAAATAGTTTTATTATATCTTACTTATTATTTTTGCTTACATATGCTTTTTTCACTATTTTGTTTAAAAATCATGTGGCAGGCGTAATTAGTGTATCTGTTTTAGGCTTTGTTCCGGCAACTATAACCGCCTTTAAATTAAGCTTTAGAAACGAGCCTTTTTTGCCGTGGGATTTAATGCAAATAGATCAACTTTATGCAATAACAAGCGAGCTTGATTTTATCATTACCGCGCCTATGATAATTACCGTTTTTTTAATTATTGCGCAAATTGCAATTGCCTATTTTGTGAAATTTCCAAAAAGGCAAAGCAAGAAAAACGAACACAAACGCTTAATAACAGTATTGGTTTTATTTGTGTTAATTTTAGCGCTTTTGTTCGGTGTGTTTTTTAATAATAACGCAACAAGTGCCCTTTTAATTGTTGAAGACATGTGGATGCAAGATAGATATTACCGCACAAATGGCGTTATTACAGGTTTTTTAACAAATATGCAATTACTTTCTATTGAAAAGCCGGATAATTATTCACAAAAAACGGTTGATGAAATTATTGAAAGCATGCAAAATAACAACGAGTTTTTTTACGAAAACAGCCCTGCCGCCACACAAGGCCAGCTTATAAATCAGCCCGACATAATTTACATTATGGCAGAGGGTTTTTGGGATATGCGCAATTTGCCCGGTATTGAATACGACAGAAATTTAATGGAAAACTTCGACGAATTATCTAAAGAAAGTGCAAGTGGCATTATGCTTTCGCCAAGCTATGGCGGCGGCACTTGCGATGTTGAATTTGAAGTTTTAACCGGCTTTTCAATGGAATATGTGCCCTCGGGCAGCAAGCCCTACCAGCAATATATAAACAGCGACACCTTTTCTATTGCGTGGCATTTAAAAGAGCAAGGCTACGACACGCTTGCAATTCACGGTTATGGCGAGCGTTTTTGGAACAGAGATATGGTTTACCCTCGTCTTGGCATCGACGATTTTATTTCATCGGAGGATATGCCCGATGCAAGTAAAAGGCGCGGTTTTATTTCAGACGAAGCAATGGTGCAAAGGATTATACAAGAGCAAAACTTGCGCATTAACGAGGGTGAAAGCGTATTTATTCACGCTATAACAATGCAAAACCACACAACTTACAGCCCCGATAGATACCCTGAAAGCGATCTTGTTGGCGTTACAGATACAAACGATGTTTTAACCGAAAATATTATAGGCCAATTGCAAGATTGCGCCACGGGAATTTATGAAATGGACAAAGCGCTTGGCTATTTAACCGACTATTTGCGCACAATACAGCGGCCAACAATAGTGGTGTTTTTTGGCGATCACCTAAACCCAATGTCAAACGGTTACGGAGTTTTTGAAGACACCGGTTTTATTGAAGAGGGTGATACTTCAAACCCTAAAATGTATGAAACACCTCTTTTAATTTGGAGCAATTACGCAAACGAACAAATAGATTTAGGCACGATTTCTTCTTATAATATATCGCCTGTTACAATGGATTTATACGGCCTAGAAAAGCCGCTTTTATTTGAGTTTTTAACTCAACAAATGAATTTATACACAGCGCAAAGCAAGGGCACAATATATCACGCAAATGGTGATGTAACAAGCGAAATTACAAAAACCGAAGAAGATTTACTCTATAATCACTCGGTTTTGCAATACGATTTATTGTTTGGTGAAAGATATATGAATTTGTATTAAACCATATAAAAAAATAATTACATTATTAAATACGCAAACAAAACTTAGTGTGAATTTGCACTACTATGTAATTAAAAAGCCTTTTCACAAATAATGCTAAATGCATTTTTAACAAGTTAAAACAGTGGCAGATGCTTAATAATAAACATCTGCCACTGTTTTTTTGTGTTGTAATTTCGCTAAATTTAAATTGAATTATTGCTAGCCTCTTGGCATTTCCTCGCGTTGCTCTACTTGGCTTTCAACTGTATTGTTTGTTGCCCAAACCCCATAATTTGCATCGGGAATAAGCTCTTGCTCGGAATAGGCCATATCGGGTTTAACAATTCCTTTTGCAATGGCCTCTTTGCGCTGTTTTGCGCTCCATGTAAGCGATTGCGAACCTAAATATAATTTTGTGCCATCTTGCCCAACATCTTGAATATTTTTTACATTATTTGGTAAATTACGTGGTTTGCCTTTAAATAAATCACTTAAAATGCTCATGTTTTTCACCTCGTTTTTATTATGCCAAAAACATGAGCAAGTATACTATTTTTTTGCAAATAATTGCGAATTAATTATATCGTAAAATATATTATTTTAATAGTTTAACCGGGTAATGTTTACAAAAGTTGCTAAAAGCAAATACTAAACAATTATTATGTATAATGCCATGCAGCATAAAGGCATCTTTATACTGCATGGCATAAATTAAAATTATTCTTTATTTTCGCTGTCTTCCGAAGCTTTCATATCGTCTTCGCTCTGCTCTTCTTTCACTAAGCTTTTATCAATTTCATTCATATTTTCGCTTTGTGAAATTTCTTTATCGCTTAATATTTCATCTTGCTGTGTGCTTTCGCTTTCAGGCGCAACAGCATTTTCCTCGGCTTTTTCGCTTTCAGAAACATTTTCCTTTTCTTCCGGCTCAAATTCAGGCAATGTTTCGCCGTTCATAAGTTTTGTAAACTCTTCACCGCTAAGTTTTTCCCTTATAAGCAATTGCTCTGAAACAATGTGCATTTTATCCATATTTTCTTGTAAAATTTGTTTTGCACGGTTAAAGCCTTCGTCTAAAATAACCCTTATTTCGGTGTCTATTTCAGAGGCAACCGTTTCTGAATAATGGCGCCCCGAGCTGAAATCGCGCCCAAGGAAAGTTTGATTTTCATCTTGCCCGTAAACAACTGCGCCAAGGCGTTCTGAAAAACCATAACGCATAACCATATTGCGTGCAATTGAAGTTGCCCTTTCCAAATCGTTAGATGCACCGGTTGAGATATCATCAAGCACTAAAAGCTCGGCAACACGGCCGCCCATAAGCGTAACAATTTGCTCTTCCATTTGCGTTTTTGTAACGTAAGATTTATCTTTTTCAGGCAAACTCATGGTATAACCGCCTGCCATTCCCCTTGGTATAATTGAAATTTGGTGAACAGGGTCTGCCGTTTCGCAAATGTGGTGCGCTATTGCGTGCCCTGCCTCGTGGTATGCCGTTAAGCGTTTTTCTTTCTCGGTTACAACACGGCTCTTTTTTTCGGGCCCTGCCATAACTTTAATGCTAGCCTCTTCAATATCCACTTCTGTAATGGCTTTTTTCCCACGTTTTGCCGCCATAAGGGCTGCCTCGTTTACTAAATTTTCAAGGTCTGCCCCTGTGAAACCAACTGTTGATTTTGCAATGGTTTTTAGTTCAACATCGGGCGCAAGAGGTTTGTTTCTTGTGTGAACTTGTAAAATTTCCTCGCGGCCTTTAACATCGGGCAAGCCAACATAAACTTGCCTATCAAAACGGCCGGGGCGAAGTAGCGCCTTATCAAGTATATCCGCGCGGTTTGTTGCCGCAACAACTATAACGCCCTCGTTTGCACCAAATCCATCCATCTCTACAAGCAATTGATTAAGCGTTTGCTCGCGTTCGTCGTGCCCACCGCCAAGGCCTGCGCCACGTTGGCGGCCAACTGCGTCAATCTCGTCGATAAAAATTATACAAGGTGCTGTTTTCTTTGCTTTATCAAATAAATCACGCACACGTGATGCACCTACACCAACATACATCTCAACAAAGTCTGAGCCTGAGATTGTGTAAAACGGCACACCTGCTTCGCCTGCACAAGCCCTTGCAAGCAAGGTTTTACCTGTTCCCGGAGGGCCCACAAGCAAAACGCCATGCGGAATACGTGCACCTAAAGTATTGAATTTACGCTGATTTTTCAAAAATTCTACAATCTCTTCAAGTTCTTCTTTTTCTTCGTCTGCGCCTGCTACATCTTTAAATGTTGCTTTTCTTCCGTTTTCAGATTGATCTTTCACCTTGGCTTTGCCAACGCTCATAGCGCCACGGCCGCCGCCGCTTTGCGAGTACATAAAAAAGTAAAACAGTGCAAGCAAGCCAATCGGTATTAACATCATAGGCAAAACCGAAAGCCATTGCGGCACCTCTGTTACCGGAATAAAATCATATTCCATTGGGCTATCGGGGTGAAGTTCACTTCTTATATCAATATATTCATAAAGTTTATCTACAAAGAAAAGCGCATATGGTAATTCGTAAACAAGCGTTGTTCCAACAACTTCTTCTTGCTGTGCTGTGGATAAATCGCCTAATCCCGGCAACAAAGAGTTTTGAGCATTAACTTGTGCTTTTTGTGCGCTCAATGCATCTTCGCTTATATACACACCCTCGTCTACGGTAAATTCGAGCGTGCCTGTTGCCATATCAAGTGTAAATGTATTTACTTGGCCGTTTTCAAAAAAGCCTGCAACTTCATGATATTTAATGTTTTGAACATTATCGCTTGTGCTTAAAGCGATAATTAACACCAAAAACAACATTAGCACAATTAACACAAACAAGCCGCTTATATTTTTTGGTTTTTTTATCAAATTAATTCCACTCCTATAATTCGGCATTTCCTGCCGCATATTAACATTGAAAATAGGCTATGCAAATATGTGCATCATAATAATTTTATGAGTAAACCTCAGGTTTTAACACGCCTATGTAAGGTAAATTGCGATATTTTTCATCATAATCAAGCCCGTAGCCTATAACAAATTCATCAGGCACCTGTGCGCCAATATAATCTGCGCTTAAATCAACTTTTCGCCTTTCGGGTTTATCTAACAAAGTTGCAATTTTAATGCTCTTCGGCTCTCGCCCTTGTAAAATTTCCTTAATATAGCTTAGTGTTAGTCCGGAATCCAAAATATCTTCGATAATTAAAATATCTTTGCCTTCAAGAGGAACATCTAAATCTTTAACTATTTTTACAACGCCGCTGGATTTTACACCGCTTGCATAGCTTGAAACCACCATAAAATCAATTTCGTGCGGCACAGTTATCTCACGCATTATATCCGCTAAAAAAACAACGGCGCCTTTAAGCACGGTAACAAGCATAAGGCTTTTACAATCTTTATAGTCTTCACTAATTTTTTTGCCTAATTCTTTAACGATTTTTCCAATCTCTTCTTCGCTTAATAAAACACGTAAAACATCATTGTCTAAAATGTTGCCCATTACATCCTCCGTTTTATCACTCATGTGAATAATTATTTATTTGTATTGTATATTTTGTGTTTTCATCGGGGCTAAAGCCTTTTGCAAAACCTAAATTATTAACCCATATTATTTTATTATCTATTGCCAAAACAGGGTTTGTTTGCCTTAGGTTTATGCTGAATTTTTTTTCGCTATAAATTTTTTTAAGCATTTTTGTGCAATTTGAATTTGCCATACAAAACATATCGTTAGCTTTTATAGTTCTAAATATCGCCGCTTTTGTTATTTTACCATAATCTGCAATATTTTTTAAGTGTTTTTCACTTATTTTTTTAAAATTTACCGTTTCTTCATACTTTGTTATATTTATATACAATTTTTCACCGTTTAAATCGGTTATTTCATCGCCATTTTTTATATTTTCAAAGCTAATTTGCCAATTTTGGTTTTGCGTATTTATATTTTCGTTTTCACACTTTTTATTTTCATCTGTATAAACCGTGCGAATAAAATTCTGCGAGGCGTTAATTGTAATTTTTTTATTTAACTCAACGCTTCCAAAACCGTTTATAATTGCATTTTTCAGCAAACTCATTTTCGCAAAATTCGCATCGGCATGTAAGCTAATTAATATGTGGCAAACCTCGTTTAAAATTGCCTCGTGTGCGCCTTTTAATATATTTGCGTTATAACCGCTTTCGCCTGCAACATTACTTATTTTCGCGCTTTTAAGCAACTCACACGCTTGTATATTTATATAATCGTCTGCAATTTGCATGTTTTGTGAAAATCTTACAATTGCGCCTTGTGCATCTGAATTTATTTTTTTAAGCTGTGGAATGATTTCATTTCTCACACGGTTTCTTGCATATTTAAGTGATGCATTTGTTTCATCGTTAGCAAATTTTATATTATGTTTTTTAATATATTCTTCTATTTGCGCCCTGTTTACGTTTAAAAGCGGCCTTATAATTTTTTCCCTTTTGTAAGGTATGCCGCAAGCACCTTTTAAACCTGCGCCTCTTGCAATGTGCAAAAGCACAGTTTCGGCATTATCGTTTTCGTTATGGGCGGTTGCGATAACGCTGTTTTCATTTTGTTTTAAAACTTCATTAAAAAATTCATAGCGCAATTTACGCAAATTGTTTTCAGATGCATTTTTATCATCTATCATTTGCCAATTAAGCACTTTTTCATGCAAAATAATTTCATGCTTTTGGCAAAAATCTTTAACAATTTGCGCATCAAAAAACGCGCTTTCGCCGCGTAGATTATGGTTTAAATGAAGCGCACAAACATTTATGCAAAGCGCTTTTTTTTGGCTGTGTAATAGGTGCAAAAGCGCCATGGAATCTGCCCCACCCGAACATGCAACTATTATATTTTTAACATTCGCTTTCATTTTATGCTTGCTTATTGTGTTTAATACAATTTGCTTTAAATTATTGTTCATGTACATAATCCACATTTGTAAAACGTGTGTGCGCACCGTCCCAAGCTAAATTAACCTTGCCTGTTTCACCATGGCGGTTTTTTGCAATAATGCACTCGGCAATGGTGCTATCGGCCTCTTCGCTTTTATCGTAATAGGCATCTCTGTATAAAAAAAGCACAATGTCGGCATCTTGTTCAATAGAGCCTGAATCTCTAAGGTCGCTTAAAACCGGGCGGTGGTCTGTTCTGCCTGATTTTTCCGCATTACGCGATAATTGCGAAAGCGCCATAACGGGAACGTTTAACTCTTTTGCCATAATTTTTAAATTACGTGTTATTTCGCTAATTTCTTGAACGCGGTTCTCGTTTCTTTTGCCGCTGCTCATAAGTTGCAAATAATCAATAACCACAACGCCTATATTAGGCTTTGATGGGTCTTGGTTTACCCTTCTTATTTTAGCTTTCATTTCAGGAATAGTAATGCTTGATTTATCATCAATATAAATATGTGTTTTTACCAAAACTTCAGACGCCCTTGCTAAATCGCCAAAGTCTTCAGCAGACAATTCGCCTGTTCTGAATGCGTGGCTATCTATTGCCGCCTCGCTTGATAAAATGCGGCTAACAAGTTGGTCTTTCGTCATTTCCAAGCTAAAAAACGCCATACCCATCTCTTGGTGTTTAGCTATATTTGTTACAATATTTAAGGCGAATGATGTTTTACCCATGCCCGGGCGTGCTGCTAAAATAATTAAATCAGAACGGCCAAGCCCCCCTGTTAGCATTGTGTCTAAATATGTAAAATTAGTTGGTATACCTTTGTATTTTGAACTATTTGGGCCTGAAATTTCTTGTAAATGCGCATAAGTTTCAAGAATAACACTTTTTATTGGCGTTAGCGAGTTTGTATCTCTTCCTGCCCTTATTTCATATATTTTTTGCTCCGCGCTTTCAAGCAAAATATCGCTATCGCTTTCGTCTGCGCTTTGTTCTAAAATATCTTGCGCTGCCTGCATAAGTTGGCGCACACGATATTTATTTTCAATTATCGAAACATATGTTGGCGTGTGCGACACAACAGGCACTGTTTCCGCCAATGTAGCAAGGTATACTTTTGCACTCTCGTCTGAATCGAACACGTTAATATCTTGCACCGCACGCAAAAGCGTTATGAAATCCACAGGCGAGCCCGAGGTAAACAGGCGCAAAATTTCCGAAAAAATGTCGGCATTTTGGCGAACATAAAACATCTCAGCCTTTAAATGTTCTACCAAATAAGGCACAATTTTGTTTTCATCCATTAAAACTGCGCCTAAAACCG
The DNA here is from genome assembly GCA_964369495.1 of uncultured Bacteroides sp. GTDB lineage: Bacteria > Bacillota > Clostridia > Oscillospirales > Ruminococcaceae > Ruthenibacterium. The sequence continues at coordinate 8,585 of CAYJGM010000007.1, read as the reverse complement.
CTTGCTCTGCCTCTATGCTATAGGGCAATTGCAAGCCCATTGTATCAAGCGATAAATTTGTTTGTGCCATTTTTTCCTCCGTATTTTAAGCTTTTAACCTTGTTCTTTTACGCTAACTTTCACATGTGCAACAACACCGGGGTAAATTTTTACATCAACATTGTATGTGCCAAAAGCTTTAATGTCGGCATCAAGCACTATTTTACGTTTATCCACCGGTGCGTTTACTGCATTTGAAAGTTCTTTTGCAATTTCTTTTGCGGTTATGCTGCCAAACAAACGGCCGCCTTGCCCGGCTTTTGCCGTAAGGGTAACTTGTTTGTTTTCAAGCGCGCTTGCAAGCTGTTTTGCGGCATCTAATTCTTGCTGTGCATGGTGGGCTTTAGCTTGCTCTTTAGATTTCACTATATTCAAAGCCGATGCATCTGCCTGTACCGCTAGGGCGCGCGGAAACAAGAAATTGCGCGCATAACCATCTGAAACTTCATGTATTTCATTTTTTTTGCCTATTGATTTAACGTCTTGTTTTAGCATAACTTTCATATTTTACTCTCCTAAACCTGCTGTTTATTTTTTGCACTCTTGTGTATAATCTTGTATTGCTTGCATAAGCATTTGCTTTGCATTTGAAAGCTCTGTGTTTTTAAGTTGTGCGCCCGCCATTGTTAAATGGCCGCCGCCGCCTAATTTTTCCATTATTATTTGCACGTTAATCTCGCCCATACTTCTTGCACTTATAACAATTTGCTCTTGTGTTTCAACTGCAACAAAGCTTGCTTTTACACCGTCAATTGTTAATAAATCATTTGCGGCTTGCGGAATTACAATGCCCGATTGAATGCCTAAATCTTCACTTACAACAATTGCACAATTAAGAAAAACCTCTGCCTTTTCAACAAGCTTGCTTTTGTTAATATATTGCTCAAAGCTTGAATTAAACAGCGTTTTTGTGTTTGCTGTTTGCGCGCCCATTCTGCGCAAATACGCCGATGCCTCAAAAGTTCTTACCCCTGTGTGAACCGTAAAATTGCGTGTATCAAGCATAATGCCTGCAAGTAATGCTTGCGCTTCTGTTTGTGTAATTTTATTATCTTTTGTAAATTCTGTATATTGCAAAAGCTCTGCTACCATTTCGCTTGCACTGCTGGAGGCCGGCTCGTGATAGAAAATAACGCTGTCTTCAATATATCCAACACAGCGGCGGTGGTGGTCTATAACCACAACATTATCGGCGTTTTCGTACATAAGTGGGTTTTCTAGCAATGCTTTTAAATGGGTATCTACAATAACAAGCAAAGTGTTGCTATCTATTTTGTCCTCTTGGCCATCGGGTGAAACAAATTCTACGCCATCTTCTGCAAGTTCTTGTATAAGTTTTTCCGCCATTGTTTTTTCTTCATTAATAACAATATATGCTTCTTTGCCACAAGATTTTGCAAAACGGTAAATGCCCGCCGCCGCGCCAACGCAATCTAAATCGCTCATTTTATGGCCGGTTATAACAATTTTATCGCTTTGAATCATTAAATCTTTAAGTGCGCTTGCTATTATACGGCTACGCACCTTATTATTTTTTTCAACACTGCGCAAAACACCGCCAAAGAACGAAAAGCCATCTTTGCTTTTTACCGCCGCTTGGTCTCCGCCGCGGCCCAGCGCCATTTCAAGCGCTTGTTCTGCCAATTTTTCACATTGTTTTAATGTATCGGCACCATGCCCTACGCCTATTGATAAACTTACAAAGCCATTTTCCTTTGTTATTTCCCGAACATTATCTAAAACGGTAAATCTGCTTTTAATTATTTCTTGCATATGGCGTTCTTCTACAATTGCGATGTATCTTGATGCCGAAGTTCGCTTTATAAAACCTGTTGTGCTACCTATAAATTGTTCTAATGTCCAATCTATTTCAGAAATTATTTTGGCTTTGTCGCTCTCTTTCATCTCTTTTAATATTTCATCATAAGTATCTATGGTTATTATCATAACCGAAGGGCGAGAAAGCTCGTATTCCTTTGCTGTATTCTTTAAAAATGTATCTTTTACAAGGTAGATAAAAAACACATCATTTTCATGCGAAAGCGCATTTATATATGCCGTGTACATTTCGCCACCACAGTTTATATTAATGCCGGTTTCGGCTTTTGCGGTGTCGAAAAGCGGCAAAATATTGTTTATATTTTCAAAGCCAATATCCTCGCCGTTAAGCAAGTTATCTCTAAAAGCTTTATTATACCATAATATTGTGTTTTTCACCACTGCCACAACAGAAATTTCAAGCTGTTGTATGCCTTGTTGCGCGCTTATATTCTCGCTTGTGTAATTACCGTCTTGTAAAATTCTCGCAATTAATTTATGAAAATGCTTTACCCTTACAATTACTACAATAAAAAGCACAAACAAAACAACAGCAATAGCCACAAGCATTATAGGCGCAACTAAAGCTATTGAAATTATTAATAATATACAAGTAAAAAGTATAAGAAATATCAAAAAATCTACTTTATTCAGCTTTTTTTTATGCTTCATTTGCACACCTTCTTTATTTACGTAAAAATTAAATGCCCTATCACTGTGCTACATTTCCATTATTACAGGCAATATCATTGGGCTACGTTTTGTTCTTTTATAAAGCAAGCCCGAAACTCCCTCTCTTATTCTTAGCCTAACGCTGTTGAAATCGCGTAAATCCATGCTGTCTAACCTATCTAAAATAGTTTGCACATGCGCAACCGCATCATCTATTAAACTTTCGTTTTCTTTTACATAAACAAAGCCACGGCTAACAATTTCAGGGCCGCTTATAATGCTACCGCTTGCCTTATCAACGGCAACCACAATAACAACTAGGCCATCTTCAGATAAATGCCGCCTATCGCGCAAAACTGTGCTGCCAACATCGCCAACGCCTAGGCCGTCTACCATAATTGCGCCTGCTGTTACTTTTTCTAAAATTTCAATTGAATTTTCACTTAGTGCAACATGCTCGCCGTTTTCGCAAATATAAACATTTTCTTTTTTTATACCCACAGCTATTGCTGTTTTCGCATGTTGTTTAAGCTGTTTATATTCACCGTGCACCGGCAAGAAATATTTAGGCTTGCTAAGTGCTATAATCAGCTTTTGCTCTTCTTGGCAAGCGTGCCCCGAAACATGCACATCATACATAGATTCATATATAACTTCAGCGCCTTGTTTCAAAAGCCCATTTATTACCTTAGTAACCATTTTTTCGTTTCCGGGAATTGGTGTTGCCGAAATAATTATAAAATCGCCCTCGTTTACCCTAACCGTTCTGTGGCTTGAACTGCTCATCCTTGCAAGTGCGCTAAGCGGCTCGCCTTGGCTGCCTGTTGTTATAAGCACAACTTTCTCCGGCGGATATTTGCCAATTTGGTCTGCCTCTATAATTGTGTTTTCGGGCGCGTGCAAATAACCGAGTTCAAGTGCCATTTTTGTATTATTTATCATGCTTCTGCCCGAAACGGCAACTTTGCGCTGTTTTATTACCGCCATATCAATAATTTGTTGTATGCGGTATAAATTAGAGGCAAATGTGGCTATCATAATGCGCCTTTGCCCTGCCCTATCAAAAAGCGTTGCAAAAGCCTCGCTTACTTTTTGTTCTGTCATCGTAAAGCCCGGGCGCTCTGCATTTGTTGAATCTGATAGCAACAGCAAAACGCCTTTTTTGCCGTATTCGCCTATTGCTGAAATATCTGTTGGGCCGCCTGTTAAAGGCGTGTAATCTATTTTAAAATCGCCCGTGTGAATAATAACCCCCGCGGGCGTTGTAATTGCAAACGCCAATGCATCGGGAATTGAGTGGTTTACATGAATAGGGTCTATAGAAAAACAACCCAAATTGAATATGTTTCGCGGTTGAATTTCTATGCATTTAACGCTTTTTGTAAGGCCGTGTTCGTCTAATTTATTTTTTAATAGGCCAATTGTTAAGCGTGAGGCATATACCGGCAAATTAACTTGTTTTAACAAATACGGTAAACTTCCGATATGGTCTTCATGCCCATGGGTTATAACTATGCCTTTAATTTTATCTTTGTTTTGAAGTATAAATGTAAAATCGGGTATAACCAAATCTACCCCGAACATATCACTTTCAGGGAAAACAAGCCCGCAATCTACAATTATCATGTCGCCCTCGCACTCGAACACGGTAATGTTTTTGCCAACTTCACCAAGCCCACCAAGGGTATACATATGCAATTTAGCTGCATTTGAGTTTCTTCTTTTGTTTGTGTTTTTTCTTTTTGTATTATTGTTTTTATGCCGTAAATTTTGTTGTTCCTGTGGTTTTAAAGTGCGTTTCGCTGTATGGTTTTTTGCATTATCATTTGTGTTTTTTACGCTATGTTCTTTTACAACTTTGCTTTTCGGGTTGTTTTTATTGTTGTTTTGGCGTGGGCGAGATATGTTTTTCTTTGTGTTTTGTTTTTCATTGGTGTCTGTTTGTTTTGCTTGTTTTTGTGCTTGTGGTGCTTTATTTTGATTCATATATTCTCCTTTTAAAGTTGTGGCACGGCAAAACATGGGCAACAAAAAATTCAAAGCACAAAAATAACAGCCAACACAAGGCTTTTGTGTGCTTTTAATGTTTAACCTTCAATTTTGCCATTTTATAAAATACCGATAACATCGGTTTAAGTTCATCTTTTTAAAAATTTATGTAAAATTTATTAAATATCATTATATACTATTAACTTAATTACATTTAATGATACTTTTTTTTTAATTTTTTGTCAAGTTCATGGCAGTTCGTATAAACAAAAGACATTTGCATAAGTAATGGTAATTTCACATAAAAAACAAAGCTTACGTTTTGCAAAAATTAGCTTATTGCACAAAACGCAAATAAACAAAAATAGAAATACTTTATGGTAAGGCTATTGCCTTAAAAAGTTCATCGGTGCAAATTTATATGCTTTTAAAAAACACTTAAAGCACTTATTGTATAAAAACATTTATAATATTTTTACCATTAAATAATATATACATACACTTGTTAAAAATTTTATTTTACATTATAATATACTGTAAATATAAATATAAAAAACATTAACCTTTTATATAAGCCAATAATTTCTCGCCTATAAAACGAACATAATGCAACCATGAACTTGCATTTTTAATTCTTATATTTGGAATTGAAAGGATTTTAAATTATTATGAAAAAAATAAACATATATACAGACGGCGCTTGCAGCAATAACCCAGGCCCCGGCGGTTGGGGCGCTATACTTGAGTACAATGGCGTTAAAAAGGAAATTAGCGGCGGCGAGGCCGATACTACAAACAACAGAATGGAACTTACTGCATTTATACGCGCACTTGAAATATTAAAAGAGCCCTGTGAAATAACCCTTTGTAGCGATTCAAAATATGTTATAGACGGCCTTGAAAAAGGTTGGGCAAAAAATTGGCGCGCGAAAAACTGGATAAAAAGCGACAAAAAACCTGCTTTAAATAAGGATTTATGGGCAAGGCTTTTAGATTTAACCGAGGAGCATAAAATAAATTATGTATGGATAAAAGGGCACGCCGGGCACGCAGAAAACGAAAGATGTGATGCTTTAGCTGTTAATGAAACCGCTAAATTTAAATAAAAACATAGTATTATATATAAACATCACATAGCACAAATTTTAATTTGTTATATTTTGCGTTTGGCTTCATGTGTTAAGGTGTTATTATTAAAAAACCAAACCGGCACTTTGTAATTATAGTGACGGTTTGGTTTTTTTAAGCCAATTTATTTAGCCAAGCCTTTATTTTTTAATAATTGTACTTTTATGGCAAAATTATTTGTGGGTTGATAAAATCAATACCCTCATAAAAACCGCCGCTAACAGTAAAAGGCACCGTGTTATATCTTGTTCCCAAGTGCAAATGGTTGCCGTATGAATCGCCTGTGTTGTTCACATACCCAATTATTGTGCCTTTTTTCACAAAACTGCCTACGCTTACATTTAATGTATCTACCCTATTCATATGTAAATAATACGAGCGTATATACCTATATTGCTTGCCTGTGCCAAAATCGTGGTTAATTCGCACGCTTATGCCCTCTAATGGGTTTGTTGCCTCGCTTGTAATGCGTGAAACAATGCCGTCGTAAATTGCGTAAATTGGCGTGTTTAAGGGCGCTGCCATGTCCACGCCATCATGTGTTGGGCGCGCGGCTGTTCTATAACCGCTGGTTATAGGGTAAAGCTCTTGGCTATAAAGCGGCCATATAGCCCCATATGGCGATTCTGCCCCAGAGCTATCATCAAACAAAACAAGCTTGAAAACTTGGCTGCTGTCTTCTAATCGCTCTTGCCAGCGAACATCTGCGCCTTTATCTTGCCCTGTTGCCGTTAAATAAAAATCGTAATCTTTTTGCTTTATTCTGTATAAATCGTTGTCGGCATCAATTGTGAAAATCTCAATTTTGCTGTCTTGCAAATTTGTTTGCCATGTGTAAATATCGCAGTTATACATATTGTATCTTCCAAACCAAATATTAAGTGCATAGTTTAAATTAAGTGCTGTTTTTACTCTTGCAAAGCCGCCTGCAACATCAACATCAATAAGCCAGCTTTGGTCGTTTATAACTTGCTTTTCCCAAACTATTACATTGCGGTTTTGTGAAACTTGGCTGTTTCCGTAAACGCTAAGCGTTCCACCGTTTCCCGCATAAGAAACGAAATAATAATATTTTCCATTTTCATAAGCCATAAGTATACCTCCAATTATAATTGCTTATATTATTATATTAATTTTTTTGAAAAACGTTATTATGTTTAAAATAATTTTTTTGGCTTCATTATAATAATATTGAATTAAATGCAAACGTAAAAAGTACAAATCGTGTGAATAGCAATTTGTTATTTAGTAACAAAACACATAAATTAGTTAAAACCCACATAATATCGACATAATAAAGCAAGAGGAAAATAAATACTACTTTCTGAGACTTATTAAAACTGTAACTTTACATTCATTTTTTCGTTATTTTAAACAAAAAAAATAATAAAACTTGCCAAAATTGTACATGATGATTGTTATTTTTTTAACGAATTCTATTGACAAACCACATTACCTGCTATATAATAGATATTGTTAATTATTTAACAACTACGAAAATGATTTCAATTTTTATTTGGAGGGCTACCTATGGCTGAGAAGAAAAACGTTAATAAAACAACCGAAGTTGATGTTACTGCAATGATTAATGAACTTGTTGATAAAGCAAATGTTGCATTAAACGAATTTATGAGTTTAGATCAAGAGCAAGTTGATAAAATCACACATCAAATGGCATTGGCCGGAATCGACGAGCACATGTCGCTTGCTAAGATGGCTTTTGAAGAAACCGGGCGTGGAGTTTATGAAGACAAAATTATAAAAAATTTGTTTGCAACAGAATATATTTGGCATAGCATTAAATACGATAAAACAGTGGGAATTATAAACGATAATGAGTTAGAGGGCTACTTGGAAGTAGCTGAACCCATAGGCGTTATTGCAGGTGTAACACCTGTTACAAACCCCACTTCAACAACAATGTTTAAAGCTATAATAAGCATAAAAGCAAGAAACCCTATCATCTTTGGTTTTCATCCTTCAGCACAAAAATGCTCTCGTGAATCCGCAAGAATTCTTCGTGATGCAGCTATTGCCGCAGGCGCACCTGCTAATTGTATTCAATGGGTTGAGTATCCATCTATTGATGCTACAAGCCAATTAATGAATCACCCCGGCGTTGCAATGATTTTAGCAACAGGTGGTGCCGGAATGGTACGAAGCGCTTATTCTGCCGGTAAACCGGCACTTGGCGTAGGCCCGGGCAATGTGCCTTGCTATATCAACAAATCCGCTAATGTAGAGCAAGCTTGTAACGATTTAATGCTATCAAAAAGCTTTGATAACGGTATGATCTGTGCTTCAGAGCAAGCCGCTATTGTTGATAAAGATATTTCTGCTCAATTCGAAAAATTAATGGGCGAAAACGGTTGCCATTTCTTAACTGAAGACGAAATAACAAAAGTTACCGAATATTGTATGCCCGCCGCAAAAGCGCACAAACTAAATGCCGCTATTGTAGGGCAAAGTGCTTTTAACATTGCAAAGGGTGCCGGGGTTTCGGTTGCGCCTACAACAAAAATTTTAATTGCGAAATTACCGGATATCAGTGAAAAATATCCGCTATCAAAGGAAAAACTCTCCCCTGTTTTGGCGTATGTAATTGCTAAAGATACCACAGATGGATTTAATAAAGCAAAAACAATGCTTGAACTTGGCGGTTTAGGTCACTCGGCTGTAATTCATACATCTGATGAAAAACAAGCGGCACAATACGGCAAAGAAATGAAAGTGGGCCGTATAATTGTAAATGCACCTTCCTCACATGGTGCTATCGGCGATATTTACAACACCAACATGCCATCTTTAACTTTAGGTTGCGGATCGTTCGGCCATAACTCAACCACATCTAATGTATCTGCAACAAACTTAATAAATATCAAGCGTATTGCTAAAAGGAGAACAAACATGCAATGGTTTAAAATTCCTCCTAAAATTTA
>CAYJGM010000006.1:0-46285 GCA_964369495.1 uncultured Bacteroides sp. | reverse complement strand
ACCCGTTTACAGGCGAGCCGGAATTCCATAATGCAATAGACATTGCCGCACCGCAAGGAACACCCATACTTGCCGCAGACGACGGAGTGGTGACAGTGGCAAACGGCACGGACTCTTGGGCAGGCGGTTATGGCTACTTTGTTAAAATACAGCACAGTGATGGTTATGAAACGCTTTATGCACACTGCTTTGGCATTGCTGTAACGCACGGGCAAGCAGTGCAAAAGGGTGAAGTTATCGCTTATGTTGGAACTACAGGCAACTCAACAGGTAATCATGTGCATTTTGAAACTACAAAGGACAGTGTGGATGTAGACCCACTTTCTTTTTTTAGCAATTAATTTAGTTTTTGTTAATTTAAAAGCTTGTTCTACACATGTATAAGAAATTGAAAGTAGTGTAACATTTATAGTAAAGCATTGTATTTTGAACTTTATTATGATACAATGTATAAAACAATAAAATGTATATATTTGTAAATTATGGGATTTTTTTCTGTATTTATAGTATAATAAATTAGCTTTAACTGGTTATACTTTTATGCCGCTTGATTATTACTAACCTAGTATTTATAAAAAATCAATACTCATGAAATTGCTTTTGAAATGGTGCAATATTTCTTTAAATAAATCATATATGAATAATTTATTTGTCTAATAAAATTTGTGTTTTTTGATTTGATTAAGAAATGTTTAGTGATCGCAATAACTTTAACTATTTATAACTTAGTGTTAATGCGATTCAGGATTATTTAATAAGTTATCAATTTAAATCAGCAATAACCTTTCAAGAACAATCAAAATCGGAGGGTTAAAATGTGGCGCAAAATGGTGATTTACTGAATTCAATAATATAAAAAATTCCAAAAATTTAAACGATTTTTATGGTGTTGTAAAAGTGTAATTAAAACTGAATTAATAGCATTACATTTTATTCAAATTGAATATATAAAATTTAATAAAATTAGACGAATAGCATATATAAAAAGGCAATACAAGCCATTTTATATATGCTGTTTTATTTTCCCTTACTGTCGTTCACAGAAATCGCAATGGCTGAGGGTGTTACAGAAGGTGCGATAAGAAAGTCGGTAAAAACAGCGTTAAAATATATTGGAGAAATGTTTTGAAATTTTTCATCACAAGGTACGAAAAATGCTGTTTTTTCTATAGGTATATGAGAGGATTTTTTCTTTCATTGTAACTTGAAAAATAACAATTAAACTGTTTATATCAATATGTGATTATTCTTTTGTGCAAAAAAAGAGTTGTGCTCTTTGGTTAAATGTCGCCAAAACCCTCCTGTAAGCTTTATTCTTATAAATAAAAAGCAAGGTGGCGAGCGCATTTAGCACAAAGACCGTGAAAGATGTATCTCGCACACCAAATGAGAGTGCCTGCGAATATGGTGGTCGGTTTTCAAATCGGCATTAACACCTATCGGTGGGTATGCGGTGCTTGTAACCACAAGTAAATCACATATTCCTGTATCGGGGTAGAGCTGAGAAGTAGCCTTGCTACTTTAGAATACGATACAACGTATCAAAGATAATCCACACCGCAAATTGGATTTACCTCCTTACGGTGTGGTATGTATTAAGTTGAAAACTTAATAACAACGAATAATTAATACTCCTTTTTCATATTAATATGAAAAAGGAGTGGGACGATGAATAAAACAAACGAAAATATAAATTTGGTAAAGATGGAAATAAAGCTTGCAATAAATAGACAGCTTTTTGAAAAAAATGCAATAACCGAAGAAATGTACATAAAAGCGAAGGATATATTAATTAAAACTGCGCCGCCGAGTAATCTTCCTAAAAAAATGAACCCAGTTTTTTAATGGATAAAAAGATGATTTTTTAATGAAATTATCAATATTAATAATTAGTTGTAACATAAAGAAGTAATCTTGAAATTGTCAATAAAGCAAAGGAAGTGCAAAAAATGGATTTATACGATTTAAGAAAAGAACTCAGTATGGGTAAAAGCATTTACGATTTACCGCTGAAGGTAACCTTTTATGCCCGTGTTTCAACAGGAACGGACGAGCAAGCGCACTCGCTCAAAAACCAAATAAATTATTATCAAAATTTTATAAGCAAGAATTATAATTGGGAATATGTAGAGGGGTATATTGATGAAGCATTAAGCGGCACAAGCGTTACTAAGCGTGAAGCCTTTTTAAAAATGATTGACGATAGCAGGCTTGACAAGTTTGATTTGATAATCACCAAAGAAATTTCACGTTTTTCTCGCAACACGCTGGACAGTATTAAGTACACACAAGAACTATTTAAAAACGGCGTTGGCGTTGTTTTTCAAAGTGACAATATTAATACTCTTATGCCCGATGCCGAGCTTCGCTTAACAATTATGTCGAGCATAGCGCAAGACGAAGTGCGCAAAATATCGGAGCGTGTAAAATTTGGATTTAAACGTGCCATTGAAAACGGCGTGGTTTTAGGCAACAGTAGGATTTGGGGCTATATAAAGCAAGAGGGTAAACTTGTTATTGAGCCTAAAGAAGCTGAAGTGGTTAAAAAAATATTCGAACTATATGCAATTGAAAAAATTGGAATTAGGGGAATAGCTGCTATACTAAATGAGAGCGGTGTAAAAAACACAAAGGGAAATAATTTGTCGTTTTCAACCATAAAAAACATACTTGTAAACCCTAAATATAAGGGATATTATTGCGGCAATAAATCGCATAAATACGATTACCGTTCTAATGAGCGAAAAATTTTCGAGCAAGCGGATTGGGTTATGTATAAAGACGAGGAAAATGTTCCGGCTATTGTATCCGAAGAACTTTGGCAAAAAGCAAATGACATTTTAGAGATGCGCAGTAAAAAGCAAGCATCTGATAACCCGTCAAGCTACAGCAATAAATATAAATATAGCTGTAAAATTGTTTGCGGTGAGCACAAAACGTATTATTACAGAGCACTATATAAATATAAAACAGGTGACAGGGAATTATGGCAGTGCAAACTATATGCCGAAAAAGGCAAGGCTGGGTGCACTTCGCCGGTGGTATACACAAGCGAAATTGATGAAATTATGCGCGACGCTTACAGCCAAATTGTAAAAGATAAAGCAGATATTATCAACGAACTTGTGAAAATGTATTCTTCAATAGCAACTACTTCAGATACTATGCAAGATATTGCGAAATTGCAAACACAAATTAACGAAATATTAATTAAAAAAGACAAGCTATTGGACCTAAGTATTAACGGTGCACTTTCAGACAGTGAATTTAAAAAGCGAAACAATGCTTTTAATGATGAAATAACTAAGGCAGAAATAAAAATTGCAAACCTTAAACAAGAGCATGAAAAAAACAAAGAAGTTAGCAAAACAGTTGAAAAATTACGGCAGGTTATTGCAAGTGAACTTGATTTTAACGATGGTTTTGATGCATCTATTGTAGATGCGTTACTCGACAGAATTGAAGTTTACAAAACCGAAGAAAAAAGAAAAATTAAGCTGAAAGTTTATTTCAAAGTGTTAGATGGTGAAAAAAATTACGTTATATCGCGAATAAATAAAACATCTGTTTGTTCCGAGCGTTACATATGATGCGTGCAGATTTAAAAACCGAGGTTTCCCCAATAGTTGGCACCGAGAGCCAATCGGAAGATTTAATAAAAAGTTTGCTTAGCGATTGTGAAGAAGATCCATTAAAAATTTGGCAGAGCAATATTTTCGGCAAAAGTTTGCACGAACTTGTAAACGAGGGCATGCAAAATAAATTGCAGAATATTCCACTTGAAGCAAGAGGAAGAATTGCGCAAACAGTTGAGCAGATTGTAAACGAAGGTTGCGCAGGGTTAATTTGTATCATTGTATAGTGAAATAAAATAAATTTAAAGAAGTTCAAACATTAATAGGGTAATGCTTAATCTGCCAAAAAATTTGCATTAATTGCAAATTTGATAACGATGAAGCATTACCCTATAATTTATTTATATCGTGTTCTCAATTTAAGTATATCGCTGTTTGTGCATTAACCTCCACAAGGATGCGAGGTGCTATCCACCATGCCGTCATCACTGCCGTCTTTCATGCAAAGGTGAACTGCGCCGCGTTTAAATGTAAGCGGCAATGCCAAAACATTCGGCTCATCGCCAACGAATTTTTTCTTTGCGTCCTCTAAAGCTTCTTCAAAAGTTGCCCTTGTTTTTAAGCCCATGCCCCTTGCAATGCCGGGCTCACGTGCGCCTACAATATAAATTGCGCTTGTGTTCATCTCGGCAATGTGACCACAGCTCATCATGCTAAAACCGTGGAACGGGTGGAACGCATTGCAGTAGCGGTATTTCCTTATATACTCTTCGTGTGTGCCAAAATATTCGCCATAGCGGTTCATATCGGGAAGGGTGTTCATATAATCTTTTTGGAACATCTCATATATCTCACGAAGATACGGCCAACGCTCGTCGTGGAAATAGCCGTCGCATATACTTGAAACAATAAACACACATTTATCGCTTAATATGCGTTTGTGGCGGATAACCTGTGCTGAAAGCGCTTGCATAAACTGAATTGGGTTTGTGCCCATTCCGTTGCCATAATGGAAATTTGTTGGCATACCAAACACAACAACGTCATATTTCTTCTCTGCCCAGTGCACATAAGTGCGTTTATCGGCATCTTTCCAGCTGTGCGGTTGCATTTCTTTTGCCCAGCCGCTGTATATGCTTATTTGGCGGCTTACGCTGTCAAGCACAGCGTCGCAGCAGAAGAATTTTTTGCCCATTTTCTCTTCCATAAACATGCCTTGTTGGTCGAACTTATTACGCATTTCGCTGTGCGCTGAAACAGGTGTAAAATCCTCTCTATGCATAACTTTTGGCACATGGTGTGCAGAAATGCTGCGCCAATGTGTTATACCTGTTGCGCAGTGCTTATAGCCTCCCGAGTAACCGCCATATGGGTTGCCCGAAGTGTGGCCTATTAAAATAGCTATATCTGCATCGTATACATATTTGTTCAAATAAACTTTGTCGCCGTTTGAGGTGTAGCCTAAATCTACTATATTATCATAGTCTTCACTGTCGTGGCTTGTTATTTGGTTGGTTGCATAAAACTCATTAAACAGCTTATCGCCAAGTATTTCACGCATTTCGGGCATTGTTGCACGTGGGTGCAAGCCGTTTGAGCAAAGCATAAGTATGTTCTCTTTTTTAACGCCTTTAGAGTAAAGCTCGTCTAAACAAGCTGTTATGCTAACTTTGCGGTGGCTTGTTTCTTGGCAGCCGCCTTTAACTATATCGGGTATTATAAAAACAACTGTGCTTTTTTCATTTGCATATTCGCTGAGAGGTTTCATGCCAATGGGGTTGCGAATACTTTTTAGTGTTTCAGCATAAAGGCTGTCCCAATCTTGCGGCAAACAAGGTGGGTCTTCCACTGTTATGCCCGGGATAAACACATCGGTATTATCGGGTAAATTTGCGCTCATTAAGCCTTCGCCGTATTCAAATTCAAGTTTCATTTTTTGCTCCTTTTTATTAATATTTAATGATTATATTATTTTTTTATTATATTATAAATTAATAATGTTATGTCTTGATTTAAAGTTATAATTTATGTAAAACTCACATATCCAAATACGTTTTAATAATCGTCAAATACTCATCGGGGTAAAACCCAATTTCACCGCTAAAGCGTGTTAGGGCAATTAATCCGCCGTCAATTTCGTCAATAGATGCAAGCATTTGTGCGTTTTCCTCTTTTAAACCGCCGCCGTAAACAACATCTAAAGCGGGGTATAGCTTTTTAACATATTGCGCTATTTTTGTTATATATGGTTTATCGGCAGGGGTTTTGCCGGGGCCTATGCTCCACACAGGCTCGTATGCTATTGTAATTTTGGTTAAGTCCACACCATCAAGCCCCATATCAATTTGTGTTTTTAGCACGTTTTCAAAATCGGCTTGTTCTTCGCTTGTTTCGCCTATGCAATAAAGCACATCTAAGCCTGCCGCAATTGCCGCTTTTATTTTAGCATTAAAATGTTTATTAACAACGCTTAAATCGCTAACGCCTGCGCCGCTTAAAATGCCTTTGTAATAATTGCGCTCCTCACAGTGGCCAATAAGCGCTGTGTTTACACCTGCAAGCGCCATTGCATTAGCAGGGCGCAGTGTTGTGAACGCACCGAAATTTCCGCCTTTTGCGGTATCGCTTTCGTTTACGCTTTGGCAACCTATTTTTATTGTGCCATCATTTGCGTTTATTGCGTTTAAAATATGAAGTTCGGGGAAAAACATTGTAAACTTTGCATTTTTATTAAATTGTTTTAGCTCGTCTTTTGTGTTTTGCACAATATAATTAGCCCAGTTTTCAATTTTAGCAATTGAATTCACTCCACCTTTTTCAGGCGTAATGTCAAACCTTTTTAAATTTAAGTATATTTTTTTCATTATGCATCCTCTTTTAATTGTTATAAATTATAATAGTACATACGTGTGTACAATTATGAGTATATTACGGAATTTTTATTATTACTCTATTAAAATATACACTAATATTTTATATTTGTCAATAAAATATCAGTGTGATTTTTCACTGAAACTTATAAAATTAATTGTGCAATTTAACATATTTTAACGTGTTTGATATGTTTTGATAATTAATTTTAATTTAGGCATTGACAAAATTATTTAAACGATACATAATAGATATACATACGAATGTACATTTTTTTAAGTGTGGTGAAAAAATGAATAAATCTTATAAAGCAACAAGAAAAGATGTTGCAAAGCTTGCAGATGTTAGCGAAACAATTGTTTCATATGTTGCTAATGGCAACAGATATGTAGACAGTGAAAAGCGAAAACGTGTGCACGAAGCAATGAAAACGCTAAATTATACCCCAAACCCAATAGCAAGAAGTTTAAAAGGTAAAAATTCAAAGCATATCCTTTACATTGTAGACCAAATTGATAATGAACATTTTGCGCGTGTAATAAAAGAAATGGACGAGCTTGCATACGAGCGAAGATATCTTGTTTCGCTGCTTGGTAATAGGCGAGATGATAGTTTTATACCGCATATTTTATCACGCCAAGTAGACGGTGTTATAATTAGTTCCATGAGTATGCATGAAGAGAATATTAGCCGTTTAGTAGATGCAAATTTGCCTGTTGTTTTAATAATGAATAAAGATTACAGCGGCGAATTTGCAAGGGCTTCTAAAATATACCCCGGGCATTATGATGGTGCAAGAGATATTGCAAAACGTTTGCATGAAAAAGGGCGAAAAAATATATTATATGTAGATAGAATGAGCAATAAAGATGTTTATTCTAATTTAATGGATCACAGATATCGAGGTTACTACGATGTTTGCAAGGAGTACGGTTTTTGCAATCCAAAAGAAAATTTTATTTCCGGGTGCAAAAATAACGATGAGATTTACAATAAAATTCAAGATGCATTAAAGGCCGATAAAAGTATAGATGCCATAATGTGCCGAAATGATTTTCTTGCAACAATAGCAATGAAATCTGCAAGCGATTTAGGCTGTAATGTGCCAAAAGATATTTCGGTTGTGGGGTTTGATAATTCAAGCATAGCAAATTATACAACACCAAAACTTGCCACTGTTGAAATAAATAGGCAAGCGCTTGCTAAAGAGGCTATCAACATGATTTGTGATATGTTAGAGGGTGAAAAACCACGTACCGTAACATTAAAAACAAAGTTTATAGATGCAAAAAGTTTATAAAATTCGGCTTTTGCCGCAAAATAAAAGGAGAAAATAATGCTAACAAATAATTTACAAATGCTTAAAAAAGCCGCAAAAGAGGGTTATGCAATTCCGGCAATTAACACGCAAGGCGGCCAATACGACATTATTCGTGCTTGCTGTAAAGCGGCCGAAGAGATGAAAAGCCCCATGATTTTAGCACATTATGTTGCTACAGGTGCTTATTCGGGGCACGATTGGTTTTATGAAACCGCTAAATGGTGTGCAAACAAAGTTAATGTGCCGGTTTCTATTCATTTAGACCACGGCGATAGTTTTGATATTTGTATGCTTGCTTTGCGCCTTGGTTTTACAAGCGTCATGATAGACGGTTCTACAATGCCAATAGAGGAAAACGCCGCAATTACAAACGAAGTTATAAAAGTTGCAAAACACTTTGATGTACCCGTTGAAGCTGAAATAGGCGAGCTTTTGCGGCTTGACGGCGGCGTGCCAATGGAAAACAAAAACATTGTAAACCCGAAAGAAGTGCAAAAGTTTTTAGAACTATGTGCCCCCGATACACTTGCGATTGGCATAGGAAATGCACATGGATATTATAAAGGTAAGCCTGAAATTCATTTAGAAGTGCTTGAAGAAGTTAGGAAATTTACCGATATTCCGCTTGTTTTGCACGGTTGCACAGGCATGGAAGAAAGCGTTATTAAAAAGGCAATTAACCTTGGGGTTGCAAAAATTAATTTTGGAACAGATATTAGATTTAAATATGTAGAGCATTATGAAAATGCTTTGAAAACAGATCATAACGGCCATTCGTTTAAACTTAGCCAAATGGCAAGCGATGCCCTTTGCGAGGATATTAAAAAAATAATTGAACTTTCCGGTAGTGCCGGCAAAGCATAGGAGAAAAAAGATGAAAAAAACATTGAATGTAGGCTTTATTACAACAGTATCAGGCCGCTGGCCAAGAGAATTGCCTGAAAAAAGGCTTAAAGAATACGGAGATTATTTAAAAAGTGCTTTAACTTATACAAATATTATTTCATATGGTAAAATGATAGATTCAAAAGAGCATGTAAACGCATGTATAAGTGAATTTAAAAAGGCGGAAGTTGATGTAATTGTTATGGTATACGGCGCATTTACAGGCGATGATGTATGTTGTGCATTTGCAGATGCGCTTAATATTCCTATTATTTTATGGGCGCCAAGAGAGGAAAGCTGGGTTCGTGACGGGCGCCTTTATGCAAACGGGCTTTGCAGTGCCACAATGAACGGCGCAAGCTTAAAAAGAATTGGCGCAGATTACAGGATATTATTTGGCAATTATGATGAGCCAAGGGTGCAAAAAAAGCTTGATGATATAATAGGTGCATACGCTACCGTTAAAAATATTAAGGGTTTAACTTATGGGCTTTTTGGATATCGTCCCACTGCATTTTACAATTGTTCTTTCGATGAAATTACAATAAGAAAAACCTTTGGAATAAATATAGAAGAAACCGACTTAAAAGTTGTTTTTGATACCATGGAAAGTTTATCAAAAGAGGAAGTGGGCGCAGAAATTGCAAACACATTAAACTTGTGGGATACAAGTGAATTGCCTGATGGACACCTTGATAATCATGTGCGCCTTTATTTAGCGCTTAAAAAACTTGTGCCACAGCAAGGTTACGATTATTCTGCAATTAAATGTTGGCCTGAAATGGGTAATTTAAAAACCACACCATGTGCGGTTTTAGGCCGCCTTGCAGACGAGGGCATGTTTGTTGGCTGTGAGGGCGACGTTGATGCCGGCCTTGCCGCTGTTATGCAAAATATTATAACGGGCACTCCTGCTTTTATAACCGATTTAATTAATATAGACGAAGATGAAAACACGGTTACATATTGGCATTGCGGAAACGCTGCGCCAAGTTTGCACAACAAAGCCGATGGCGTTAAAATGAGCGACCACCCGCTTGCAGGGCAAGGAACAGCGTTTTATTGTTCGCTTAAAGAGGGCCCGGTTACGGCGGCAAGGCTAACAAATTTAAATGGTAAATATATAATGTTTATTTTAAGCGGCCAGGCAATTCCAACCACACGCAACACAAAAGGTGCAATGGTAAATGTAAAGGTAAAAACCCCTGTTCTTGAACTTGTTGACAAAATAGCAGAAAGCGGAATGAGCCATCATTACAGCTTAATTTGGGGCGATGTTGCCGATAAAATGGCAGAAATTGCAAAAATACTCGGAATTGAAGTTATAAGTTTATAAAGTGTAAGATTATTGGTTTAAACAATTTTAACAAAGCCGCTGTAAAACAAATTTGTTTTGCAGCGGCTTTGTTAGTTATATATATAATAAAAATGGCGTATTAAGTAAAATCAATAGGTTTTGTTCCAAAATATTTGCAAATTGCCGTGTAATAAACATATGCGCTTTTTTTACAGCCATCATCAGAGGCCCACTCGTCTACATCGTTTGAATTAGATAAAAAACATTGCTCTACCAACACAGCAGGGCAGGGCGCTTTTTCTAATATTCCAAAACTTTCGCTTTGGCGAATTTGCGTATCGGTACTGTCTACAATTGTTTTTTTGTTATTAATGTAATATAAATATCTAACACCCGTTTCGCCACGCAAACGGTTTCCGGCTGCTTGCATTTCCGTAGCTATGTGTTGTGCAAAAATAAGCGATTGCTCGTGGTGCTCTCGCCCGGGTGGGGTTGAATAACATTCAAAACCGTAAGAGTTTGCGTGGCTGTCTTTATTAGCGTGCACGCTTATTAGCAATTGTGCGCCGCTTTCGGTTGCGTTTTTTGCCCTATCTGTGTTGGATAAATCCTCGCCGTTTTGCCTTGTTTTTACAGGGTTATAATTCGTATCATTTTGCAAAAATTCATATAGATAATCTGATGTCTTTTCAACTACTTGCAATTCTTCAATTATTCCGCCTGCGCCTGTATCCATTCCGCCGTGCCCGGGGTCTATTGCAATAATATAAGTTTCGTGTGTGGGTGAAGTTTGTGTTAAATTTGTAAAATCCCAAAAGGCGGCAGGCTCTAAAACATAGGTTTTATTGCAAGAGGATAAAAATAAAGCTAATAAAATAAGTGCTACTTGTGTTAATTTAAAACACTTGTGGCATTTTTTCATGTAAACATCTCCTTCTATGTGTCAAGCTCGGTTAAAGGCGCAAAATTATAGCCCATGTTTTTGTACTGTGTTAAAAGCTCATTAAGTATTTTTGCGTTTGTACTGCTTGTGTTATGTAATAGTATAATTGCCCCATCGTGTACACGTGTTAGTAATTTGGAAAACGCCTGTTCCTGCGAAGGCTGCTCGTTTACTTTCCAATCGGTATATGCAAGGCTCCAAAATATTGTTTTATAACCTAAATCATTAGCATATTGTAGGCTTTCGTTTGTATATCTGCCCTCGGGTGGCCTGAAATATTTGCTAATTTGCTGGCCTGTTGTTTCAAAATATATTTTTTCTAGTTGTTTTAATTCGCTTTCAAAATTTTCAAATGATAATTGTGTTACATCGGGGTGGCTAAAAGTATGGCTGGCAATCATATGCCCTTCGTTTAACATACGCATTAAAAGTTCGGGGTTTTCTTTTACATATGATCCAACCACAAAAAAAGTTGCCGGCGCATTGTGATTTTTTAATGCATCTAAAATTGTTTCGGTGTTTTCGTTTTCGTAACCACAATCAAATGTTAAATAAATATTATCAGTGTTTTGCGTATCATAAAAAAATGCATTATGTACAATTAATTCTTCGGCAGCTAAATTGGGCACGGGAACAGAACCTACATTTTGAAAACTTAAACCCCATACACCCACAGGCATAGAATTGTTATTTATTTTGTAATTATGTAGTGTGAAAATTAAAAAAACAATTACTAAAATACTTAATATAAAAATAAATTTCAGTATTTTAGTACGCCTTCTTTTGTTATAGCGCAAAAACATATTATCACCCCTTGGTTAAATTTATGCTGAAATTTTTCAAATAATTCATAATAGTTATTTGAGGGCTTTGAATATTGCGGTTTTAAGTATTGTCTTAAAAACTGTTAGATTTAATTTAAATATCTATAAAACTATGCCCAAAAAACAAAAATATAATGTAAATTACATTTAAGCTAAATTAATGTAATGTTATTGAAAAATATTTAATAAAACAGTAAAAAAAACATAAAAAAATTCAAGAAAACTATTGCAATAATCTTGCATTTTGTGTATAATAAATTCATGTAAGTGGGGAAAAGTGGGTAAATGTGGTTGAAAGTGGGTAAAAAATCGGTTTAAAATTACTGTTTTCCCTCAATTAATGTAAGCTTATAAATTGCGGAAAGGTGTGGGCAAAATGTTATTCGGCTCTTATCAATACGCAATAGATATAAAAGGTAGGTTTAATTTTCCGCCAAAATTCAGGGAGTTTTTCGGAGATACTTTCACAGTAACAAAATGGATGGACAACAGCCTGGTTGCTTTTTCGCAAGAAGAGTGGGAGAAGATGGTGCAAAAGTTGCTTGAAAAAGGCTTTGGCAAAGCAAGAGATGCACAACTTTACCTTTTTACTTCTGCCGTTACGGTGCAACCCGATAAACAAGGGCGCATTTTACTTCCACAAACTTTAAGGGAAGATGCAAATATTAAAAAAGAGGTATCAATTTTAGGAATGGGCGATCATGCCGAAATTTGGAGCAATGAAACATGGAAAAAACGAAAAGCTAAAATTGATAAAGTTGATATTGTTGATTTAATGCAAGAATTGGAGCTGTAAAGTGAGCGATAATAAAACATTTCACCATGTGCCGGTTTTATTAAACGAATGTATTAACGGGCTTGCTATAAATGAAAACGGAATTTATGTAGACGGCACAGCCGGCGGCGCTGGCCATTCGTTGCAAATTGCAAAACTTTTAACAAGCGGAAAATTATATAGCCTAGACCAAGACCCAAGCGCGGTAGAAATAGCTACAAAGCGCCTTGAGGGTTTAAATGCACAAGTGGTGCAAACTAATTTTAAAGATATAAAAAAAGCACTAAAGCCTTATGGCGTGAATAAAATTAACGGAGCGCTTTTAGATTTAGGCGTGTCCTCACATCAACTGGATACAGTTGAGAGGGGTTTTACATACAACGAAAACGCACCGCTTGATATGCGAATGAGCCAAAGCGGTAAAAGTGCAGCTGAAATTTTAAATAATTATACAAGGCAAGAAATTGCAGATATATTAAAAAAATACGGTGAGGAAACATATGCGTGGAATATTGCCGGTAAAATTGAAGAATATAGAGCGCATACACAATTTAAAACAAGTTTGCAACTAATAGAATGTATTCATTCAGCATTACCATCTGCCGTTAGAAGAAAAAATAAAAACCCTGCAAGAAAAACCTTTCAAGCGCTTAGAATTGCAGTTAATGAAGAACTTACAGCACTTGAAGAAGGGCTTGAAAATATTTTTGATATGCTTTTGCCAAACGGAAGATTTTGTATAATTACATTTCATTCGCTTGAAGATAGAATTGTAAAGCATACTTTTAAAAAATGGCAAATTGCTTGCACATGCCCGCCACAATTTCCGGTTTGTGTTTGCGGTGGGGTTGCAAAAGCAAAAGCAATAAATAAAAAACCTATTATTGCTGATGAAAATCAGCTAAGTATTAACAATAGGGCACGAAGCGCAAAATTAAGAATAATTGAGAAAATTTAACAGATTTTCAATAGTGATTAAAACGAGAAAAATTTCGAGCAATTTTTTTAGCAAAAATAGAATTTATTTGATGAAGTGCAAATTTAATAGTAGCGATAGAACGATATAAATATCAAATTCATTCGTTTGCTATGTACCGCATGCACTACATAGCGCTTTATTTATAAAACATAATTCGCAACATTAATAATTAATTTTAAACAAAAACAGCCGCAATAAATTACGGCGGAAGGGAAATGCCCATGCGAAATGCAGCATATGAAATACCAAAAAAGCAAATTGTTGAAATTAGCCCAAGAACAGGGCCTAATGTAGAAGTTGTAAAAACCCAAAAAAGAAAAAAAGCGAAAAGAAAACGTGTTTCAAGCATGGCGCAAGTTTTGTTTTTTGGCGGAGTATTAGTGCTATTAATGTGCGTTGTGTTATATGTTCAAGCACAAAGTATTGCTCTTAGCGGCGAAATTGACAAACAAGAGGAAATTTTGTTATTATTAAACAGTGATAACGAATTTTTAACAAATGAACTTGAAATGCGAACCAATTTAAAAGATGTTGAAATTTATGCAACCACAACACTTGGTCTTGTTAAAAAAGATTCATCGCAAATTATTTATGTTCAAAGAGATAGTATTAGCAATATAACAGTAAACGAGGGCATATTCGTAAACTTATTAAAAAGTGTAAATCAAAATCTTTTGAATTTTTCGGAATACATTGCCCCACATGAATAATACAATATTATCACTACTGCCTTTAGTTTTCTTGTGGCGGCGGTGATAATTGTTTTTATAAATGAATTGAATTTTGCCGTTTTTTTAAGAATTTACTTATTTGGAGCAGCTAAATGAAAAATAAACACGAAAAAAAAGAATTGAATTCTAAAAGCGTAACAACTGCTATGAAAGGCAAGGCAATTTTTGCCGCATGTCTTTTTTGTGTTGTTTTATTTGGCCTTGTTATTTATAATTTAATAATGCTTCAATTTGTAGAGGATGACACCTATAAAAAACTTGCCGCGGCACAACAACTTTCAGATATAGAAATAAGCCCGCATAGGGGCACAATTTACGATACGAATATGAATGTAATTGCCAGAAGCTCTACTGTATGGACAATTGTAGCCTCACCTGCCGATATGAAAAACCGTGGGGTTGATATAAATATGGTTGCGCTAAAGCTTGCTGAAATTTTAGAACTTGAAGCACAGGATATTTTAGAAAAATTGCAAGATACAAATAGTGCATATAAAATTATTGAAAATAAAGTAGAAAAACCAAAGGCAGATGCCATAACCGAATGGATGAATGAATATAATAATACTGATGCAGGGAAAATTCAGCCTGTAAGCGGAATTATACTTGAGCCTGATACTCAAAGATACTACCCTTATGGGAATATGGCATCAACAGTTATGGGCTTTACAAGTTCAGATGGGGTAGGATTAACAGGCATAGAGCTTTATTATAACGATGTTTTAACAGGTACACCGGGGCGCATTGTAACAGCACGAAACGCATGGGGATATGAAATGGATGGCGATTACAGAGCGGAATATCCCGCAGAAAACGGTTACAGCCTCGTTACAACCATAGATGAAGTAATTCAGCAAACGCTTGAAAAATACCTTGCAAATGCAATATCAGATCATAATGTAGCAAACCGTGGAACAGGCATTGTTATGAATGTAAATACCGGTGAAATTCTTGCAATGGCAACCTTGCCGGATTACGATTTAAATAGCCCATATACTTTATACGATGAAGAGCTTTCAGCTTCAATTGCCGCAATAGAAGATGAAGCACAGCGCACACAACAAAGGCAAACGGCGCAACAAAGCATGTGGCGCAATAAAGCGGTGCAAGATATTTACGAGCCGGGAAGTGTTTTTAAAACAGTAACCGCCGCCGCAGCGTTAGATTCGGGTGTTGCAGATATGAATACAAGCTTTTCGTGCTCGGGTAGTATACATGTTGTGGGCAGTATAAGCATGCGCTGTGCGCACCCTGAAGGGCATGGTATGCTCGATTTTTATGGTGGTTTAAATAATTCATGTAATCCTTACTTTATCCAGTTAAGCTGGATTATGGGTGCGGAAATTTTCACGGATTATTTAGAACTTTTCGGCTTTTATGAAAAACAGGAATTGCATTACCCAATGAAGCGCAAACAAATGCCTTTGGGCTTGGAAATATGCATATTTCCGCGCTTTCCTACTACTACTTTGGGGAATGGACCCCAACAACGCCAATAGCAATGATAACCGCGGTTGCGGCCGCCGTAAACGGCGGAAATTTAGTGGAGCCTTACATAGTAAAGCAAGTACTTGATGAAAACGGAAATATTATTCAAAACATTGAGCCAACAATAAAAAGGCAAGTTATTAGCGAAGAAACAAGCGCTACAATTGCCGCAATGCTTGAAGAAAGCGTAGCTAACGGGCAAAATAAATATGCCTATGTAAAAGGTTATAGGGTTGGCGGAAAATCAGGCACAAGCCAAAAACAAACAGTTATTGAGGGAAATGAAGAAGACACACTTAGAATTGCATCATTTTGCGGTTTTGCCCCGGCAGATGACCCCGAAATTGCCGTTATAATTGTGCTTGATGAACCGAATGATGAATTTAACTCTTTCGGCGGCAGGCTTTGCGGGCCTGTTGTTGGCACAATTTTGGCAGATGTTTTACCATATTTGGGAATTGAACCCCAATATACAGAAGAAGACCTTTTAACTATTGAACAAATAGTGCCCGATTTAACAGGAAAAACCGTGCTTGATGCAAACACAACGCTTAACAGCCTTGGTTTTTCCGCAAAAGAAGTTGGCGGCGGCACAAGCGTAACATACCAATACCCTGTGGCAGGCACAACGCTTGGAAGGCAATCGGTTGTTGTGCTTTATACAGACGATGGCTCGCAAGGCATAAACGTTGTTGTGCCCGATGTAACAGGGCAAACCGTGCAACAAGCAAGAAGCACATTAATTGCAAGCGGTTTAAATATGCAAGTTTTGGGCTTTGATGAAGAAAACAGTAATGTTCAAGCGGTTAGCCAAAATGTAAGTGCATCAAGTGAAATTACAATGGGAACTGTAATTGAAGTTATGTTCCATGATATTACATCAACAGATTAAATTAGTTTTATAAATAAATTACGGTGGTGATGAAAAGTGGATTTACAGCTACTTTTTAAAGGCATAAAATATGAAGGGCAATTGCCAAAAGCAAATGTTTGCCTAATTACGCAAGATAGCCGAAAAGTGCACGATGGCGCAATTTTTGTGTGCGCAAAAGGTAAAAGCACCGATGGCCATAACTATGCAAAAAAAGCGCAAGAGAACGGCGCAATTTGTATAGTAAGCGAAAGAAAGCTAGGGCTTAAAAATGAAATATGCGTTGAAAACGGCAGAAAAGCATATGCGCTTTTATGTGATAATTATTTTGAAAATGTTGCAAATAAGCTTAAAATTATTGCGGTTACGGGAACTAACGGAAAAAGCACGATAACCAGCTTAATTAAGCAAATTTTAACGCAAAACGGCCATAAAGTGGGGCTTATCGGAACAATTAACACCGAAATAGACACAATGCAAGTGCCGGCTAAGTTTACAACGCCCGAAGCGTGGGATTTACATGCGCTATTTTCAAGAATGTATTTTGCGGGTTGCACATATGTTGTAATGGAGGCAAGTAGCCAAGCGTTGCACCAAATGCGCCTTTACGGGGTAAATTTTGAAATTGCGGTTTTCACTAACCTAACGCAAGACCATTTAGATTATCATGAAAATATGGAGAATTACTACAACGCAAAAAAAATGTTGTTTTTACAAACAAACACTATGGTGGTAAATTCAGATGATGATTATGCTAAAAGGTTAATTGAAGAATTTAAAGGTGAAAAAGAAATAATTAGTGTTTCCATTAAAGATAACAGCGCCGATTTTAACGCATTTAACCCCGAATTTTCAGCGGCAGGCGTTAAATTTGAAATGGTTGCAAACGGTGAAATTGCACGTGTTCATTTTCCTATGCCTGGTGATTTTTCGGTTAGCAATGCGCTTATGGCGGCGGCTGTTGCGGCAAAAATCGGCATTAACCTTAAAGATATTGCAAAGGCATTGCAAAACAGCTTTGGCGTACGTGGAAGGGCAGAGGTTTTATACAGCGGCGATTTTACCGTGATATGCGATTTTGCCCACACAGCAGATGCGATAGAAAAAGTGCTTTTTGGGCTTGCGCCGTTTGTTAAAGGCCGCTTGATTGTGCTTTTTGGTTGTGCAGGGCAAAGGGATGCTAAAAAAAGGCCTTTAATGGCAAACGCCGTTATGAAATATGCAGATTTTGCGGTGCTAACCTCTGACAACCCCAGAAAAGAAAACCCTTATGATATTTTAGAAGATGTTGAACCCACCTTGAACGAAAGCAAAAAGCCGTATATAATAGAAGTAGAAAGAAGAACGGCATTGCAAAAAGCTTTAAACTTACTAAAAAAAGATGATGTGCTTGTGCTTTGCGGAAAAGGGCACGAGGATTACCAAGTTATAGATGGTGTAACAGTTTATTTAGATGAACATAAAATTGTTGCAGATTGGCTTTTGGCAAACGGAAAGTAGGCATAAATGGTAAAAACAAAGGTAAATACACTTTTAAAAGGTGTGGGCGAATTAAAGCATAACCCATTAATTGAAAATATCGCCACCGATAGCAGAAATGCACATGAAAATTCGATTTTTGTGTGCATTAAAGGCGAAAGGGTAGACGGGCACGATTATGCAAAAACAGCAATACAACAAGGCGCGGCGTGTGTTCTTTCGCAAAAAATATTAAACGATGTGCCAAAAGAAAAAACGATATTAATAAAAAGCCCTTTAGATGCAATGATAAAAATAGGCGAAAATTACAAGGCGCAATTTTCGCCTATACTAGTAGGAATAACAGGCAGTGTTGGCAAAACCACAACTAAAGAGTTTTGCGCGGCAATTTTCGGGGAATTTGGGCAAACAATTAAAACACAAGGAAACCAAAATAATGAAATAGGCATGCCCAATACATTGTTTCAAATTGAAGAAAACACAAAATATGCCGTTGTAGAAATGGGCATGCAAGGCATGGGCGAAATTGAAAAATTAAGCCTTGCCGCAAAACCGAATGCCGCAATTATAACTTGCATAGGCATTTCGCACTTAGAACAATTAAAAACAAAAGATAATATAAGAAAAGCCAAACTTGAAATATGCAGTGGTCTTTCGCAAAACGCGCCCTTGATATTAAACGCAGATGATGATATGCTTTATACTGCAAACTTACCAAATCATGTAAAACCTGTTTATTTTGGCATTGAAAACCAAGATGCAGATTATATAGCAAAAAATATTAAAAGCGAAGAAAACGCAACAAGTTTCACCGTTTGCGTTAAAAACGGCGGTGAATACGAGGCATTTATTCCGGCGCTTGGAAAACACAATGTTCTAAATGCCCTTAGCGCATTTGCGCTTGCAAGCAGTTTAGGTTTAAACGAACAAAAGGCAATTAATGCACTTTCTAATTATAAAACCACAGGTATGCGGCAAAAACTTGTAAAATATAACGGTGTAACAATTATTGAAGATTGCTATAACGCAAGCCCCGATAGCATGAAAGCCGCGCTTGAAACATTAAAAGATTACAACGTGCAAAAAAAACGCATAGCCGTTTTAGGTGATATGTTTGAACTTGGCACCCAAAGCGAAAATGCACACAGGCAAATTGCAAATATATGCAAAACTTGCAAAGTTGATGTTTTAATAGCCGTTGGAAATGAAATGAAAAAAGCATATGAAGATGCAAAACAACTTGGCTTAAACTGTTCACACTTTTTAAAAAAAGAAGAAGCATTAAAAGAACTTTTAATTAACGTTGAAAAGGGCGATGCCGTTTTATTTAAAGCTAGCAACGGCATGAATTTTAACGAATTACTTGCACAATTTTATAATAGCTGTAATATATAATGCAGTTTATATATAACTTGCTGTTTAGCTAAATAAAAATTGCATTTTTAATTCAAAAATATATGCTTTTACTAAAATGTATGTTATAAAAAGCGTTTTTTAACGCAAGCTGTTTTTAAATATGTTTTAAATAAAAATAATTTTTTGTTGCCAACATTTAAAAACTGTTGTAATGCATACGGCAAAACAAAAGGTAAAATAAATAAAAATACACTGTAAATATTAAATGGAAAAAAGGGAGAAAATTAAATGGAATTAGCGAGAAATTCATTGCTTGTTGCGGCATTATTGGCATTTGCAATTTCGGCGTTTTCCGGCTTTATAATTGTGCCTGCATTAAGGCGCTTGAAGTTTGGGCAAACAATAAAAGAAATTGGCCCAAATTGGCATGCCGATAAAAACGGAACGCCCACGATGGGTGGATTTATGTTTTACATTGGCTCTTTAATAGGAATTTGCACGGGATATGGCATTTTATTTTTAGATTTGCCCGAACTTTTAGGCCCTTTTTATTCACAGCAAGCAATAACATTATATATCGCCGCTCTTTCAAGCTATGCGTTTGGTTTTGTAGGCTTTTTAGACGACTATGTTAAAGTTGTAAAAAAGCGAAATTTAGGCTTAAAAGCAATGCATAAAATTGTAATGCAAAGCCTTATTACATTGGGCATGCTAATTTCATTTTACGCAAATGGCACATCAACAACAATTGTGCATTTGCCGTTTATAGGCACGCTTGATTTTGGCATTTTTTACTATCCAATAGCTTTTGTTTTAATAATAGGTATTGTAAACGCTGTAAATTTAACCGATGGCATAGACGGCCTAGCTTCAACCGTAACTTTTATTGTAATGCTTGGGTTTGTGTTTATTTCTTCTGTTTTTGGCAATATTACAGTAGCGCTTTTTGCGGCGGCAATAGCGGGTGGTTGTGCCGGCTTTTTAGCGTGGAACTTTCACCCGGCAAAAGTGTTTATGGGCGATACAGGCAGCATGTTTTTAGGCGGCGCCGTTGCAGCGGCAGGCTTTGCACTAAATAGAATGGATTTATTAATTTTAATGGGGCTAATATATATTCTTGAAGCGTTCAGCGTAATGCTACAAGTTGCTTATTTTAAGGCAACAAAAGGCAAGCGTATTTTTAAAATGAGCCCTATTCACCACCATTTTGAGCTAAGTGGATGGAGCGAAGTTAAAATTGTTTGCGTGTTTTCATTCTTTGCGCTTTTATGTGTTGCTATTGCGGGCATTTATGTTTATATTTCTTAAATAATAGTTAGGAGATTTTAAATGGCGGTTTTTGCAAAAAAATTGAAATCGATAACAAACAAAAACAGTAAAATAATTGAAAAAAACCCAATAGATTTGCCTTTCACGGTTATTGTATTAATTTTGGTTGTTTTTGGGCTAATTATGGTTTTTAGCGCAAGTACAGCATATGCATATTACCGTATGGAGGGAAACAGCTATCATTATATCAGCCAACAAACTATATTTGCATTTGTTGGTGTGATTTGTATGTTTTTAATTTCGTTTGTAGATTATCACATTTTGCATAAATTTGCATGGCCTTTAATGGCGCTAACGTTTATACTTTTAATAGTTGTGCTTTTTATGCCCGAGTTAAATGGTGCAAAAAGGTGGATAATGGTTGCAGGAATAACCATGCAGCCCTCTGAAATAGCCAAATTTGCCGTAATTGTAATTTTCTCGCATATAATGGCGGTTAATTACAATAAAATGAATAAATTTATGTATGGCGTTGCGCCATTTATGATTATTTTAGCTTTAATAGCTGTTTTAATGTTACAACAACCGCATTTATCAGGCACAATATTAATTTTCGGAATTGGTGTTGCCATGATGTTCATAGGTGGTACACGTTTAATTTATTTTATTGCGGCTTTAGCGGTTCTTGCAAGCGGCGTTGTTTTTGCAATTGCATCGGGGCTTGTTGCCTACGCTGAAAGCCGCCTTGCTAACTGGATAGACCCTTTAGCGGATACCTCAGGTGGCTCTTACCAAACAATTCAAAGCATGTATGCAATTAGCTCGGGAGGGCTTTTCGGTTTAGGGCTTGGCAATTCAAGGCAAAAGCATTTATATGTGCCCGAGCCCGCAAACGATTTCATATTTGCAATATTGTGTGAAGAACTTGGTTTTATAGGCGCAATGGTTGTTATCTTATTATTTGTTTTTTTAATGATACGCGGTTTATATATTGCATTTAATGCCGCAGATAAATTTGGCTGTATGCTTGTTGTTGGAATAATGGTGCAAGTAGTTTTACAAGCGGCATTAAACATTGCGGTTGTAACAAATACAGTGCCAAACACAGGCATAAGTTTGCCCTTTTTTTCGTATGGGGGAACATCGCTTTTAATGCTTTTGGGTGAAATGGGAATTGTTTTAAGCGTTTCACGGCAAAGTAGCATTTATAAAACCTAGTAACATTAGCTGAAAATTAACAATTTTCATAAAATAAATAAAAGCGAAGGGAAACCAATTATGCGCGTTTTAATTGCCGCCGGCGGCACCGCCGGACACATAAACCCAGCACTTGCAATTGCAGGCTATATTAAACAGCAAAACCCAAAAGCCGAAATTTATTTTGCAGGATGCAAAAACGGCATGGAAAGTAAACTGGTTAAAGCCGCAGGCTACCCGTTTTATGAAATAGAAGTTAGGGGAATTCAGCGCAAAATAAATTTTACAAATATAAAGCGCAACATTGCCGCTGTTTACTATTTAATTAACAGTTTGCCGCGTGCCAATAAAATAATAAAACAAATTAAACCAAACATTGTGATTGGCACAGGTGGCTATGTAAGCGGGCCTGTTGTTAGGGCGGGGGCAAAAAAAGGCATTAAAACAGCTATTCACGAGCAAAATGCGTTTCCGGGCATAACAAATAAACTGCTCGCTAAAAATGTTGATATTATTTTTGCACCATCAAAAAAAGCGGCGCAAAAACTGGGCGAAGAGCATAAAACATTTATTGTGGGAAACCCTGTGCGAATAGAGTTTTCAAAGCAGAACAGAACAAAAGAACGCGCAAATTTAAAACTTGCAAAAAACGATGTTTTTGTTTTATCGTTTGGCGGAAGTTTAGGCGCACAAAAATTGAACGAAGTTATTGCACAACTTGCTAAATGGGAAATAGAAAACAGTGATATTAACTTTAAGCATATCCACGCAAGCGGTAGCATAGAAAAGGATAGTTTTACGCAGTTAATGCGGCAAAATAAAATTGATAACAGTGATAAATTTGAAGTGCGAGAATATATTGAAGATATGCCAAAACTTCTTAGTGCCGCAGATTTAGTTATTTGTAGGGCAGGTGCGCTTACGCTTGCCGAGCTTAGCGCAAGCGGTAAACCAAGCATACTTATACCTTCACCAAATGTGGCAGAAAACCATCAATACCATAATGGCATACAATATCAAGATATAAATGCGGCTATAGTTATAGAGGAAAAAAATTTAACACCACAAAAACTAATAAAAACTGTAGACAAATTAACAAAAAATGAAAACACATTAAATGAAATGGGGCAAAATGCGCTTAAATTGGCACAGCCAAATTCTTTAGCATTAATTTATGAAAAGTTAATAAACATATAAACGTTAAATTATATAAAATATAATAAAAACCGCAATATATAAAAGGCTTTTCACACAATTATACGCTTTTGCATAAGATAAGTTAATTTTAAACTTATCGAAAGCGAGGCGTTTTTATGCAAACATTAAAAGTTCGCAATAAAGTAACACTTAACGGCAGTGTAAGCATACCGGGTGCAAAAAACAGCGCACTACCAATAATGGCGGCAAGTGTTTTGTGCAGTGACACAGTAAAGTTAAATAATATTCCAATGCTTTCAGATGTTAAAGCGTGCACAGAAATATTAAACACTTTAGGCGCTAAGGCAAACCTTGAAAAAAATAGTGTAAATATTAATGCATCTTGTGTTTTACAAAGCGAAATACCGCCACATTTAATGCGCACAATGCGCTCTTCGCTGTTTTTTTTAGCACCAATTTTAGTACGTAAATCTCGGGTTAAAATTACAACCCCGGGCGGTTGTAAACTTGGCACACGCCCTATTGATATTCATTTAAACGGCCTTTGCGCAATGGGCGCAAGCGTACACCATAGCGATGATGAAAAAGGCGATATAACTCTCAGCATAAAAGAAAAATTAAAGGGTGTAGATTTCACCTTGCATTTTCCAAGTGTAGGCGCAAGCGAAACTTTACTTATGGCGGCGGTAACCGCAAAAGGTCAAAGCGTGCTAAGAGGCGTTGCAAAAGAGCCTGAAGTTTGCGATCTTGCAAATTTTTTGCAAAGTGCAGGCGCAAAAATTAAAGGCGTAGGAACAGATGTTTTATACATTGATGGTGTTAAAGAATTAAAAGGTACACAATATTCGATATGCCCTGATAGAATAACCGCGGCAACGGTGTTATGTGCGGTTGCAGGTTGTGGCGGCGAAGTTTTGCTATCAAATTGTAATAATATTTATTTACAAAGTATAATTAATTATTTGCAAATGTTAGGCGTGAAAATATATAAAATAGGTGGCGAGGTGCTGTGTATTTGTGCCGATGGGGTAAAATTAAGTGCAATCGGCGATGTTTATACGGGCGTTTACCCGGCTTTTCCAACTGATATTGCGCCGCTTTTAATGGCGGTGTGTTTAAGAGCAAAAGGCAAAAGCAAATGCACAGATACTATTTTTGAACAGCGCTTTGTTTGCTCGCAAGGTTTTAATGCGTTAGGGGCAAACACATATTGCAGTGGCAATTCAATTGCTGTAAACGGCGTGAACGAGCTAAAAGGCGCAAATTTATATGCGCCGGATTTACGTGGCGGTGCGGCGCTGGTTTTAGCGGCAATGCAAGCGCAAGGCGAAAGCATTATTAATAACGCACACCATATTTACCGTGGTTATGAAGATATAGCAGAACTTTTTAATTCAATTGGTGCAGATATATTAAAAACAATATAAAGCGATAAAAGGGGGTTTGTTTGTGGATAGAAAAAAACGCATAGACTATACATATAAAAATGATGATAAAAGTGCTGCGCAAAACAAAAACAAACCCTATGAAAAAAAGCAAAGAATAATTTATGATTATTACGCATACATAGAAAACAAGGAAAAGCAAGAGAAAAAAGAATTGCAAGAAAGGCAAAATATAAAGCAAAACACCACAAATAAAAAAGAAACAGAAAATATAAGTACTAAAATAAATACTAACAAAAATTCAAGTGGTAATACAAATGCAAAAACTAACAGAAATAATTATATTGCACAAAACGATAAAAATATAAACAAACCAATAAATAATTCTAAAAATGATTTAAACTATACTAAGCGTAATAATGATACGCAAAAAAATACATCAGCAAAAGAAATTAACCAAAAGGGTAAAAAGATACCATATAAAATAATAAAAAACAGAAATAAAAATAATGATATAAAAGTGAATGAAGCCGAAAATATTATTGATTTACAACAGGCAAGAGCAAGGCGAAAGCGAAGAAACGCCATGTATAAAGCTGCGGCTTCAATTTTAATTTTAGTTGGTGTTTGTGTAACATTTATGCTTTTATTTCAAGTTGAAAATATAGAAATTATTGGGCAAACACAGTATACAAACGAACAAATTTCGGCAGTTTTCGAGCCGAAAAATGGCGATAATTTGTTTTTATTTAATACACAAGGTGAAATAGATAATTTACAAAGCGCACTTCCTTATATAGAACAAATAACAATTAAAAGAAAAATGCCCAACACAATAGAGCTAAATTTAACACAGGCAAAAGAAGTGTATTCAGTAAGCTGTGTTTCAGGGTGGGCGGTTTTAAGTGAAAGCATGCGTGTTTTAAATATTTTACCAACACAACCCGAAAATTTAACCTATATTAATGGGGTAAGCGCAAAAGAACCACAACTTGGCGCAAAACTAACTTTAGACGATGATAGGCAAGAAATTATACTTAATGAGCTACTTATGCTAACGCAAAAATACGATGTTTTGCCGATAACGCATATCGATATCAGCGATATTTTGCATATTAATTTTACATATTCAAACCGAATACAAATTATTTTGGGAACTTCAAACGATATGCAAGAGAAAATTGAGTGGGCAAAATATCTAATAACCCCTACAAATGAAGACGCTTTGGGTGAGAATGATAATGGCGTTTTAGATGTTAGCAATAGGGATTCTTCGGGAAGATTACAAGCAATTTGGCGTGCACAGAGTAAATAATTAAAAAAAATTGTATTTTTTTACATATTTTTCAAAAAAAGATATGAAACCCTCTTGTAATTTCATTGTTTTTCTGTTATATTATTACATAGTGTAATATTTTTTAAATATTAAAGTGGTAAATATTCTGTAAAATTTTAATTAAAAAGAAAGAATATTAAAATAATTTAAGATAATGGGCTATTGAAAGAGCCAATATTTTAATTAGGAGGAATCGTTGTGTCATTTGTTTTAGACGAAGAAATGCAAAACGTAACATTGTTAAAAGTTGTAGGTGTTGGCGGCGGCGGCGGTAACGCGGTTAATCGAATGGTTGAAAGCGGGCTTCGTAATGTAGAATTTATTTGCATGAATACAGACAAGCAAGCTTTAATTGATTCAAGGGCAACGCACAAAGTTCAAATTGGCTCTAAACTAACCAAAGGGCGCGGCGCTGGGGCAGACCCGGACATTGGCCAACGCAGTGCAGAAGAAAGCCGAGATGAAATTGCAGCAGCATTAAAAGGGGCACAAATGGTGTTTATAACCGCAGGCATGGGCGGCGGAACAGGCACCGGTGCGGCACCTATTGTTGCCGAGGTTGCAAAAGAACTTGGCATTTTAGCTGTTGGCATTGTAACAAAGCCCTTTGCCTTTGAAGGTAAAAGGAAAATGACGATGGCTGAAATAGGCGTTTCCGGTATGCTTGAACGTGTTGATTCACTGATAGTTATTCCTAACGAGCGCTTAAAATACATAAGCCAAGAAAAAATAACAATTGCAAATGCTTTTGAGGCGGCAGACGATGTTTTGCGTCAAGGCGTAGCAAGCATTTCGTCGATAGTTAATGAATCGGCATTTATTAACCTTGATTTTTCAGACATTCGCAGTGTTATGAAAGATGCGGGTTATGCGCACATGGGCGTTGGCACCGCAAAGGGCATTAATAAAAGTGAAGAGGCAGCAAATGCTGCAATTTCAAGCCCACTATTGGAAACAAGCATTGCAGGTGCACGTGGTGTTATTATTAATATTACATCATCTCCCGATATCGGCCTAGACGATATGGAAAAAGCTGCAACATTAATTACAAATTCTGCTCACCCTGATGCAAATATTATTTGGGGTGTTGCGTTTGATGATACAATGGCAGATGAAATGCGTGTAACAGTTGTTGCAACAGGTTTTGACATTGTTGATAATTCAGAGCAAGATATGCTTGAAATGGAATACAATGAATTTGAACCCGAAAACACAAGCGTGCAAAATGTACAAGCTCCTGTAATCGAAGACGATAATGATGAGGACAATTTTGGCCAAGTTTTAAAACTTATTAACAGAAACGAATAAATTTTATTAAAAAAACCCGACAGTAATTTACTGTCGGTTTTTTTGCGCGGTTTTGTTGATGCTATAACTATTTAATAAAGCAGGGGATAATCTAAGTATCAACCCCTGTTTATATATTTATATCAGTATTAAAATTTATATAATTTGCATAGAATAAGAGGCGCAAAACACACCGTTCTTTTCTAAAATAACGCTATCGGGTTTATCTTCAAATTTGCCTGTTTCATCATCAAATGCCGGCAAACCTTTCCAAGGTTCAAGGCAAATGAAAGGCGCGTTTTTGTGCGGAGGTGACCAAACGCCAAGATGCGGCAAACCCTCGTAAGAAAATTCAATTCCATGGTGTTTTTCTTTGTGGCGTAATGTAATTTTGCGTGAATTCACACTATCGAAAATTAACGCATCAATGTCGAATAATGAATATTCAAGTGGCAATACAGTGTTGTTTTGCATTAGTAGGGGTTGTGTGCGTTTGCCGTCTAAAATACTTTTACTGTTACAGTAAAGAGGCGAGGGATTTTCTTCTTTTTCAAAAACAAGCTCATAATCGCTAAACTGTTCGCCTTTAAACAGAGGGCAATGAAAACCGGGATGCCCACCTACACAAAAAATCATAGAGTCATCGCTTTTATTAAAAACTTTCATTGTGGTTTTAAAGCCTTTATCGTTTAAAGCATGCTCTACCCTAAACACAAAATTAAATGGATATTGTTTTAAAGTTTCTTGTGTTTGAACAAGTTCAAGTGCGATAAAATCTTCTTTAATATCTACTGCATTCCAAGGTAAGTTTCTTGCAAAACCATGTTTTTGCATAGTGTATGCGGTGCCGTTAATATCAATTTCATCGTTTTTAAGTGCGCTTACAATAGGAAATAAAAAAGGCGAGCTTTTTGGCCAATATTGTTCATCGGCATTCCATATATAATTTGTTCCGTCTTCACCTTTTAGCATGGTTAGCTCACCGCCAAGTTCATTAACAGTTGCGGTAAATTTTGCGTTTTTTATTGTGTATTCCATAATTTACTCTCCTATATAATTTTTTAATTTAGTTTAAAAGTATTTGTTGATTTTTAAGGTAAACTTATACTTTTTTTAAAACTTTATTTAGAACATCAAGTGCATCTTTTTCAAGCCTTTTTTTATCGTAATTGTTTTTTATTATGTAATTTGCCGCTTTTAAATATTCCTCTTCGGGTAATTGTTTGTCTAAGCGCATCAATGCACTTTCGCGGCTTATGCCGTCGCGTTTAATTATGCGTTTTAGGGCTTTTTCAATGGGTGAAGTTACAACAATAAATTCATCGCAATGTTTTTCAAAAATAAAACCTATAATAACAGCGCCATCTACAAAAACAATTTTTTCTTTGTTATTTTTAGCGGTATTTATATCATTTAAAAGTAGGTTTTCAATAAAAGGATGTGTAATATCGGTTAAAAGTTTTGTGTTATCGGCACTTTCAAAGGCTGTTTTTGCAAGAAGTTTTCTGTTTAATTGCCCATTACTTATAATTTGCATGCCGAAAGCTTCAACTAATTTTTCTAAACATTTTTGATTTGAAACAGCTTTTTTTGCGCTTAAATCGGCATCTAACACGGTGAAACCCAAGTTTTTGTAAACAGAGCTAACAGTGCTTTTACCGCTTGCGCTTCTGCCGGTTATGGCTATAACTTTCATAATTCTATCACCCTAAATGCCGCAGCCCTTATAATTCGGTTGTACACAGCAAGGCTTATTCCGTGTTCATCGGGGCAGTGCGCATAAGCTGTTTTAGCGCCAATTTCATCAAGTTTTCTAAGGGTGTAAAACAAATTATGTGCTTGCTGTTTTGCATCATCTTTTTTGCCTAATACAACAGTTTTGCAATTTATATTTTGTTCTTCGCCCTCAAAACAAAGCGCGGCAATATTATTATCTATTAAAGCTTTTTCATTTATATAATCTATATATTTCTCGCTTTCGGCTTTAATTAATATTATTTTTGCTTTTGGCGAATAATGTGTGTATTTCATTCCCGGAGAATGTGCTTTTTGCCCATCAGATAATTTTTGCGTTATCGCGCTTGAAATTGCAATTTCTTTGTTTAAAACATGCTCTATTTCTTGTTTTGTAATAATGCCGGGGCGAAGCAAAAGCGGTTTTTCGCTTGCAAGGGAAAGCACGGTAGATTCCAAACCAATATCGCATGTGCCGCCGTTTATTATTATATCAAGCTTACCGAATAAATCTTGAAAAACATCATTTGCGCTTGTAGGGCTTGGGGTACCGCTTTTATTTGCGCTTGGTGCGGCAAGCGGAACATTTGCCGCTTTAATAATTTCAAGCGCCGTTTTGTGTGAAGGCATGCGCACAGCAATTGTATTTAAGCCGGCACTAACCAATGGGCATGCTTTGCCCGAACTTTTTAACACTAAAGTAAGCGGGCCGGGCCAAAATTTTTGCGCTAGAATATATGCGTCTTCATTTATATTTTCACAAAGCATTTCAAGCATATCATAGTTTGAAATATGCGCAATAAGTGGGTTATCGCTTGGGCGCTGTTTAGCCGTGAAAATTTTTTTAACTGCATTTTCATTCAGCGCATTTGCCGCAAGGCCGTAAACGGTTTCAGTTGGTATTGCAACAATATCGCCGTTTACTAGTGCGTTCGCCGCCAATTCAATATTTTGGCGAATTGGCGTATATATTTTTGTTTTAAAAGCGCTGTTCAATCAAGCTTCCTCCGAAGATGCCTTTAATTTTTCTGCTCTATCGGCTGTTATAAGAGCATCAATAACCTCTTCAAGTGCACCATTTAAAATGGCATCTAATTTATAAAGGGTAAGGCCTATGCGGTGGTCTGTTAATCGGCCTTGTGGGTAATTGTAGGTTCTTATCCTCTCAGAGCGATCGCCTGTTCCAACTTGGCTTTTTCTGTTAGCGGCAATGGCACTGTTTTGCTCTTCTTGTGCTTTTGAAAGCATGCGGCTTCGTAAAACTTTAAGTGCTTTTTCTTTGTTTTTTAGCTGGCTGCGTTCGTCTTGGCATTCTACCACCATACCAGAGGGTAAATGCGTAATACGAATTGCAGAGGAAGTTTTGTTAATGTGCTGGCCGCCGGCGCCACTGGCCCTAAATGTATCAATTTTTAAATCGGAAGGGTTAATATCAATATCAACTTCTTCGGCTTCGGGCATAACAGCAACCGTAACCGTTGATGTATGAACGCGGCCTTGCGTTTCTGTTTCGGGCACACGTTGAACCCTATGCACGCCGCTTTCAAATTTCATGCGGCTAAAAGCTCCCTCGCCCTCTATTGCAAAGCTAACTTCTTTCATGCCGCCAAGTTCGGTTTCGCTTGCGTTAATTACTTCATATTTCCAACCGCGGCTCTCGGCATAAAGGCAGTACATTCTAAAAAGGCTGTTGCCAAAAAGCGCCGCTTCATCGCCACCGGCGCCACCGCGAATTTCAATAATAACACTTTTATCGTCGTTTTCGTCTTTGGGCAATAGTAATATTTTAAGCTCTTCTGTAAGGCGTTCTATGTCTTTTTTATTTTCATCGTATTGCATTTGTGCAAGTTCTTTAAAATCTGCATCAAGGCCGCCCTCATCAAGCAAACTTTTTGCCTCATTAAAGCCGTCATTCGCTATTTTATATGCATCGTAAGCTTCTATTAACGGTGTTAAATTTTTATAATCTTTCATTAACTGCGAATACAACCCGTTATTTGTAATGACGCTTGGGTCTTGCAATTTATTATTAATTTCATCATAGCGGTGTTTAACCGCTTGTAGTTTATCCAACATTTTTATTCGCTTCTTTCAATTTTTTTAATGTTTTTTTCAATCTTACTGCGTGGTAGCATAACTTGCCTGCCACAGGTGTTGCATTTAATTTTAAAATCAGCACCTATCCTAAGCACGGTAAAACTGTTGCCGCCGCAAGGGTGGTTTTTTCGCACGATAATTACATCGTTTAAACGTATGTCCATGCTATACCTCGTTAGTGATTAAAATAAAAGTATAATTGGGGTTTAGGCTTTATGAATTTTCGTCCAATATATTATACAATAATTTATACGAATTTGCAAAGCCTTTATTGTATATAAAAATTTATTAATTTTTATATTTGTTTGTGCATATAATATAGCATTGCTGATAAAAAGGATGATGTACAATGTTATTTTACCCCGAAAACACAAAAATTCCATCTGCACCGCAAAACATAGAGGCTATAACTCACGCAATAATCGAAAAAAATATTTATGAAGCATGTGCATTATCATGCGATGCACAAAGAAATTTACACTTTAATTTGGGCGAAATACGTGGTTTTATGCCACGAAATGAATGTGCTTATACAGAAACAAACACCCCCGTGCGTGATATTGCAATTTTATCACGAGTGGGAAGAAAAACTTGCTTTGTTATAAAAGATATTGTAATAAATAATGGCGATGTTTACGCCTTGCTTTCACGAAAAAACGCACAAACAACATGTAAAGAGCAATATATTAACAAGCTTAAAAGTGGCGATATAATAAGCGCAAAAATAACACATCTTGAAAACTTTGGCGCATTTTGTGATGTTGGTTGTGGAATAAGCGCACTGTTGCCGATAGATTGCATGTCTGTTTCAAGGATTGTAAGCACACATGATAGATTTAAGCTTGGGCAAGATATTTATTGTGTTGTGAAAAATAAAGATGAGTTAGGACGCCTAGTATTAAGCACAAAAGAATTATTTGGAACATGGCTTGAAAACGCAAATATGTTTCATATAGGGCAAACGGTTATAGGAATTGTGCGCAGTATAGAAACCTATGGTGTTTTTATTGAACTTGCGCCAAATTTAACAGGCTTAGCGGAATACAGCGACGATATTGAATGTGGGAGATGCGTTAGCGTTTTTATTAAAAATATACAGCCCGAAAAAATGAAAATTAAGCTTTCGGTGTTAAATATCGTTGATGATATTCCAAAAAAAGAATATACATACACAAAAACAAGCGGCCATATTTCAAAATGGATGTATTCAACAGAGGGCGGCGTGAAATTTATGCAAACTGTGTTTGACGAAGAGGCCGATATTGATTATAATAGTTAGTAGCACTTTTTTTGAAAGGATAACATATTTATGGCTATGGACGCATTAACGCAAGGTGTTAAACCGGGTGGTTTAAATTCTAAAAGGGATATACGAATACTTTTGTGCTATTTATTAAACAGCACAAAAACGCCAGTTACAATGCAAACACTTGAAAGTGCGCTTTGGGGCGAAGAGCTTGTTAATTATTTCGAGCTTGCACTTAGCCTTGATGATTTATGTGAAAACGAGTTTATAAAAAAAGAGGATAATTCGTATACTTTACTGCCAAAAGGGGCACAAATTGCAGAGGCTTTAAGCCGGGATGTTCCTTTAACCGTAAGGCAAACTGCGCTTAGGGCGGTAATTCACTTACAAAGGCTTGCAATAAAACAAGCACAGCACAAGGCAAAAATAGAAGTGCTTGATAACGGTTTCAAAGTGCATGGTTGGATGGAGGAAAATGGCGAAGAAGTATTTAGATTTGCTGTTTTTATGCCGGATGAAAAAAGCGCTGAATTTGTAAAAAATCAATTTGTAATGCGCGGTGATTCTGTTTATGCTGTAATGCTTGCGGGTATAACGGCAAATGTGCCTTTAATTGAAACGGCATTTGAAACATTAAGGGCGGGAAATTAAAAGTTTTGCTTTTAAATGTTAAATTATTAAAAAAATTTAACTATTATCTTGACATTATCACAAATTCATTGTAAAATAACAATGCTTAAAAATTTTTAAGTAAATTATTTTAAAGATTATGGAGAATATTAATGATACGCATAGTAACAGATTCAACAGCAGATTTACATAACAGTTATACACAAGAAAACAACATAAAAGTTGTGCCGCTTGTTGTAATGTTTGGGCAAGAACGTTTTAAAGACGGCGTTGATATTTCAACACAAGAATTTTACGATAAAATGGCTGCAAGCGAAAAATTGCCAACAACAAGCCAACCTAGTCCTGAAGAGTTTTTAGAAGTGTTTAATGATGCAAAACAATGCGGCGATGATATTATTTGCATAACTATAAGCAGTGAGCTTTCAGGCACATTCCAAAGTGCAAGCATTGCAAAACAAGAGGCAGATTACGAAAATATCTATATTATAGATAGTAAAAATGTTACTTTGGCCGAAGCTTTACTTGTTAAACTTGCAGTTAAACTTGTAAACGAGGGCAAAAGTGCAAAAGAAATATCTTCTGAATTAATTATTGCACGCGAGCATGTACATCTTTTTGCTATTGTTGATAATTTAACTAATTTAAGAAAAGGCGGGCGCCTTTCTGGTGCAGCTGCTGTAGCCGGTTCACTATTGGGAATTAAGCCGGTTATAGGCATTAACACAACGCTTTATTCAAAAGGCGAAAACGATGGCAAAGTTAGCGTTGTTGGCAAAGCCAGAGGCCTTGCAGGGGCATATGTTAATGTGTTTAAGCTAATTGAAGAAATGGGTGGCGTTTCAAATAAGTTTTCAACTGTGCATCTTGGCTATGCAGGCAGTAAAACTACGGCAACACCGTTTATTCAGTATTTTGAAAACAATTTAAATTTAAAACCCGAAGAGCCATTAGCAATAGGCGCGGTTGTTGGCACACATGCTGGCCATGGTTGCGCAGGGATAGCGTTTTTTGATTCGGAATATGCTTAATAAATTTGTGTAACGATATTATTTTTATTTAATATAATACAATGGGGTTGATGTTATGCATCAACCCCATTAAATTTGCTGTTTTATTTAAACTTTTTTTGCCGTTTTTTTAGCCGATAATTGGTCTAATATTATATTTAACAACATACCAAAAGCCACTAAAATGCCACCAAATAAGCTTTTATATGTAATAGCATTACCCATAAAAACATCAATTAACAACCCTGCAAAAGTTTGCCCAACAAAAGATAAAATAGTTACCCTAAAACTTGTTAAATTAATCATTACTATATTAAAAAGCATTACAACAATAACGCCCAAAACGCCGCCTAAATAAACCCAAAACGGGGCAAAATCGCCTGTTAAATTTGCAAATATTTTATTGGCAT
This sequence comes from uncultured Bacteroides sp., assembly GCA_964369495.1. GTDB lineage: Bacteria > Bacillota > Clostridia > Oscillospirales > Ruminococcaceae > Ruthenibacterium. The sequence goes on along the minus strand of CAYJGM010000006.1, from coordinate 12,131 downwards.
CAAATAAAAAAACTAATAGTATTGCAAAAGGTAAACCCACAACATGGTTAATTAAAGAGCCGTTTAGTGCACCTATATTTTTGGCAAGGCCTGAATTTGTAACACGTGACATAACAACGCTAAAACCTGCCGAAATAGATAAAACTAACGCTAGAACAGAGCTAAGCGCACTAAAATCCATCATAACAGTAATGCCGATTAAAGAAACAATAATGCCAATTAAAGTAGATTTTTTAATTGCAGATTTTTTTGCACCGAAAAGCCCGAAACTATCAATAAAAAGCGAAGTTACGGTTTGCCCGAATAAGCCAAGAGCTAAGATTGCAGTAACGCTTATTTTACCAAACGAAAAATTATTGCATACCGTTGTAATTATGCCAAACATGCCGCCGGTAAAAACCCAAAACGGTAAATTTTTTAAACTTGGCATTTTGATATTTTTTAATTTTAACAACAAAAGTGCAAAAATAATCCCAACAATATGTATAATTGCTGTTGAAATAAATACGCCGTGTTGGATGGTTAATTCACCGTTTACCATTATCATTAAAGCCACAATTGCGCCGGTTAAAAGTGCAAGAAAATTAAACATAATTATTTGTTACTCTCAATCATTTTTTTTGCGGCTTTATATATATCGCCACATCCTAGTGTAATAATTAAATCGCCTTTTTGGGCATTGGATAAAACATATTCAACTATTTCATCAAAAGTTTCAAACCAAACACAACCGGGTATTTTTTGTGCAAGGTGCTTTGCCCTAATGTCATAATCTTCGGCCTTTTCGCGGCTGCCCATAATTTGGCTTAATACTGTGAAATCTGCTATTTTTAAAACATTGGCAAAATCGTTTAAAAGCCGTTTTGTTCTTGTGTATGTGAAAGGTTGATGCACAGCAAAAACACGCTTGTAATCCATTTTTTTTGCAGCGTTTAAAGTAACCTCAATTTCAGCAGGGTGGTGTGCGTAATCGTCTGCAATGGTAATGCCATTAACTTCGCCCAGTATTTCAAACCTTCGCCCTGCGCCTTTAAACGCGCTTATACCATGTGCACACTCGCTTGCTGTGCAACCGCTTGTATGCGCACATGCAAAAACCGCAAGCGAATTTAAAACATTGTGCTCGCCCGGAACATTTAAAACAACGCTAACTTCTGTTTTGTTGTTAATTTCAACATCATAGCTGTAAAAAGATGGCCTGTGTTCTTTAATATTAACCGCTTTATAATCGGCGTTATCACTTTTGCCAAAAGTAATAATTTTTTTGTTTACTTGCTTTGCAACAAGCATTGTGTTTTCGTCATCACAGTTTAAAATAACGGCATTTTTTGCGGAATTTGCAAATTCCAAAAAGCAATTTCGTAAATTTTCAAGCGTTTTGAAAAATTCCATATGGTCTTCATCTATATTTAAAATAACAGAATATGCAGGTTGCAAATGCAAAAACGTGTTGTTATATTCACATGCTTCAACAATAATTTCATCGCCTTTGCCGTGGCGGCCGTATGCGTCAATATAGGGCAATTTTCCGCCTATAACCGCGGCGCTGTCTTTATTTGCCATTAGCATTGTTTGTGTTAGCATTGCTGTTGTAGTGGTTTTTCCATGCGTGCCCGAAATACAAATTGAGTTTTTATATAAATTTGCAACATAAGAAAGCATTATACTGCGCTCAACTGATGTAATGTTCAATTCATCAGCGCGAATAAGCTCTGCATTATCTTTTGAAATAGCGGCAGAATAAACAACTAAATCGGCATTGTTTACATTTTGCGCATTGTGCCCAAGGTAAACTTTAATGCCCATTTTTTTAAGCTTTGTAATAATGTCACCCTCGTTTACATCAGAGCCTTGTATTTCATACCCAAAAGCGTGCAAAATTTGCACCAAAGGGAACATTCCGCTTCCACCGATGCCTACAAAATGCAAAGTTTTTTTGTTTTCTAAAAGGTTACTGTAATCAATCATTGTTTTCTCCCATTTATAAAAATTAAGTGAATTTATTATGATATGTATCATTATATTTTCATTATGGTTTATTTGCCTTATATATTATACTCTTTTTTTAAATAAAAAGAAACTGTTTTTAAAAATATATTGTATATACGTACTCTTGTGATAAAATAAATTGTATGATATAATATTATTTAGTATATTTAAAGCATAAAATACAAAAAAGGGGTAATAAATTGGTAGATTTATGCATTATAGGCGCCGGTGCCGCCGGCCTTTTTTCTGCCGGTGTTGCGCTTGAAAATAAGCATAGTGTTATTGTTTTAGAGCATATGCAAAGCGCCGGAAATAAACTGCTTATTACGGGAAAGGGCCGTTGCAATTTAATAAATAATTGTACAATTGAAGAGTTTATGCAAAATGTAAAAAACAATGCTCGTTTTTTATATTCAGCGTTAAATTTATGCCCGCCCTCACATATAATGCATTTGTTTGAAGAAAAATTGAATGTACCGCTTAAAACTGAAAGAGGAAGAAGAGTTTTTCCAAAAAGCGATAAAGCCGCAGATATTTTAAATGCACTTTTACAATATTCAAAAAATGCGCAAATTATGTATAACACTAAAATTGAAAGCTTACTTATTGAAAACGATAAAGTTTTAGGGGTTACATTAAAAAACGGCCAAAATATATATGCTAAAAATGTTTTAATTGCAACGGGCGGGCTTTCTTACCAAAACACAGGCAGCACAGGCGATGGTTATAAATTTGCAAAACAGGCCGGGCATACCATAATTAAGCCTGAACCTAGCTTGGTTTCATTAGTGGAAAACGGCAATATATGCAAAAAAATGATGGGTTTATCACTGCGAAACATAAAGCTGACGCTTTTAGAAAATGAAAAAGAAATTTTTAGCGAAATGGGCGAACTTTTATTCACACATTTTGGTGTATCGGGGCCACTTGTTTTAAGCGCCAGTGCACATATTAAAGATATTAAAAAATATAAATATGAATTAAGTATAGATTTAAAACCCGCATTAAGCGAAGATGTTTTAAAAAGCCGTTTAATAAAAGATTTTGAAATTTTCGCAAATAAAGACGTTGCAAATTGCCTTGATAAATTACTTCCTGCTTCAATGCGCGATGTTATGCTTTTAAGTTGGGGAATTGACACGCGAAAAAAAACAAACCAAATTACAAAGGAAGAACGATTAAAATTAATAAAATTGTTAAAAACATTTAAAATAAGCATAAAAAATAAGGGAGATTTAGCACATGCTGTTATAACAAGCGGTGGCGTTAATATAAAAGAAATCAACCCGAAAACAATGCAAAGCAAACTGTGTGAAAACCTTTTTTTTGCTGGCGAAGTGCTCGATTTAGATGCATATACCGGCGGTTATAATTTAGGAATTGCATTTTCAACGGCATTTACGGCGGCGCAAAATATTAATATTTAAAAAATAATTAAACACAATAAAGATATAGTATAAGGAGAATATAATATGATATCTGTTGCAATAGACGGCCCCTCAGGAGCGGGTAAAAGCACACTTTCAAGAAAAATTGCAGAAAAACTTAACTTTATTTATGTTGACACAGGTGCAATGTATCGCACGGTTGGCCTTGCTGTTTTAAACGCCAATATTAACCCAAAAGATATAAGCGCAGTTAGTGATTATTTAAAGAAAATTAATTTAGATTTACGCTATGTGAACGGCGAACAAAGAATGTTTTTAAATGAAATTGATGTTTCCGATAAAATTAGAACACCCGAGGTTTCAATGGCGGCTTCTGATGTTAGCGCACATGTGCCGGTGAGGGATTTTCTTTTGGATAACCAGCGCAGCCTTGCACAAAAAAATAATGTTATTATGGACGGCAGAGATATAGGCACAGTTGTTTTACCTAATTCTAAAGTTAAAATATTTTTAACCGCAACACCCGAAGACAGGGCACAAAGGCGGTATGAAGAACTTGTATCAAAAGGGCAAGATGTTAATTATAAAGATGTTTTAAACGACGTTATAACTCGTGATAAAAACGATGAAAGCCGCGCAGCGGCACCGCTAAAACCAGCCGATGATGCGCTTTTGATAAACACCACGGGCAACACATTCGAACAATCGCTTACGCTTTTGCAAGATATAATAATGGGGAAGATTAACGAGGAATAAACGATGCTATATGCAATTTCAATTACGGCGTGTTTGTTATTGTGCAAATTATTTTACGGTATGAAAGTTATCGGAAAAGAAAATTTGCCCAAAAAAGGCTGTTTTATAATAACGCCTAACCACACTAGCGCAATGGATGTTTTAATGGTTGCTACCGGCCGTTACACAGGAAAAAGATTAGTGATTTTAGCAAAGGAAGAGCTGTTTAAAACAAAATTTTTGCAATGGTATTTTACAAAAATGGGTGCTGTTGCCGTTAGAAGAGGAAAAGGCGATAATACTGTGCTTGAAAAAGCCATAGAAAGAGTAAAAAACGGCACCGGTGCGCTTGTTTTCCCTGAGGGAACACGCTCGCATAATGATGAACTAGGAAAGTTTAAATCGGGCGCTTTTATAATTGCGGCGCAAGCAAAAGCAGATATTGTGCCGTGTAGAATTATTTACAGTAGCGGAAAACCTAAACTATTTGGTAAATGTACGGTTGTTTTTGGCGAAATAATAAAATTTGAAGAGTTAAACCTAAATGAAAACTACTCGGCAAGCGCACTTAGAAATTGCAAAGATCTTTTAAGAAAGCGTTTAGAGCAATTATTTGATGAAAATAAGAAAAAATTGTAAAAAAATACAGATAAATTCGTAAAATTATCAATATTTGCTTTACAAACAATAAATGTTAGTGTACAATGATGATATTACGTTATTTTTATGATATTGTGGAAAGTTAGGCAATAAATGGCAGAAATAATAAAGGCTAAAAATGCAGGTTTTTGTTTTGGGGTAAATAGGGCTGTAAACATGGCGTATGATTTACTTGAAAATAATAATAAAATTTGCACATTAGGCCCTTTAATTCACAATAAACAATGTGTGATGCAACTAGAGCAAAAAGGCGCTTTAACTGTAAATTCTGTAAGTGAAATACCAAAGGGTTATGCTGTAGTTATAAGAAGCCATGGTGTGCCGCTTAGTGTATACGAGAATTTAAATGAAAACGGCATTAAGTTTTTTGATGCAACTTGCCCGTTTGTTGTGAAAATTCACAATATTGCAATTAAAGCAGATAAAGCCGGCGCAACACTTTTTATAGCGGGTGATAAAAACCATCCTGAGGTACAAAGTATTGTTGGGCACACAAAAGGCGAAGTTTTTGTGTTTGCTAATTTTAACGAATTGCAAACTTATCTTAACGAAAATACTGTTGAAAATGACGTATTTGTTGTAGCACAAACCACATTTGAAACTACAAAATGGTTACAATGTTGCAATATTATAAAAAAAGTATGTACAAACGCTAAAATTTTTGATACAATATGTAATGCGACGTGGACGAGGCAAAATGAGGCAGAGGAATTAAGCCGTAAATGTGACAGAATGGTTATTATCGGCGGCAAACATTCCTCTAACACACAAAAACTTGTTGCAGTTGCCGCAAAAAACACAAAAGTTTGCAGCGTTGAAACAAAAGAAGACTTAGATTTTAAGTTTTTTTTAGGCGCAAAAACTATTGGGGTAACAGCGGGGGCTTCAACGCCATCGTCTATAATTGAGGAGGTACTGAGCAGTATGAGTGAAATATTACGCGAAGAAGAAATGAGTTTTGAGGAAATGTTAGATGCCTCAATGAAACAAGTTTTTTCTGGGCAAATTGTGAAAGGTGTTGTTACAGGTGTTTCTCCTAGTGAAGTTCAAGTTGATATCGGTATGAAACATACCGGTTTTATTAAACTTGAAGAGCTTACTAACGACGCTTCAGCAAAAGCCGATGAATTGGTAAAGAAAGGCGACGAACTCGACCTCATGGTGATCAGTGTTAAAGACCAAGACGGTATTGTTTATTTATCTAAGCGTAAGCTTGATGAAAATAAAGGTAGAGTTGCAGTTCAAGAAGCCGTAGCCAGCGGTGAAATTTTAGATGGATATGTATCAGATGTAAACACAGGCGGGCTTGTTGTTTTAGTTAATAACGTGCGTGTTTTTGTGCCGCGTTCACAAGCAACTTTAAGGCATAGCGAAGATTACACAAAACTTGTAAAACAAAACGTTCGCTTGAAAATTATTCAATGCGAAGGCAGGCATGTTGTTGGTTCTATAAGGCAAGTATTAGCAAGCGAAGCAGATGCCCTAAAAGAAAAGTTTTGGGCGGATGTTGCGGTTGACAAAAAATATACAGGCACGGTTAAAAGCCTTGCAAATTATGGCGCCTTTATTGATATTGGCGGCATAGACGGCCTTGTGCATATAAGCGAGCTTTCATGGGAACGCATTAAGCACCCATCTGCTGTGCTTAACGTTGGCGATACAGTAGAAGTTTATGTTAAAGATTTAGATACAGAGAATAAAAAGGTTTCATTGGGCTATAAAAAAGCCGATGATAACCCATGGGAAAAATTGAAAAACGAATACCCTGTTGGCAGTGAATTTACAGCACCTGTTGTTTCACTAACAAAGTTTGGCGCATTCGTTCGCATTTTACCAAGCATAGATGGCCTTGTGCATGTAAGTGAAATATCACACGAGCGCGTTGAAAAAGTTTCAGATGTTCTAAAAGTTGGCCAAGAGGTTAATGTTAAATTAACAGAGGTTGATTTTGAGAAAAAGCGCATAAGCCTTTCTATGAAAGCCTTGTTAGAGCCTGTTGTTAGCGAACAAAGCGAAGGAGAAGAGCAAACAGCAAATGTTCAAGAAACCGATGAACAAGAACAAGTAGCAAACGAAACTGCCGCACAAGAAACAACAGAACAAAACGAAGAGTAATAATATTAAATAAATATTTTTTTAATATTTATCGATGCGATAATTACACAAAAACAATAAAATATTTGTAGGGGTTGTGCCCGCATAGCCAAAATAATTGCTTTTATGCTTGTGTTTTGCCTTTTGTAAGCATCTTCTCCTACAATTTTTATGTAAATTTTCACCATGAATTTTATGTTTTAATGTCGCGTTATCTGTTTAAACAATAAAAAACTATAACTAATTTTAAATTTAACATATAGTAGTTTAATTTTACTAGAGAACAACTTTTTTGCAATATTATATAACAAAAATTAAAAAAAACTATTGACAATATTTAAAATAAACAGTATAGTATCATTTGCATGCTTATCATGCTACATCTATTAATAGGCGACCGTATGCACCACTGTAGCCAAAGATTTTCTTTGGTGTAACAAACCTTTTGCGGGGTGATGTAATTGGCGTCTGCTTTATAACAATATTCTGGTTATGAAGTTAATTTCCGCAAAGGGGGATGCAGTTTATGGAAAAAAAAATAATAGAGTTAAAAAACATTGTAGTAGATTTTGACGCCCAAACTGTTTTAAATGGTTTGAGCCTTGATATCCACGATAAAGAGTTTGTTACGTTTTTGGGGCCTTCGGGTTGCGGAAAAACAACAACGCTTAGAGTTATCGGTGGGTTTATCGAGCCAAAATCGGGCGATGTTTTTTTTGATGGCAAAAATATTACAAATATTCCGCCTTACAAAAGGCAAGTGAACACAGTTTTTCAAAAATATGCGCTATTTCCGCACTTGAATGTTTATGAAAATGTTGCATTTGGGTTGCGCCTTAAAAAAACCGATGAAAAATTAATTAAAAAAAGCGTGCTTGAAATGCTGGAGCTTGTTGGTTTAAAAGGCTACGAACGCAGAAGCACAACGACGCTTTCGGGCGGCCAGCAACAGCGCGTTGCAATTGCAAGGGCGCTTGTAAACAGGCCAAAAGTGCTTTTGCTTGATGAACCTCTGGGCGCTTTAGATTTAAAATTGCGAAAAGAGATGCAAATTGAGTTAAAACGCATACAGCAAAGCCTTGATATTACTTTTATATATGTAACGCACGACCAAGAAGAAGCGCTTACAATGTCAGACACAGTGGTGGTTATGGACAAGGGCATAATTCAGCAAATAGGCACTGCGCAAGATATATATAACGAGCCTGAAAATGCTTTTGTTGCCGATTTTATTGGCGAATCTAACATAGTTGAGGGCATAATGCTTAAAGATTTTAAAGTGGAATTTCAAGGCCAAGAGTTCACTTGTGTGGACAAAGGCTTTGAGAGAAACGAAATTGTTCAAGTTGTTGTGCGCCCTGAAGATGTTTTAATTGTTCCTATTATACAAGGGCAAATTACAGGCATGGTGGAAAACGTTATTTTTAAAGGCGTGCACTTTGAAATGCATGTGCGCAGTGGCGAAAAATTGTGGCTGGTTCACTCAACACAGGCAGCTAACGTTGGAGAGCTTGTTGGAATGAGCATTGGCCCCGATGAAATTCACATAATGCGCAAAGCGCAGGAGGCGTAAGGGCCTATGTTAAAAAAACGTTCTTTGGCAAGCCCTTACTTAATATGGATGGTAACATTTATTGCCGTGCCGCTTTGTATAATTATATATTTTGCATTTACCGATAAACAAGGCAGTTTTACGCTTGAAAACATAATGGCATTAGGGCAGTATACCACTGTTTTTGTGCGCAGTATTCTTTTGGCGCTTGCCGCAACTGCAATTTGCCTTGTGCTTAGTTTTCCGGTTAGTTTTATGCTTTCACGCATGCGTGAATCAAGGCAAAGAACAATGCTTATGCTTGTTATGCTACCAATGTGGATGAATTTTCTTTTAAGAACATATGCGTGGATGAGCCTGCTTGAAAATAACGGTATAATAAATAATATATTGGGGTTTTTCGGCATAGGGCCTTTTCAAATGATAAATACCTCGGGTGCTGTTATTTTGGGCATGGTTTACAATTATTTGCCTTTTATGATATTGCCGCTTTACACTATAATGCTTAAAATAGACGATAGCGTTATTGAAGCGGCGCAAGATTTAGGCGCAAGCCCTTTAAAAGTATTAACCGGTGTTCTTATACCGCTTTCCGTAAACGGAATTACGTCAGGCATTACCATGGTTTTTGTTCCCAGCATTTCAACGTTTATTATAAGCCGTATGCTTGGCGGCGGCAGCAATATGCTAATTGGCGATTTAATTGAACTTCAATTTTTAGGCAATAGCTATAATTACAATTTAGGCAGTGCAATGAGCCTTATGCTTATGCTTATAGTGTTATTCTGTATGAGCTTTACGAATTTCGATGCAGATAATATGGAGGGCATGATATGAAAAAAACACGTTGGTACAGCAAAGTTTACTTGGTTTTGCTATTCTCGTTTTTGTATGTGCCCATAGCCGTTATGATAGCATACAGCTTTAATGAAAATAAAAGCAGAGGCGTGTTTACAAACTTTTCATTTAAATGGTACGAGGAATTATTTAATAACGAAATGATAATTCAAAGCCTAATTGTTTCGCTTACAATTATGATTATTTCAGCCACTTTGGCAACATTAATTGGAACAATGGCGGCACTTGGCATAAACAGTATGAAAAAACGCTCACAAAGTGCAATATTATCAGTTAGTTATGCGCCAATTGTAAACCCGGAAATTGTTACAGGCGTTTCATTAATGCTGTTGTTTGTTGTGTTTAACGAGCAGATTTCTGCAATTTTAACAACTATATTAGCGGTTGAAACAAGTTTCAACGGTTTTGGAATGGCAACGCTTTTAATTGCGCACATAACATTTAACATACCATATGTTATTTTTACAGTTGTTCCAAAATTAAGGCAAATGGATGTTCGCCTTTATGAAGCCGCATTAGATTTAGGCTGTAACCCAAGGCAAGCTTTTTTTAAAGTTATTTTGCCGGAAATTATGCCGGCAGTTTTTTCAGGATTTTTAATAAGTTTAACTTATTCAATAGACGATTTTGTTATATCTTATTTCACAAGCGGAACTGTACAAACATTGCCAATTGCAATTTACAGCATGACACGGAAACAAGTAAGCCCGGAAATAAATGCACTTTCAACAATAATGTTTGTTGTAATATTATCGGTTATTTTAATTTCAAATGAAATAGAAAATAAAAAAGAGAAAAAAACACAGCGCCTTTTACGCGCTGCAATAAGAGGAGAAGATTAATTTGAAAAACATAAAAAAAGTTTTTAGCGTTTTTTTAGCGCTTATGGTAATTGGCGTGCTTTTTAGCACAAGCATTTTTGCGGCTACACCCGCAGTTGAAGAGGGCTACGACTACACACGTTTTGCTGATGATGGCATTACTTTAAATGTTTATAACTGGGGCGAGTATATCTCAGACGGCGAAGACGATAGCCTAGATGTTGTTGCAGCGTTTGAAGAATTGACAGGCATTGATGTAAACTACACCACTTTTGATACAAACGAAAGCCTTTATGCAAAACTTTCAGGCGGCGGCGGCGATTACGACATAATTATCCCAAGCGATTACATGATTGGCCGTATGGTTAATGAAAATATGCTTGCAGAGCTAAATTTTGACAACATACCAAATTATAAATTTATAGATGAAGCATACAAAAATGCAACATACGATGTAGATAATAAATATTCTGTGCCTTATATGTGGGGCGTTGTTGGTTTAATTTATAACACCACAATGGTAGACGAAGCCGATTTAGAGCAAGGCTGGGGGCTTTTTTGGAATGAAAAATACGAAGGCCAAATGTTAATGTTTAACAATTCAAGAGATGCCTTTGCAATTGCCTCTAAATATTTAGGCAATTCTTTAAACCCAAAAACGCAAGAGGAAATAGATGCGGCCACAGATGCATTAAAACAGCAAAAGCCTTTAAACCAAAGCTATGTTATGGACGAAGTTTTCGATAAAATGCAAGGCAATGAAGCCGCAATTGCCGCTTATTATGCGGGCGATGGCATTACTATGATGGAAAACAACGAAGATTTAGCAATGTTTGTGCCACACCAAGGCTCTAACATGTATGTTGATGCAATGTGTATACCTGCAACAAGCACAAAACAAGAAGCGGCGGAAATGTTTATTAATTTCATGTGCGAAACAGAGGTTGCACTTGCAAACACAGAATATATTTGGTATTCAACACCCCACACAGAAGTATATGAACTGCTTGATGAAGAAACACGCAACAATGAGTTAATGTATCCACCTGCGCAAACAATAGAAAACAGCGAAACATTTGAAGTATTATCAGATGAAATGAACAGCGCAATGGATGCCGCATGGAGCGATGTGCGCAGCTATGAAGAAGGCGGAAGCGGCTGGGTTGTAATTGTTTTAGTAATTGCAATGTTGGCAATAATAGCGCTTGTTGCAGCTGTTAAAATAAGAAAAAAACGCCGCAATGATTATTAATTTTACGGTTGCGGTGGCAAAATAGAAAATAACCGGCAAATTAAACAAAATGAAAACAAGGCTATATCAAGCATTTAAGCAAGATATAGCCTTGTGATTTTTTATTTAAATAATATTAGTAGGGGAGAGATGGTTTGTGATAAGGTTTGCTTATATTCTTACTTTACTTTCCAATATTCGCTACTTCTAAATCTGATATTGATGATATGCCTGTTTTAAATGTTTCGCCATTAAAATCTGCACCTTTAACGATTAGTGTTTTATAGCTTTTTTCCATTTGAGATTCAAAGAAAGTTAGTGAAGAATTGCCATCAAAAATACTAAAACTTTTAGCCGATTCTTTAAACTTTAATCCTCCGGTTGCATCTGCGAAAGCATCTTCTAAGCCCGCTGTTATTTTATTTATTATGTTTGACGCATTCTCTAATGCATTCATAATCTCGGTAGGGTCTGTAGATAAATTTTCAAGGCCTAAAGTTTTTTCATTTAATGTATGTAACGGATTTTCATACACTGCCGATGCCATTCCACCTGATAATTGGTCGAGTTCTTGCGAAAGCGTTTGATTTCTTCCTATTGTGATATTTCCATAGTCATTTATGATGCTTTGCTTGTAATTATGGAGATAGGTTTCGGCTGTTTGCTTTGTCATATTTGGGTCACTATGAGATGCCGAACCATTTATATAATTCTCAAGCTCAGATATTTTACCTGTTGTAAATTCCAACTTTGATTTATAATGGTCTATTTTATCTGAAATTGTTTTTAGGTCATTTCGTTGG
>CAYJGM010000005.1:39631-48422 GCA_964369495.1 uncultured Bacteroides sp. | reverse complement strand
TTTGGTCGCCTGTGTAAGCGTGAACTGTTGTCATGATACCGCTTTGAATTGGGTATGCATCGTTAAGCGCTTTTGCCATTGGTGCAAGGCAGTTTGTTGTGCAAGAAGCCGCAGAAATAATTGTGTCTTCTTTTGATAAAATATTTTCGTTTACACCAAAAACAACTGTTGGCAAATCATTGCCGGCAGGTGCTGAAATAACAACTTTGCGTGCGCCTGCATTAATATGAGCTTGTGATTTTTCTTTCGATGTAAAAAAGCCTGTGCACTCTAAAACAACGTCTACGCCAATTTTGGCCCAAGGTAAATTTGCAGGGTCTCTCTCGGCTAAAATTTCAATTTTTTTGCCATCTACAGTTATAGATGTGTCATCGCTTTCAACTGTGTGTCCGTCGTAACGGCCTTGTGCTGTATCATATTTTAAAAGGTGTGCGAGCATTTTCGGGCTTGTTAAATCGTTAATAGCTACTATTTCATAACCATCTGCCCCGAACATTTGGCGAAATGCCAAGCGGCCAATGCGGCCAAAACCGTTAATTGCAACTTTTACTGCCATAATAAATAAACCTCCTAGATTTTAGACATATTATTCTACACGGCTTAGCCGTGTTTGCCTTACAAATTATATTGTACATTAATAATGCAATTAGTGCAAGTACATTGTCAAAAAATTAACGCTGCGTACATAATTTAATTATATTGCACAAAGATATTCTATTGTTTAGTTGATTTTTGCCGTTTCTTACAATGAATTATCGCCCTTATTTGCCGCCTTTAAATAAGCATTTATAAAGCCGTCAATCGCACCATCCATAACAGCGGTTACATTGCCACTTTCAAAGCTTGTGCGGTGGTCTTTAACCATAGTGTAGGGCATAAAAACATAACTGCGAATTTGGCTTCCCCATGCAATTGCGTTTTGAACGCCTTTAATGTCGCTTATTTTATCAAGGTGCTCGCGCTCTTTAATTTGGTAAAGTTTTGCTGCAAGCATTTTCATACACATTTCTTTGTTTTGAATTTGGCTTCGTTCGTTTTGGCAACTTGCAACAAGGCCTGTTGGCTCGTGAATTAAACGCACAGCACTCGAGGTTTTATTAATATGTTGGCCACCTGCACCCGAAGCCCTGAAAACCTCCATGCGAATATCGGCAGGGTTAATTTCAATTACAATTTTATCATCAAGCTCGGGCATAACTTCAAGCGAGGCAAAACTTGTGTGGCGGCGGCCTGAGGAATCGAACGGTGAAATGCGCACCAAACGGTGAACGCCGTGCTCACTGCGTAAAAAGCCGTAAGCATTTGTGCCTGTAATTAAAATAGATGCGCTTTTAAGGCCGGCCTCGTCGCCGTCTAAGTAATCAAGTACTTTCACAGTAAAACCATGCCTTGCCGCAAAGCGTGAATACATTCGGTAAAGCATTTGCGCCCAATCTTGCGCTTCGGTGCCGCCTGCACCCGCATGGAAAGATAAAATGGCACTATTTGCATCATATTCGCCTGTTAAAAGCGTTACAAGGCGCATTTCTTCAACTTTATGCGAAAGTAAATCTGTGCTTTGTTCTAATTCTTCGTGTAAATCTGTGCTGTCATCCTCTTCACACATTTCAAGCAAAGTTTGCGTGTCTGATAAAAGTGCACACAATTCTTCATATGCTGCAAGTTTTTGTTTAATTTCACCCATTTCGGCAAAAACTTTACCGGAATTTGCGGCATCGTTGTAAAAGTCGGTGTCTGCGCTTTTGTTTTCAAGTTCATCAAGGCGCATTTTATTTGAATTTATCGCAAGCGCATCGGCTAAATCGTCCACTATTGGCGCAAGTTCGCCAATTTGGCGCTTTATGTCATCTAAAATTATCATTATTGGTTCTCCTATTTAGTAATTATTAGCCGTTATGGGGTAATTTGGGAACGCCTGTTTCGCTAATAGCGCAGCTAGCACATGCCAATTTATATTATATTATTTTATTGCAAAAATGTAAAGTTTTAAAATATCTATTTAATTTTGTGAAAACTATGTTATAATAATTGTGTATATTCACGAAATGGAGATTTTACATGTACAATTTTAAAGGCGAGCCGTGTAGCATATGTAACGAGCCGTTTAAAAAAGGCGACGATGTGGTTGTTTGCCCTGAGTGTGGCACACCATACCACAGAGAATGTTACTTAAAAGAAAAACGTTGTTTGTTTGAAGATAAACATGCGCAAGGTTTTGAGTACAAGCCAAAAAAAGAAGAACAGCAAAAAGTGCGCTGTGCAAATTGCGGTGCCGAAAACGAAAACGAGGCTTTAATTTGCACGCATTGCCAAAGCCCAATTAAAAAGGAATTTACAGAAGATGGCGTAAATTACGATGAACAGGGAAGAAAAAGGGTGCAACCCAATTTAGAAAAGCAGCAAAACAATGTTTACAGCGTTTTGCCCGAAGGTTTAGTAAACCCGAATATCACACAGATGTTCGATGAAAAAATCATGCTTCGTAAATATGATGATATTTCCGCGGCGGATTGGGCAAAATTCATAGGTAAATCCGCGCCTGTTTATTTATACAGATTTTTTAATATGGATAGCACCAAGCGCAAAACAACATTTTGTTTTAGTGCACTACTTTTCGCACCATTTTATTTTCTTTTTAGAAAAATGTGGTTTTGGGCAATTGTTAGCATTATAGGCTCGGCAATTGTAAATATTCCGGGCGTTATTTCAATTTTTCAAGCGTTGGGTTTGCCGCTTTTTTCAAGCATTACCGCACAAAGTTTATATTACATTAATATAGCGTGTTATGTTTTGAATTTTGCCATGAGCATATATTTTGGCCTTTATGCTTTTTACTTGTTTCGGCAACACGGCGTAAAAATAATAAAAAAACTTCAGCAAAGCGAAACAAGCGTTGATGAATATAATAAAAAGCTAACAAAAGCTGGTGCGCCCTCGGCAGTTGCGGTAGCAATATATATTGTAATTGCCTTAGCAATAAGCTATGGATTTGTTTTCTTGGTTGGCGCTGAGAATATTCTGGCACTTTACAATTTAGTTTAATTTTTGAAACGGAGATAAACATGAAAAAAATTAAAAAAGCAATAATACCGGCGGCGGGTTTTGGTACGCGGGTTTTGCCGGCAACAAAGGCAATGCCAAAAGAAATGATGCCTATTGTAGATAAGCCCTCTATACAATACATTGTGGAAGAGGCGGTTTTAGCAGGCATTGAGGAAATTTTAATAATAACCGGCCGTGGCAAAGGCATTATTGAAGACCATTTCGATAAAGCGCCCGAACTTGAAAACGCACTTTTAAAAGGTGGCGCTGCAAAGGAAAGTTTATTAAAAGAATGCACAAATATCTCGAATTTAGCAGATATATTTTTCATTAGGCAAAAAGAGATGAAAGGCCTTGGGCATGCTGTATTAAAGGCACAAGCCTTTACACAAAACGAGCCGTTTTTGGTTTTGTACGGCGATGACGTTATTATAGGAAAAGACCCTGTTGCGGCGCAACTTTGCAGGGCGTACGAGCAATATGAAAAGGCATGTGTTGGCATTAAACAAGTGAACAGCAAAGATATTCAAAAATATTCTTCGCTAAAAGTACATAATATTAAAGATAATGTTTTTGATGTTACAGACATGGTTGAAAAACCCGCGCCCGGCGAAGAGTTTAGCCTTTACAGCATTTTGGGGCGCTGTTTATTAACGCCCGATATTTACGATGTTTTAAAAGACACAAAACCGGGCGCCGGCGGCGAAATTCAGCTTACAGACGCAATGGCAGTTTTGGCAAGAACAAAAGGAATGACAGGCGTTGATTTTACAGGCAAACGCTACGACATGGGCGCAAAACTGGGCGTTATGCAAGCCGGCGTTGAAGTAGCACTTACACACGAGGAAATAGGCGAAGAATTTAAAAAGTATTTAATAGAGCTTGTTAAAACTTTTTAATATTTTTAAGATAAACAGCTGTTTGAATAATCTTTAACAGCTAATTATTGCAATAACGTTAAATTTATCGCATTTTCCAATTCGTTTTTGTTAATAAATTTATGTAAGTTATCAAAAAATATATCTACTATGGTATTTTTGGTTTCATTCGAATGAAAATTACCTGAAATATGTGGTGTTATTATTACATTATTATAATTCCAAAGTTTATGGTTTTTCGGCAGCGGTTCAGGGTTTGTAACATCAAGCCCCGCACCGCTTATTTTACCGCTATCAAGCGCATTACAAAGCGCATCGCTGTCAATTATATGCCCTCTGCCGATATTTAAAATAATGGCGCCGTTTTTCATCTGTGCAATTGTTTTTTTATTTATCATATTCTTTGTACTGTTTGTGCCGGGGGTGCAAATTGCAATTACATCTGCAATTGGCAAAACATTTTCTAAATTATCAGCAGTGTGTATTTCATCGGCATAAGGCGGCAGCTTAATTGGTGTTCTTTTTATGCCTATAACTTTTGCGCCCATTGCCTTTACAAGTTTTGCGTAGTTTTTGCCTATATCGCCAAAACCAATAATAAGCACGGTAGAGCCCTTTACGTTTTGCACTGTGCCTAATTTTTTCCAAGTGCTTTGCTTTTGGTTTTCGTAGTATTCATTCAGCTTTTTTATAAGTGTTAAATGCATTGAAAGCAAATGCTCTGATATTGCCGTGCCGTATGCCCCACGTGCATTTGTTAGCATTATATTTTTTGGGAAATCACCCTTCATATACATGTCGACGCCGGCACTCATGGTTTGAATCCACTTTAAATTTGGGCAATTGTTAATTTGTTGTATGTCGGGGCCTCCAAAAATTATTTCACTTTTGTACAAATCTTGCGCATCAAAAGAAAAATTAACATTCGAAAATTCACTCATTCGATGCATGCAATCCTCTTTAGTTATGTAATCTATATATACATTTAGCATAATTTTCTCCTTTTAGTGTAATATTAACACGCTTTAATTATACAATTATGCAAGCGGTTTTTCAATGTTTGCACTAAAAAGCACTGTAAATAATATTCAGTATGTCGATTTAGGCTGTTATTTATTAAATTAATTTTGAAAGGATATGTTTTATGAACAACAATAGCATTTTCCCTGCGCAAGGTTTAGCAGACCCACACGCTTTAGTAGACGGCGAAAACATATATGTAATTTGCGGGCACGATGAAAGCCCGCTTACCACCGACACATGGCGCATGGATAAATGGGTTATTTTACAAACAAGCGATTTAATAAGCTGGCAAAAAATAGGCGAAATACTGCCTACGGATACATATATCGGAAACGCGCCGAATTGTTGGGCGGGCAATTTAAAAAAGCACAATAATAAATATTATTGGTTTTTTTCAAATAAAAACATTAGCACGGGTGTGCTTGTGGCAAATAAACCCGAGGGGCCTTATGTTGATGTGCTGAAAAAACCGCTTATTGATAGCAAAAATTTAAGCGATGTACCCCCATACGACCCTGCCGTTTTTTATGAAAATGGCGAGCATTATATTATTGTTGGCTCAGGGCATTATTATATAGCAAAACTAGGGCAAAACTTGCTTAGTTTGCAAGAAAAGCCCACACGTATACCCATTTACAATAATTTGGGCGAAGAAGTTAAAACAGATGATAAACCGAGTATTTTCAAAAGGAACAGCATTTATTATTTAATTTGGGGCGGAAAATATGCAACGGCAAAAAATTTATATGGCCCGTATAATTACATGGGCGAGTACAACCCCGATTGTTGTGAGCATAATGATTTTTTCTTTTTTAAAAATAATTGGTATATGGTTAGCGAGTTTCCTGAAATAAGCCATTTTTGCAGAGGCGTTGAACTTGCAAAAATTGAGTTTAATGAAGATGGCACACTGAAAAAACCGCAAACACATAATTTAAGCGAAAAATGTTGGGATTTTTCTAAAGCTGCAATGGGTTTTCACGCGCAAGGCAACACAAACGTAAAACATAATAGCGATGGATTTTTGCAAATTGATATAAACAGTAAAGAAAGCACGGTGCAAAGCAGCATTTGGCCGGGCTTAACATTAAACAGCGCAAATAAAATTGAAATTATTTTATGCAATGAAAGCGATATGAAAACCTGTAATGTAATTTTGGCGCATGAAGATTTAAGCGTTAATGATTGGTTTAAAAACCCACATATAAGCGAGAAAAACTGCACCCAATACAGCATAGAAATAAAAGAAAACAGCACAGAATTTTTAAAGTATACCATGGATTTTAACTTAGATAACAAAAGACTAAAAAGGCTGTTTTTAAATTTCATAGGAAAACAGGGCGCCGGAAAAATTAAAATAAAAAGCATAAATATTTTTCATAAGCCTTTATAAAAAAATGGGCTGTGATGTAATTGTCATAATTCACAATTACATCGCAGCCTGTTTTTATTATATCAGTTTTTAGGATTTACTCCAATATTGACAAAGAACCATTGAAAATTAGTATACATTTATTGAATAACTATAAATTTTTGCTCAAATTCATTAATTGGCATAGGTTTTGCATAAAAATAACCTTGTGCCGCCTCGCAATTAATAGAAGATAAAAACTCAACCTGCTCATCGTCTTCAACGCCTTCGGCTACTATGCTCATGTCAAGGCTGTGCGCCATTTTAATAATGCCGTCAACAATTAGCTCTTTACGTTCATTTTCAAGCGTTTCAGCAATAAAACTTCTGTCTAATTTTAAAATATCCATTTTAAAATCTTTTAATAACCCAAGTGAAGAATAACCTGTGCCAAAATCATCTATTGAAATTTTAAAACCGGAATCATGTAATTTTTCTATAAAGTTTCTAAATGAATTTTCATTGTTAAGCGCTGTGGTTTCCGTAACTTCTATTTCAATATATTTGTGGGGTATATTATATTCATCTACAATTGAGATAATATTGTTTACAAAATTAGTGGTTTCCAAATGTAAACGAGAAAAATTAACCGATATTGGGATAAAATCGTTGCCGCCATCTTTCCACTGCCTTAAACGCTCGCAAACACTTCTTAAAATAAACATATCAATTTCTATTATAAATCCATTGCTTTCAAAAAGCGGAATGAAATCATTCGGGAAAATTATATTTCCGCTTGGTTCTATCCACCTTACCAAAGCCTCTGCGCCTATTATCTTTTGTGTTTTTATTTCAAATTTCGGTTGTAAATACGCACAAAATTCTTGGTTTTCAAGCGCCATGTACATTTTGTTTTCCAATGCGGCATCTTTTAAAACACGCTGTTTATAATTATCGTCATAATCCCAAATAACAAAATCTTTTTTCTCGCGTGCCATTGTGTGCGCAAGGCTAACTTTTGTGTAAATGTCATCCACATCGGTTTCGCCTAAATCAATGAAATAGCGTCCATAAGTAAATTTCAAATGGTGGTTTTCAAGTTCGGGAATAAGTTTTTTAAAGTATGATTCGTAGTAAGAGGTTGATGCATCTAGCTCTTCTAAAAAATTATTGCCTGCAAAGAAAATAAATTCATCAATTCCAACTCTTGAAATAATAAGCGTTTTTTCAGGAACCATTGCGCCTATTTCTTTAAATGCACAAAGAACTTTATTACCTATTTGATAGCCGTATGTTTCGTTGATAGATTTAAAATTTGTAACATCTACTTTAATTATAGCATATTTTTTATTCTTGTTTTTGTTTAAGATATCGTATATGTCTTTTTTTAATTTAGATAAATTAGGCAAGGTTGTAAGTTCATCATAATATGCGATTTTTTCAAATTGAGTTATGCTTTTGCTTTTAATTGCCCACACATAAATAACAAGCCCGGCTAAAATAAGAAAAGATATTATACTTACATATATCATTACTGTTGAAATTGACCTAATACCGGTTTCAAGCTGATCGGATTGGGCGAAAATCAATATGGTTAAGTCGCCAATTCCAAGGGGCATATATTTTACAATAGTGGTATTTGAATTTATTGTAAATTCGCAAATACCCTCTATCCCGTGTGACATATCAATTAAAATATTGCTTAAACTTCCGCCTTGTTTAAATTCAACATCATTTTGCTCTAAGTGCTCAAATGTTGTGTAAGTTTCAGGGGAAGTGCTAACTACAATTTCATTGTCTTTATTTGTTACTATAACATAACTGAATTCAGCTAAATCTTTGTTAAGTTCCGTAAGTAATGGCATAACATAATTTACGCCTAATACTACACCCGCTATTTCACCATTTATAATAACCGGAACAGCCAAATCCATAATGCCTTCATCTATGCTGGATAAATCGCTAATTGAAGAGGCAGCCTCTTGTGTTTGCATAACCATGTTAAAAGCCATGTTGTTTGAAAAATCTTTTCTCTCGCCACTTTGTGAAGTTCCTTTTGCGTCTGGTGTAATGAAATACAGTTCGCTCATGTGCGAATGTTGAATTTGTGAATTTAAAATTAATTTTATTTCATCAGGATTATCTACACTATTTGAAATATAACTAGACGTTGCTTTTAACTGCGACATATTGTTCTTGTTATGCTCGTTTATAGCAAGTTTTTGGTATGAGAGAGCACTATCAAGTTCATGCTCAATGGCTATGGTAAGCTCGTCGCTAATCATAGTATTGATAGAAAACGAAAAAGAAATCGCAACAATGAAAGCGGTAATAATAGCCATAATTATTATTTTATTGTTGATTTTTGTAGATTTTTGTCGCATGTAAAAGCTCCCAAATTAATAATAATAATAAAAATATATTATTAAACGATAAAGTGTTTGTTTGAATAAAATTACTTTTTATATTAGCAATTATATATGGTTAAGGTGTCTTT
>CAYJGM010000005.1:18662-39621 GCA_964369495.1 uncultured Bacteroides sp. | reverse complement strand
GACAAATTTGCTTACATTTTTAATATAACAAACTAAAATCTAAAAGGCAATTAAAATAATTAAATAATTTATTTTTAGAAGTAATGTGCATATAATTGTTGATTAATTACCTATATTAAGCAAATATATACAAAAAATGGAATAAATCTATAATTTTTCAATTAAAAATAGTTTTAAAAATTTAAGTAAAATCGTTGAAATAAAAAACAAAGTTGGTTTAGGTTTTCTTATATAATATTTTATGCTATAATATGGCATAGGGCATATTTTGAAAAAAACAAGCGAAAGCAAAAAAATAAAAAGGAGCGTTTTTATGAACTACACAAAAATAAACAATGAAAACAAAGCAAATACTATAATAAAAAAACTTGAAAAAAGATTTATGCAGGGTTTTTTTTGCCAAACAAAAGAAGAAGCGGTTAAATTAGCACTTAGTTTAACCGAAGAGAACAGTACGGTTTCATTTGGCGGCTCGCAAACATTAGTTGAAATTGGTATAATACAACAATTAAAAACACATAATTATAAAGTTATTGATAGGCAAGATGGAAAAACTCCACAAGAGCAAACGCAGTTAATGCGAGAGGCATTGCTTTGTGATACATATTTTATGAGCACAAATGCACTTACAATGGACGGGGAGCTTATTAATATTGACGGAAATGCAAACAGGGTTGCGGCGCTATGTTTTGGCCCCAAAAGCGTTATTGTAATTGCGGGCGTAAATAAAATTACTTTCGATTTACAAACAGCGCTAAGAAAAATTGAAACAGACGCATGTTCTGCAAATTGTTTGCGCCTTGGCATCAATACACCTTGCTCACAAACGGGCAAATGCGGCGATTGTTATACAAATTCAATATGCGCGCAAACTGTTGTCACAAGGCTTTCAAGGGTAAAAAACAGAATTAAAGTTATAATTGTTAATGAAAACCTAGGTTTTTAAAAATATTTCTCATTAATTTTTAAGAAAATAACGTTGATTGATAGTAATTTAAATATAAATCGATTTACAAGATTTAAATATAAATAACACAAAAATGCAATCGCAAGATATATCTTGCGATTGCATTTTTAATTTTTATATAAAAAATTTGCTTATTAAATTTAACTAATTAATCAATCAAACTTAAAAGGGCGCTATTTAAGCTTAATGTTTGCAAATTTCCTGCAATATTATTTAAACAATGAGCGTCAGAAGAAATTAAAACTTCTTTTGCATTTGGTAAAAATCCTAAATCAATATATTTTTGTAATTTTTCAATATTATTGCTTTCGATAATGTCAAAAAATAAATCTTCAGGTAAAAAACCCAAAACTGAAATTATCGAAGTGCTATCTTTTTCAATATGTGCAGGTAGCGCAATGCCACCTAATCGATTGCATTGCGCTAGAACTTCATAAATATTCATGCTAACAGGGCCTGATAAAAGTTTTTTTACCTGGCCTGTAATTTTATCATGTTCGTTAACAATTAGCTGTTTGCCCCAGATGTTTTCGTCGTATGGTATATCTATAAGTTTATCATACAATATTTCACCTAGCTTAAGGGCAGCTTGAACACCTTTGAAATAACATAAAATGTGTATTTCCTCTTGGGTTGTAACCTCAATTCCCGGTAAAAGCTTAATGCCGTAAAAATTACACGCTACTTGTGCAGCTGGTAAATTTAATGCGCTGTTATGGTCTGTTATAGCAATTATATCGGCGCCGGCTAACTTTGCAAGCCCTGCTATATTAGCGGGGGTCATGTCGTCGTCGGCGCATGGGGACAAGCAAGAGTGAATGTGTAAATCGTAAAGCATAAATTACACCAAGGTTTTGTTCAATAGCACACATGCCTCATATTCGGGTAAATCGGTTGAAAATAAACATACGCCTTGCTGTTTTGCCCTTGCAAGCATATCTTCATCCGCAACACTTTCGTGGCATAAAACTATGCAGGCACAATCCGCAAGGGTTGCAACGGCTATTGTGTTTACATTACCCATAACAGTGCACCAAGCATCACCTTCTTTTGCCCTGCCCATTGCCCAAGATAGTAAATCGCCACAAAAAACGCCTGTTATCTCGCGGTTATCGCCCTCGTTTAAAATATTAAATTTGCATTTTTTTGCCAAAGTAATAGTATCCATGAAAATCTCCGTTTTAGTATTAATTTGTTTTAGCTTTGTAAATTTATTAATAATATGTTTTTGATGCGATATAATGTTCTTTATTAAGCTCACTAAAATCAAAGTTAAAGCTTAAATATTCCCTTATATCTATACAAAATGCACATTTGGATGTATATTCGGGCTTTGGTTTAAAACCTTTTACAACAGCAAAATCGTAAAGCCCTTTAATGCCTTTATTTATCAGAGCATCTACAACAGGGTATTTTCCGGCTTTGATTTCTGTGGTGATTTCTGAGAATGGTATAATTATGCCAGTGCAACCCGATGGAATAAATTGAGCGTGCAAATCTATATGATAGTGTTCTGTAGAAATAAGAGAAGAGCATTTCTGCGTTGAAAGCAAATTGTTATATGGTTGTTTTTGCGTATATTCCTCTTCGATGTTCATGGCCCTACCACCATACCTAATATTGTAAAAATCGGCAGTGTTTTTTATGTAATCTTTTTGTAAATTTTCTTCAAATTCATTACGTGTATGCGTAATATTCATGTCTAAGTTAGAAAGCGTTTTAATAAAATTGGCTTTCCATAAAAAACAGCCCATGTTATGTTTTTTACATAGTTCATATAACTTTATTGGCAAAAAAGGCGGCACATATTCAGCGTGAAAAGGGTCGATTGAAATACACAAAGTGTCTACTCCCGCGTGAAGTAATTTATTTATATATTCGCAAACTTTTTGCTCATTTCTTGCCCAAAACGCATTGGTTTCAACGTAGTCAATATATACATTATATTGCGCTAATGTGTTAATAACGGTTAAAAGGCCTTCGAAATTTAAAAATGGCTCACCGCCGCCTATGTGCACATGGCGACAACCGCCGTCTTGAAGCAGTTTGCCAATTTTAGCAGCGGTATTTTTTTGCATATAATTTTTTTCTCTTTTTGGCGAGCACGAATACAAGCAATGCCTACAAGCGGCATTGCAAGCATAATTAACCATTATTCCGCAATGTCCTAACTCGTTAAGTTTCATAAAACCTCTTTAAATATTTTCAATTGCGTTAATTGTTTGCAACTCTGTCATGTTTTCCCAGTACCTCTTTGGCATATGCGACATTCTGCAACGTGGGTTTTGCCTTGCTTTAATTGCAATTGTGTCGTAAAAATGCCGCCATAAAGCCCTGTAGTTTTGCTCGGTATGGGTAACATTAGGCAATTGTAGGGCATTAATATTTATAATTTGCGCTTTATGTTCTTTATAAAGCAATGCGCATTTGTGCGTTTTATCGTAAATTAAAAAATTTTCGTTTGCAAACCTTGTGCAAAAATGGTGTTTAATAAAAGGTAAAATATAATTTTTAGGAGAAATTTGAGAAACAAGAGCGCCATCGTAATCTGAAAAGCGCACAAAACCTTTCAGATTATGCGCTTCGTTAAACAAATGCCTTTGAGCATCTAAAAGCGTTGAAACTTCAGGTTGTGAAAGCAATTTTGTTGTTTTAGCACCATTTTTATATGCAAATTTTAAAAAGTTAAATATGGCGATTTCTTTATCTTTTAAACAAGACAAAAAAGCTATTTTTACTAAATTTTGGGCATCAAGAGAAACTTTCTCTTTTATGGAAATGTAAACACGCTGTGCTTTTTCATTGTTTGTTTGTATATAATATATTTCAAAAAAACTTGGGTTTACTTCATCATGCAAAGTAATTTGAATAGGGTTTGTTTTATTGTAATAATGTTCATAAACACAGCACAAAAGCCCATCAAATGTGCCATCATAAGTATAAATCACATCCCTGCTGCTAGACATGAAATTGCCTCCTCTTTGGCGATGTTGCTTGCAATTTGTGCGCTTATTGCCTCTGTTTGAATAAGTTTAATTTCGGGCGCATTAAAAAAACTAAGTTGCTCGGTGCCTATGTTAAATGCATTTGGGTCTAAAAGTGCACGCACGGTTGCGGTGCGGTTTGCAAATGTGGGGCTGTTGAAATTTTTGCATAGTATAAAAAATTGCGCGCGTTTTATAACAACGCCGATACGTTTTAAATCTTGCATATCTAAATTTGTATTACGCCTTGCGATTCTAATTTTTTGCGCACTTTTTGGGCCTATTCCCGGAACACGCAAAAGCATGTCATAAGAGCATTTATTAATATCAACAGGGAATAAATGCATATTGTGTATTGCCCAATTACATTTTGGGTCTAAATAAGGGTTGAAATTTTGATTTTCTTCGTTTAATATTTCCTGAGCGTTAAATTTGTAAAACCTTAAAAGCCAATCGGCTTGATACAGCCTATGCTCTCTTAACAAAGGCGGCTTTGTATCAATAGAGGGCAAAGCAGGGTTGCTTGAAACAGGAATATAAGCCGAGAAAAAAACCCTTTTTAAACTATATTTATTGTAAAGCCCCTCAGTTAATTTTAAAATTTGATAATCGGTTTCGGGAGATGCGCCTATTATCATTTGCGTGCTTTGCCCTGCGGGCGCAAATTTGGGAGCATGTTTATATTTTACCAGTTCGCTTTTGTTTTGCTCTACGCCGTTTTTTATTTGCCCCATTGGTAATAAAATATTCTTTTTAGTTTTTTGCGGTGCAAGCAATGTGAGGCTTTGCTCGCTTGGCAATTCAATATTAACGCTTATTCTATCGGCTAATAATCCTAATTGATGAATTAAAACATCGTTTGCGCCTGGTATTGCTTTTGCGTGTATATAACCGTTAAATTTATATTCGTTTCGTAAAATTTCCAGTGTTTTTATCATTTGTTGCGTAGTGTAATCGGCATTTTTAAAAACTGCGCTCGATAAAAACAGCCCCTCAATATAATTGCGCCTGTAAAATTCAATTGTTAAATCTGCCAATTCTAAAGGGGTGAATTGCGCACGTGGAACATCGTTTGAAATGCGATTAACGCAATATTTGCAATCGTAAACACAGTTGTTGCTTAATAGCACTTTAAGTAGGCTAACACATCTGCCGTCTGCCGAGAAAGTATGGCAAATGCCGCCTATGCTTGTGTTTCCAATTCCGTTTGTGTTACCGTTTCTATGCGAACCGCTTGATGTACAGGCAACATCATATTTTGCGCTGTCGGTTAAAATTTCAAGCTTTTTTAGGGCGTCCATAGGCGAAATCTCCTATTAAAACAATATTGTCCGCTTTATGGTACAGTAAAGATGTTAATATTAAAATATACCGGTTACCATTTAGTTTTGGTTTCGACAACTTTACCAACAATATAAAGGTTGTTTAAATCTTCACCCATAATTATTTCGGCTTGGTAAGAGGGATTAAAGGGTTGTAAAATAATTGCATTATCGCGCTTAATAAATTTTTTTAATGTGCCGTTACCCTCTGCATAAACAACAACACCTAAATCACCATTATCCAGTGTTTCTTGCCTGTGAACCAAGGCTAAATCTCCATCGCTTATACGAGGTTCCATGCTATCGCCCTTAACAATAAGATAAAAATATTTTTCAGGGTTTTTAACACTGGCATACTCACTTCCATAATCTTCTTCGAACGCTAAGGCGTTATATCCCGCCCTAACCGTACCAATTATAGGAATTAATTGTTCGCTAAAACCATTGTTGAATTTTGATGAATTATCGGAAATAATGTTATCAATGCCCAATAAATAATCTGTGCTAACGTTAAAAAATCCGGCAAGAGTAGCAAGCGTTTGAGGGTCTGGCGTGCAGCGGCCGGTCTCCCATTTTCCAACAGCTTGCTGGCTCACTCCAAGCTCTTTTGAAAGCTTAGTTTGAGAAATTTTGTTGATATTTCGCAATTTTTTTAACCTTAATTTAAACATAAAATACCCCCAAAAATATTTGTTACTTATATATTACTACAAAAAGGTGTATTTGTAAAGGCTAAAATCAAAAAAATATAAAAAAAGTTGTAAAAACATATTGACAACAACCAAAAGTTGTATTATTATGTAAATATAAACAAAAAGGAGCAGAAACATGAAACAAGTATTATCTTTTATTTTGAGGATGTTAATATTACTTAATGCGTTTGTTATATTTTTTCAAACTGTGGCTGTTATAGAGGGAAACAGTGGGCTTGTGCAAGGAATAATTACGGTTTTAGTGTGTGCCTTTTTACTAAAAACATTTGTTAAATATGAAAAAATGGTGCAAAATATTCAAATTAAAGTAAAAGTTAAAACAGGCGATAAATACACAAATAAACTTAAAGTAGCCTAATTAAACTATACGTTATCTTGCGCAAAAAGTGTGGCAATATTTATCATAACTTGCACGCAGCTGTCCATATCTTCTATTACTGCATATTCTTTTTTGCCGTGATAGTTATGGCCACCTGTGCCAAGATTAGGGCAGGGTAATCCCATGAAAGACAGCCTTGCGCCGTCGGTTCCGCCGCGAATGGGCACACTCTGTGCAGTGCCGCCTGCCATTTCAATTGCTTTAGTTGCAAGTGTAATAATATTCATGTTTTTTTCAATTTGTGTGCGCATATTTTTATAATTATCTACTATTTCAATTTCTATTGTATTTTCGCCATATTGTTTATTTATCATTTTAGCGCAAAGGTTTAAAAGCTCTTTTTTCTTTGCTAATTTGTTTTCATCGTGGTCACGCAATATGTATTGCATTTCAGCCTTTTCAACTATGCCTGAAAAATGCACTAGGTGATAAAATCCCTCGTAATTTTCGGTGTATTGTGGCCGTTCGAAAACAGGCAATTTGCTGTTGAATTCCATTGCTATTTCAAGCGCATTTTTCATTTTGTTTTTTGCTGTACCGGGGTGAATATTTACACCGTTTATTTTAATTTTTGCAGCTGCTGCATTAAAATTTTCATATTCAATTGTGCCAAATTCACTGCCGTCCAGTGTGTAGGCAAATTGTGCGCCAAAGCCCTCAACGTCGAATAAATCTGCGCCTCGGCCTATTTCTTCGTCGGGCGTGAAGCCAATTTTTATTTCGCCGTGTTTAATGCTGTTATCGCTAATAAGCATTTGCGCCATAGTTAAAATTTCGGCAATGCCGGCTTTGTCGTCGGCACCTAAAAGAGTTGTGCCATCAGTTACTAAAATGCTTTTTCCCTTGTGTTTTAAAAGCTCGGGGAATTCTTTTGGGCACAACGTGATATCAAGCTTTTCGTTAAGTGTTATAATTTCTCCGTCATAATTTTCAATTATGGCGGTTTTTACATTTTCAAACGGTACATCGCGCACGGTGTCCATATGTGCTATAAAGCCGATGGTAGGTACATTTTGCACGTTTGCCGGAATTGTTCCGAAACATATCCGTGTTTATCCATAAAGGCGTTTTTTATACCGATTTGCGTCATCTCATTTACGAGATATTCGCCAAAAACAAGTTGTGATTTGGTGCTTGGGCAGCTTTTGCTATTGGCGTCTGATGCGCTTTCGAATTTGGTATAGTTAATCAATCTTTCGTATGCTCTCATTTCAAAGCCTCCGTAATTTTGTGTTTTTTTACATTATAATAAATGTATTAATATATGTAAAGCATTTTAATTTTACTAAATAGTGTTGGCAAAAATTATTTTATCTATTAAGTATGTCTTATGCAATAAAGGGAAATAAACAATATATAATATGTAAAAATTGCATATTAAATTGTAGGCATGCTCTAAATAAAAAAATTTACAAACATTACACATTTATACAATTAAATTTTTGTGTTAAAACACTTGCTTTTTAGTTTAAATTAGTGTATAATATGCACAATGAATGTATAAATATACATAAATATGCAATAGGGAGTAAAGAATGCATAAAATTTTTATAGATGGAAGTGTAGGCACAACAGGCCTTAGAATAGTACAAAGGCTTTCACAACGTGAGGATTTAAACCTTGTTTTGCTAAACGAAAACGAGCGCAAAAATATAGATGCTCGTGTTAAGGCGGCGAAAAATGCAGATATTAGCGTTTTATGCTTGCCGGATGAAGCCGCAAAAGAGCTTGTAAGCCGCCTGCCTAGCACTGCAAGGGTGTGCGATACAAGCACAGCACACCGAACAAACGATGATTGGATCTACGGATTTGCAGAAATTAATAATAGGCGAGAGCAAATAAAAAATGCAAATAGGGTGTCTATCCCGGGGTGCCATGCAAGCGGATTTATTGCGTTAATTACGCCTTTAATTGAACAAAATTTGCTTGATAAAAGTGCAAATTTAAACGTTTATTCAATAACGGGTTATACAGGCGGCGGCAAAGGGATGATAGCCGATTATGAAAACAGCGATAGACAAAATGAGTACAATGCACCTAGGGCATATGCATTAAGCTTAAAACATAAACATTTGCCCGAGATGAAAAAAATCACAGGCATTAAAAATTCGCCTCTTTTTTGCCCTGTTGTGGCAGATTTTCCACGAGGAATGGCGGTTAGTGTTCCGCTATTTCAAAAACAATTTAACAGTTGCAGTGCAAAAAAGGTTGTACAAGCTTTAAAAACTTATTATAATGGTGAAAAGGGCATAATTGTACACGATTTAAACGATGCACCTGCAAATGGATTTTTACCTGCAAACATTGGCGCAAACAGTGATTTAATGCATATTTATTGCTACGAAAACGAAGAAGAAGGGCAAATTTTATTAACAAGTGTTTTTGATAATCTAGGAAAAGGAAGCTCGGGAGCGGCTATACAATGTATAAATATTATGTTAGGCTTGCCGGAAAGAGCAGGGCTTGAGTAATTATTTTGAATTAAAGCGCACCCACCTAGCGTTTATTGCACAGCGTTTGGCATATTTTTTCTACAGAAGCCTAAATTGCATTAAGCAGCGTTTTGCTTTTTTACCATCTCGTACGAAAAATCTGTTAAAATCTGCATTATTTGAATAATGTAAAAACACCTAGAAAAAATATTTAAAGGTTTACCTGAAAAATAAGGAGAAAAAATGGAGCGAATTTTAGGCGGAATATGCGCACCGAAAGGATTTAGCGCAAGCGGTGTTCACTGCGGAATTAGAAAAAATAAAACAAAATTAGATTTAGCGCTTATTAAAAGCGATGTATTATGTAGCGCGGCGGCGGTATATACCACAAACAAGGTTAAAGGCGCACCGCTGGTTGTTACAAAAGAGCATTTGAAAAATCAAAAAGCGCAAATAATTGTTTGCAACAGTGGAAATGCAAACACATGTAACCCGAACGGCTATGAAATTGCAAAAGAAATTTGCGAAATTGTGGCAAAAAGCGCGAATTTAAATGCAGAAGATGTGCTTGTGAATTCTACAGGAGTTATAGGGCAAGAGCTGCTTATCGAGCCGTTTTTGGAAGGCGTGCCAAAGGCATATGAAAAGCTAAATTATAATATAGTTAGCAGCGAAGATGCCGCCACGGCGATTATGACAACAGACACAAAACTTAAAGAAATAGCCGTTGAGTTTGAAATAAACGGTAAAATTTGCCGAATGGGCGCAATAGGAAAAGGCAGCGGAATGGTTCACCCTAACATGGCAACAATGCTTATTTTTATAACAAGCGATGTAGCCATAGCGCCGCAATTACTGCAAAAAGCGCTTTCTGATGACGTTGTAGACACCTTTAACCAAGTAAGTGTAGATGGTGATACTTCCACAAACGACACAGTTATTATAATGGCAAACGGCCTAGCCGAAAATAAAATTATAGATAGCGAAGATGAAAATTACACAAAATTTGCCGCCGCCTTAAAGGCTGTAACCTCACACATGTCTAGGGCGATAGCGGCAGATGGCGAGGGCGCCAGTAAATTACTTGAATGCGTTGTTACAGGCGCAAATACAAAGCAAAATGCACGAACAATAAGTAAAAGTGTAATATGTTCGGATTTGTTTAAGGCCGCAATGTTTGGCGAAGATGCAAACTGGGGCCGTGTGCTTTGTGCGATTGGCTATGCAAAAGGCGAATTTAGCATTGAAAAAGTAAGCGTTGTATTAAAAAGTGAATTTGGAAGCGTTAAAGTTTGCGAAAACGCAATGCATGCGCCTTATAGCGAAGAAGTTGCGGCAAAAGTGTTAAAGGCAAACGAAATTCAAATTTTAATTGATATGAACGACGGCGATGAAACCGCAATGGCATGGGGCTGTGATTTAACTTACGACTATGTAAAAATTAACGGAGATTACAGAACATGATAGTTTACAAATACAAGCAAACATTATTTTGCAAATAATAACAATCAATCCAGCCAATTCATAGAAACTGCCTATGATACAACGTTTGCCTATCACGTTTAATAAAATATAAGTTTTAAGTAACCCACGCAAGACGGTGATTTAAAAGCGGCAAATAATTTACAATGCAGTTGCATGAAAAAGCAGCCTGCAAACCAAATAACAAAAAAACAAAAAAAGGGATTAATTATGAGCGAACAAGAAAGAATTAAAACAGAACAAATGGTGCGTGTTTTAAACGAGGCACAACCTTATATTTGCAATTATCGAGGAAAAACCATTGTTGTAAAATACGGTGGTAGCGCCATGGAAAACGCAACATTAAAAGCTGCCGCAATGAACGATTTAGTTACGCTTTCTCTTCTTGGTATGCGTGTTATTTTGGTACACGGCGGTGGCCCTGAAATAAATAGCCAACTTTTAAAACTTGGCAAAGAGCCAAAGTTTATAAATGGCCTTCGCCACACAGACACCCAAACAATGGACGTTGTACAGCAAGTTTTAGCAGGTAAAGTAAATAAAGATTTAGTTGCGCTTTTGCGTGGCTATGGCGTTGGCCTTTGCGGAATGGACGGCAATATTCTAAAATGCAAAAAAAAGAAAACAAACCCGGATTTAGGCTTTGTTGGAAGCATAAAAAATGTTGATACAACGCTAATTAACTATTTGATGGACTCAGGCTTTATACCTGTAATTGCAACTGTGGGAATAGATGATAACGGCATAGCTTACAATATAAATGCCGACACAGCCGCATGTAAAATTGCAATTGCGCTAAAGGCGGAAAAACTTATTTCGATGACAGATGTTGTTGGCTTGTTAAAAGATAAAGACGATGAAAATTCATTGATAGAGCAAGTTGAAATTAGCGAAGTTGAACAGCTTATGCAAAGCGGCATAATAAGCGGTGGCATGATACCGAAAATTAACGGCTGTGTTGATTGCATTAAAAACGGTGTTCACCAAGCGGCAATTATAGATGGCAGAATGGAGCACTCGGTGCTTATGGAAATATTCTCTAACAAGGGAAGCGGAACGCTTTTATACTGCGATAACAGTGAAAGGGAACAAGAATGAGCAATAACAAAAGCACAACAATGCTAGATGATAAACAATATATTGCAAACACATATGCCCGAAATGAACTTTGTTTTACAAATGCAAAAGGCAGTGAAATTTTCGATGAATATGGCAAAAGTTACTTAGATTTTACAAGCGGAATAGGGGTGAACAGCCTAGGATTTTGCGATGAAAATTGGGTTAATGCCGTATATGAACAATTGCAAAAATTGCAACATATAAGCAATTTATACTATACAAAGCCGTGTGTAGAGCTTGCAAAAATGCTGTGCGAGCGCACCGGCATGGAAAAAGTGTTTTTTTCCAACAGCGGCGCAGAGGCAAACGAGGGCGCAATTAAGGCCGCAAGAAAATATTCAAGCGATAAATATGGCGAAAACAGGTATAAAATTTTAACTTTAGAGGGCAGCTTTCACGGCAGAACGCTAGCGGCTTTAAGTGCAACAGGGCAAGATGTTTTCCACAAACATTTTTCGCCTTTTGTAGAGGGTTTTGCCTATTTGCCGCCAAACGATTTTTCTGCAATGCAAAATTACATAAATGAAAACAACGATGTTTGCGCAATAATGCTTGAAGCCGTGCTGGGCGAGGGCGGCGTTATCCCTTTACAAGAAAGCTATGTTAAAAATATTGCGGCGCTTTGCAAAGAAAAAGACATTTTACTTATTTTCGACGAAGTGCAAACAGGAATTGGAAGAACAGGCGAAATTTTAGCGCATACGCACTTTGGCGTTAAAGCCGATATTGTAACACTTGCAAAAGGCCTTGGGGGCGGTTTGCCTATAGGTGCAATATTATTTGCGCAAAAAACTCAGCACACTTTTGGCTACTCAGACCATGGTAGCACTTTTGGCGCAAACCCTGTGGCTTGCGCAGGTGCGATTGAGGTTATGAAACGCCTAACTCCCGAATATCTAAATGAAATTATACAAAAAGGCAATTTGTTTGAAAATAAACTAAAAGTATTAAAAAATGTTAAAAGCGTGTATGTAAAAGGGCTTATGGTTGGAATTGAGTTATCTGAAAACATTGCAGTTAAAGATGTACTTTTAAAATGCCAAGAAAAAGGCCTTTTATGCCTGAGCGCAAAAACAAAATTGCGATTATTGCCGCCGCTAACAATTACAAATGAAGAAATTGAAAAAGGCGTATTAATAATTAAAAATGTTTTGGAGGAAATGCAATGAAACACCTATTAAAAATGGCGGATTTAACAAAAGAAGAAATATTACAAATACTTGATTTGGCAGACGAACTTAAGCTTGCGCAAAAACAAGGCAAAAAACAAGAGCATTTAAAAGGCAAAAGCGTGGCGATGATTTTTGCTAAGGCATCAACACGAACACGCACAAGTTTTGAAGTTGGCATATACCAAATGGGCGGTAATGCGGTATTTTTAAATACAAACGATTTGCAAATTGGCCGTGGTGAGCCCGTTGAAGACACCGCTAGGGTAATGGGGCGATATTTTGATTGCATTATGATTAGAACTTTTGCACAAAGCGAAGTACAAGCACTTGCAGATTACTCGGGCATACCTGTTATTAACGGCTTAACCGATTATGCGCACCCATGCCAAATTCTTGCAGATTTGCAAACAATACGTGAGCACAAAGGCCGTTTAGAAGGGCTTAAACTATGCTATATAGGCGATGGAAACAATGTTGCAAACAGTTTAATAGTAGGCGCAATTAAGGTTGGAATGCAAGTTGTTGCTGTGTGCCCAAAAGGTTATTATCCGGCGCAAGATGTTATAGATTTTGCAAATGAAAGCGGCAATTTTACAATTGTTAATAACCCCAAAGAGGGTGCGATTGACGCGGATATACTTGTAACCGATGTTTGGTCTAGCATGGGGCAAGAAGATGAGGCGCAAAAGCGCAAAATTGCGTTCGAGGGTTACCAAGTAAACGATGAACTTTTAAAACTGGCAAAGGCAGATGCCATGGTGCAACATTGTTTGCCTGCCCACAGGGGCGAGGAAATTACAGCAGAAGTTTTTGAAGCACACGCCAACGAAATATTTGATGAAGCCGAAAACCGTATGCATGCACAAAAAGCTGTTATGGCAATATTGATGAATCAATAATGTTTTTAATTTTAAGTAAAACCGTTTTAAAATTCATACAATGCGGCTGATAAAATTTTGTTTATCTTTGCCTTGTTTAATTGTAAAATGCTGATGCTACAGGGTTTAGCCATTGAAAAACAAAACTTTCACACGGGCTGTCTTATACAAATTTAAAAACAGTTAAACTACAATTTCGCTTAAATGCTGTGTGAAACATTAATTTTATAAAACAAACAAAAAAACCTTAACACGAATTGCGTGTTAAGGTTTTTTTGGAGCTGAAGATGGGGTTCGAACCCACGAACCTGCTCATTACGAATGAGCTGCTCTACCAGCTGAGCTACTTCAGCAAAAAATTAATGCAAGCATTGTGTGAAAAAATAATCAAGCCTATAAATTCGGTAAAAGTGTAACAAGCCGTTTTCGTATTTATATAAAAAACTTTCACTTTGTGATGAATGCCGAGCAATTTTATACTAGTTATTCATATAAAACTAACATAAAATATTATATAGCCGTTTTTATTTTTCGTCAAGTAAAATCATCGAAATAAAAAACATATCATTTGAAAACTTACATATTTTGCTTTTATAAAGCTAATTATATATCGAAAAATATTTACAGGCGATGTTTTTTTATGTTATAATAAAAATAATTGTAAATATTAATATAATCGAGTTGTTTCGGGGTGTGCTTTTATGCGAAATTTGCTTATTTTAGGCGGTGGCGGCTTTGGCCAAACGGTACAAGAAACCGCAATGCATACAGCTTTTTATGAAAAGATTGCTTTTTTAGACGATGCATTGAAAAATGCCATTGGAACATGTGAAGAATATTTAAAATTTAAGCACGAATACCCTTATGCATACCCTGCTTTTGGAAATAATATTTTGCGCATGGAATGGCTTAATAAACTAAAAAATGCAGGTTTTATAGTGCCTAAAATTATACATCCTAAAGCTTTTGTAAGCAATAACGCCATTGTTGGCGAGGGCAGTATAGTTTTGGCGAATGCTTGCGTGAACGGTGACGTCATGATTAATACAGGCTGTATAATTAACTTTGGCGCAATAATAGACCACAACAGTATAATAGAGAGCGGTGTTCATGTTGGGTTAGGTGCAATTGTTAAAGCAGGGAATGTAATACAAGCACATTCTACCATTCATGCAGGTGAAATTATACAACGCAAAGGCTATTAAAATATTACAATTAGTATAAAACAAAATATATAAATGCCGAATATCGGCGGAAAGCGGGCAATTATGAAAATTGAAACAAAATGTTTACGTGCAGGCTACACACCTAAGAACGGTGAGCCGAAAGTTATGCCAATTTATCAAAGCACAACTTTTACATATTCATCTACCGAACAAGTTGGAAGGCTTTTCGATTTAAGCGAGGCAGGGCATATGTACTCGCGCATATCAAACCCAACAGTGGCGATGGTAGAGGAAAAACTTGCCGCACTTGAGTGCGGTGTTGCTGCAATTTGCACAACAAGCGGCCAAGCGGCCACAATGATGGCAATAATGAATTTATGCAAAGCCGGCGATGAAGTTGTTGCAAGCGGCTCGCTTTATGGCGGAAGCATAAACTTGCTTAGCGTTACGCTTAAAAAATTTGGAATAACATGCCGCTTTATAAGTAATGATGACGACGAGGCCACCATGCAAAAGGCATTTAACGAAAACACAAGGGCGGTTTATGCCGAAACATTGTCTAACCCATCATTGCGTGTGTTAGATATTGAAAAATTTGCCGCTGTTGCACATAAAAACGGTGTGCCATTAATTGTAGATAACACATTTGCAACGCCTGTGTTGTGCAGGCCTTTCGAGCATGGCGCAGACATTGTTGTACATTCTACCTCTAAGTATATGGATGGCCACGCGCTACAAATTGGCGGCGTTATTATTGATAGCGGTAATTTTGATTGGTTTGCAAATGCACAAAAATTCAGCGGCCTTACAACGCCCGATGAAAGCTATCATGGTGTTGTTTACGCTAAAGATTTTGAAAAACAGGCATATATAACAAAATTAAGGGTGCAGCTAATGCGTGATATGGGTGCATATCCCGGTGCTTTAAATGCATTTTTGCTTAACTTAGGGCTTGAAACTTTGGCGGTGCGCATGGATAGATATTGTGAAAACGCAATGAAATGTGCCGAATTTTTACAGGCTAATGCCGAGGTGGAATTTGTAAATTACCCAGGCTTAAAAGGCAATGAAGATTACGATTTAGCGCAAAAATATCTAAGTGGCACAAGTGGGGTTATAAGTTTTTCATTAATAGGTGGCAAGGCGGCGGCTGTGAAGTTTATGGACGCATTGCAAATGATAAACATTGAAGTGCACGTTTCAGATATAACCACAAGCGTACTTCACCCGGCCACAAGCACACATAGGCAAATGACGGACGAGCAAATTATTGCCGCAGGAATTACACCGGGAATGATAAGGTTATCTGTTGGCCTTGAAAACATTGATGATATTTTACAAGATTTGCAAAACGGCTTTAACGCTATTTAACTGTAAGCTTTGGGGTTGTATGTGTTGAATTTTGGCCAAATGGCAAACAAATGCAACCCCGGCTTGCATTATTTCTACACAGCAGGGCTAATTTAATGCCAGCTTGCTTTTATTTAACCAAAAGCCAAAAATTGTGCAAGTGCACCTCGCAAGGCGAAAGGCTTGCCTTTTACATATTTTTGGCTTAAAGTTTTTTGGCGTATAAAAAGTTCCGCTAAACTATTTTGTGAAAACAGATGTGCTTTATTTAAATTTGTATCGCAAGCAAGGAAACCGAAAAAACTCAAAGCGCACTATATAAATTACACCGGAGGAAGAAATGTATAAAATTCTAAGAAAAGTAAGTTTAAATGACACAGTAACGCAAATGGACATCTATGCGCCGCTTGTTGCAAAAAAGGCGAAAGCCGGCCAGTTTATTATTTTCAGGGCCACTGAAGATGGCGAGCGTGTGCCGCTTACCATTGCCGACACAAACATAAAAACTGGCGCTGTAACAATAATTTTTCAAATAGTTGGCAGTGCCACGCGTGAGCTTAATATGCTAAACGAGGGTGAATGTCTGCAAGATTTTGTTGGCCCACTTGGCGAGCCAACGCATATAAACGGCCTTAAAAAAGTTGCCGTTGTGGGCGGCGGCGTTGGTTGCGCCATAGCCTACCCTGTTGCAAAAGCCTTGCATGAACAAGGCACGGTTGTGCACAGCATTGTTGGGTTTAGAAACAAAGATTTAATAATTTTAGAAAACGAGTTTAAAGCCGTTAGCGATAAATATATTATGATGACAGACGACGGAAGTGCAGGCGAAAAAGGCCTTGTTACAAACGCATTACAAATGCTTATTGAT
Source organism: uncultured Bacteroides sp. (assembly GCA_964369495.1). Classification (GTDB taxonomy): domain Bacteria; phylum Bacillota; class Clostridia; order Oscillospirales; family Ruminococcaceae; genus Ruthenibacterium. The sequence continues at coordinate 22,789 of CAYJGM010000005.1, read as the reverse complement.
AGCGGCGAAAATTACGATGCGGTTATAACAATTGGCCCGCTTATTATGATGAAATTTGTTTGTGGCGTTACAAAACCACACGGCATTAAAACCATTGTTAGCATGAACCCAATAATGATAGACGGCACGGGCATGTGTGGCGGTTGCAGGCTTAGTGTTGGAGGCGAGGTTAAATTTGCGTGTGTACACGGCCCCGATTTTGATGGCCACCTTGTAGATTTTGATGAAGCTATGAGCCGTAGTTCTATGTATAAAGGCCACGAATATGAAACAGATTGCAATTTGCTAAATAAACAAAAATAAACTTGTAAAAAATATAAAAAAGCAATAAGCTTGTAAGCTAAACAAAGGAAGTATAAACAATGAATATGCAAAAAACAAAAAACCCAATGCCGGCGCAAGATGCCAATATACGCAATGCAAATTTTAAAGAAGTTGCGCTTGGATATACAAAGCAAGCCGCAGTTTCAGAGGCTCAGCGATGTTTACAATGTAAGCATAAGCCCTGCGTTGCAGGCTGCCCTGTGCAAATAGATATTCCGGCATTTATTGATAAAGTTGCAAACGAAGATTTTGCCGCCGCTTTTGATATTATTAATAAAGATAGCAGTTTGCCTGCCGTTTGTGGTAGGGTTTGCCCGCAAGAATCGCAATGCGAATGTAAATGTGTGCGTGGAATTAAAGAGGATAGCGAAAGCGTTGCCATTGGCCGCTTAGAGCGCTTTGTTGCCGATTGGCAACGTGAAAACAAGAAAGAAAAAGCGCAATTGCCTGTGCAAAACGGGCATAAAGTTGCGGTTGTGGGCAGTGGCCCTGCCGGGCTTGCCGCCGCAGGCGAACTTGCAAAAAAAGGTTACGATGTAAATATTTACGAGGCATTGCACATGCCGGGCGGCGTTTTAACTTACGGCATACCCGAGTTTCGCCTGCCTAAAAAAATTGTGCAAGCAGAAGTAAACAATTTAAAAGATTTAGGCGTAAAATTACAAACAAATGTTGTTGTTGGCCGCACGCTTCATGTTGATGATTTATTCGAAATGGGCAATGAAGCTGTGTTTATAGGTAGTGGTGCAGGCTTGCCGAATTTTATGAATATTGAGGGCGAAAGCTTAAAAGGCGTTTTAAGCGCAAATGAATTTTTAACCAGAATTAATTTGATGAAAGCCTATAAAGAAAACAGCAAAACGCCAGTATACCGTGGACAAAATGTTGTTGTTGTGGGCGGTGGAAATGTTGCTATGGACGCTGCACGTTGTGCAAAAAGGCTTGGCGCACAAAGTGTAAGCGTTGTTTATCGCCGTAGTTTAAAAGAGCTTCCCGCGCGTGAAGAGGAAGTTGAACACGCAATGGAAGAGGGTATAATTTTTAAAACGCTAACAAACCCAACACGCATTTTAGGCGATGAAAACGGCCATGCCGCACAAATAGAATGTGTGCAAATGGAACTTGGCGAGCCGGACGCAAGCGGCCGCAGAAGCCCTATTGTGAAACAAGGCAGTGAATTTTTAGTTGATGCCGATTGCGTAATTATGAGTATTGGCACAAGCCCAAACCCTTTAATTTCTGCAACAACACCAGGTTTGCAAACCGATAAGCGCGGCAGAATAATAACAAAAACAGATGATGGTTTAACAATGCGTGAATATGTATACGCCGGCGGCGATGCCGTTACAGGTGCAGCAACAGTTATTCTGGCAATGGGTGCAGGCAAAGCGGCGGCTAGGGCTATTCACAAGCAAATAAGCTGTAAATAGAATATAAATAACCTTCACTTCGTTTTGGTTATTCATATTCATTTATTTAATCGGCGCGGCTTGCACATGCCAATTATAGTAGCCTTCGGCTAATATAAAATATAATTTTGCGATATGTATTTTTCTTGTAAATTTCACAATATAAACGCTGTTTAGCTTTAATTCTTCACTATTAGTTTTAGTTTTTAGCTGTCAACAACCTTTAAGTTGTGGGCATTGAACAGGTATATTGTGGGTTAAAATAAAAATAGGAGAGATGAAAATGGTTAATTTTAAAGCAAAACCCTTTAATTTAAGCGATGAGGACATCACATGGGTAAAAAACACAATCGCAAACATGAGCATCGAAGAGAAAATAGGGCAATTGTTTTTTAACATGGGCGCAACACGTGATGAAGAGTATTTAAAAGCATCTGTGCAAAAATACCACATTGGCGGCGTGCGCTATAACCCTGCATCTTCAAAAGAAGTTTACGAGCAAAACCGCATTTTGCAAGAAAACGCAAAAATCCCCCTAATTATCGCATGTAATACAGAGGGCGGTGGCAACGGTGCGTGCACCGATGGCACTTTAATTGGAATGCCGGTTAAAATTGGCGCAACAAACGATGAAAAATATGCTTATGAAATGGGACGCATAGGCAACAAAGAGGCCGCTGCAATTGGCTGTAACATGAGCTTTGCGCCTCTTAGCGATATCAATTTAAACTGGCGAAACCCCATAATTCCAAGCCGATGTTTTTCAAACGATGCAAAAACAGTTGCAAAAATGGCAAAGGCTTATTTCGATGGCGCGCACGAAAACGAGGGTTTTTCTTGTGCGGCGAAGCACTTCCCGGGCGACGGCCTTGACGACAGAGACCAACACCTTTCACCAAGCGTAAACACCTATGGTTGCGATGAATGGATGGACACATTCGGCCACGTTTACAAAACGCTTATTGATAGCGGCCTTGAGGCAATTATGGCTGGGCATATTATGTTGCCGTCTTGGAGCCAAAAATTAAACCCAACTTTAAAAGACGAAGACGTTATGCCGGCAACTTTATCTAAAGAACTTTTAGGTGGTTTATTACGTGAAAAACTTGGCTTTAACGGCATGATTTTAACCGATGCATCGCATATGGTGGGCTTAACTTGCATGTACACACGCAGTGAAATGTTGCCGCGCGCCATTGAGGCAGGTTGCGACATGTTCTTATTCTTTAACGATATGGACGAAGATTTCGGCTATATGCTAAATGGTTACAAAAACGGAATTATTACCGAAGAGCGTTTGCAAGAAGCGCTAGAGCGTATTTTGGCACTTAAAGCAAGCAAAGGCATGCATAAAAAAGAAAGAACACAAATTATGCCGCCTTTAAGCGAAGTTGAAAAAATTGTTGGCTGTGAAGAGCACAAAGCCATGGCAAAAGAAGTTGCCGAGAAATCTGTAACACTTGTAAAAAACAAGCAAGATATTTTACCTATTACACCCGAAAAATATAAACGCATTACGATTGTGCCCGTTAAAGGCGCAGATGGCGGCGGTATTTTTGGCTTGATGAAAGCGGGCATGGGGCCAACGCCCACAGATAAACTTAAAGCACAATTAGAGGCTCGTGGTTTTGAAGTTAATGTTTACATATCACCGCTTCAAAAAATTCAAGACGATATACAAAAAGAGATGCAAGCGGCGGCAATGCGTGGCGAAGAAGTTAATAAAAAAGCCATGATGGGCAAGGCACTTATGGTTTATTTTGCAGGCAAAACACCAATAAAAGATTTTGTTGGGGCGCAAGATTTAATTATTACGCTTGCGAATGTAAACGGCACAGGGCAAGTAGCGGCTAGGGTTTCGTGGAGCATGAGCAAAGGCGGCGGCGAAATACCATGGTATGTTCATGAATTGCCCGTTATTGTAGCAAGCATTGATAACCCGTTTGTTCTTGCGGATGTACCACAGGCAAAAACTTATATAAACACATACGATACAAGCGATAATTCAATTAATGCACTTGCTGCAAAAATATGCGGAGAGAGCGAATTTGAGGGAGTAGACCCAGTCGATGCGTTCTGCGGTTTATTCGACACAAGAATGTAAATTTTAGCTTAACGGAGAATATAATGAGTAAATCAATAGCAAATTTCACTAAAAGCAAGGGCTTTATTATATGTATAGATTCCGATGGCTCTGCCATTGACAGCATGAACGTTAAGCACAACGAGTGCTTTGCGCCTTGTTTAATAGAACAATTTGGCTTGCAAAAATACGATGAAATTGTAAAAAAACAATGGGCGCATATAAACTTGTTTTCGCAAACACGTGGTGTTAATCGCTTTAAAACGCTTTATTATTTGCTGAAATACGCAGATGAAAATTTGTGCGAAATT
>CAYJGM010000005.1:8943-18652 GCA_964369495.1 uncultured Bacteroides sp. | reverse complement strand
AAGCCTAGAAGATTTTGTAATGAATTCAAAAGAACTTTCAAATTCGGCATTAAAAGCACAGATTGAAAAAACAAACAGCGAGATACTTAAAATTAGTTTAGCGTGGAGCATTGCCGTTAATAATGCTATTGAACTTTTGCCAAAGCAGTGTAAAAAAGCTTATGAGGGCGTGCGTGAATTTTTACAAGAAGCGCAAAATTATTGCGATATAGCAATAGTTTCTTCGGCTAATTACGAGGCGCTTTTAAGTGAATGGCACGATGAAAAACTTATGCCTTATGTTGATGTTGTTATGAGCCAAAACGATGGAAGTAAAACTTATTGCATTGGTGAACTTATAAAAAAAGGCTATACTAGCAAAAACGTGCTTATGGTGGGAGATGCCCCGCAGGATTTGCAAAGCGCAAAGCAAAACGATGTTTATTTTTACCCTATTTTGGTAAACAGTGAAACGCAATGTTGGCACAGGTTTAAAAACGAAGTATTGCAAAAATTTTTAAACAGCAATTACGAAAATTTAAATAATGAGCTGGAAACGCTGTTTTTACAAAATCTTGAGTAGCCAAGCCGATATAATCCTAACCCAAGCCAAATCGGATTGGCTAGTAATAAGCATATAAAATATTAAAGCCCCCAAAATTTAGCACGAAATGCTAATTTTGGGGGCTTGCTTGTTATTAATATGTAATTTTTCGCTTTAATTATGCTTTGCCTTCGCTTCCAAACAGTGCAATTTTATCTTTAACCGTTTGCACAATTGCCTTTGTGCCGGGGGCAAGCAATTTGCGTGGGTCGAAACCTTTGCCTTGCATGTCTTTTCCGTCTTCAATATATTTTCTGGTTGCCGCGGCAAAAGTTAGTTGGCATTCTGTGTTTACATTAATTTTGCATACGCCAAGGCTAATTGCTTTTTTAATCATCTCTTCGGGTATGCCTGTGCCGCCGTGTAAAACAAGCGGTATATCGTTAGTTGCTTTGTTGATTTTTTCAAGCGCATCAAAGGCAAGGCCTTTCCAATTATCGGGATAAACGCCGTGGATGTTTCCTATGCCAGCCGCTAAAAAATCAACGCCAAGCTCTGCAATTTGTGCACATTCGCCTGCGTCGGCAATTTCGCCTGTGCCCACAACGCCGTCTTCTTCGCCGCCTATGCTGCCAACTTCTGCTTCAATAGAAACACCTTTTGAATGTGCAAGCGCAACAAGCTCGCTTGTTTTTTCAATGTTTTCGGCTATGTCGTAATGGCTGCCATCGAACATTATAGAGCTAAAACCTGCCTCTATACAAGCCTTTGCGCCATCGTAGCTGCCGTGGTCTAAATGTAGGGCAACAGGAACTGTAATACCCATGCTCTCTACCATTGCATTAACCATAGCGGCAACAGTTTTGTAGCCTGTCATGTATTTTCCCGCACCTTCGGAAACACCTAAAATTATAGGACTTTGCATTTCTTGCGCCGCAGTTAGCGCAGCTTTTGTCCATTCTAAATTATTGATATTAAATTGCCCTACTGCGTAATGGCCCTCGCGCGCTTTTTGTAACATTTGTGTTGCACTTACAAGCATATTTAACCCTCCGTTTTTTTATAATTTTATCATAAATTTTTTGGAAAAATTCGATACTATCTACTGCTTATTATTTCAGTGTAGTATTTAAATTTATTATACAATATAAATTAGGTAAAAGCAAATTTTTATATTTGTCAATAGATTTTTTAAAGAAAAATATTTATTTTTTGCAGAAAATTTGTGCCTTTTTTTGTAGGATATTTTAAATTTGTAAAGCAAATTAAACGCTTTGTTTTGTTTAAAACTTTAAACATTTGTTGAAAACTTACACCATTTAAATGTTTCAACACACCTAAACCGCATTAAAATAAGCACTTTTCCACATTTTCAACAGAGTTTTCAACACAGCAAAAGAGGTTAGGTTTATCTTGCAAAAGTTTACAATTTGTATAATATTTCATATGATTTCATTGATAGCACATAAATGTTACAAAACAGGGTTTTTTGTTAATATTTAATAAATTTGCTATGTTTACACACACTAAAAATTGCCAAATATATAATTAACAAATTTATGGAGGTAATTATGCAAACAGTAAAAGCAGTTAGCAAAAAAATTATAGAAATTAATGAACCCGAACATGAATATATTGAAAAAATATATGTTATTTTAAAACCAAAAAGCCCACAAGTTTCAATAACGAAACGCAAAAGCGAAGCGCAACAATATGTATCAAACCTTGTTTGTTGGCGGCGCACTTTGTTGCCGTTTAACAAGAAAATACGCCTTGCATTGCTTTTTATGGCAATAATTTTAGTGGCAAGTGTATTTTTATATTTAATATTATAGTAAAATATGTAAATATTGTGTAAAAGTATAGCATTAACACTATATTATGTGTTATAATATATTAAATGTATTATAAAGTACAATAAAAAATAAAATTTAATAACATATATTTAATATAGAGGTGTAAAATGCAAAATATTCAGCTTGAAAACGAATACGAAAACACGCTGGTTTACGGGAAAAATGCTGTTGCGCAATTGCTTAAAGCAAAAAGGGAAGTTGACACTGTTTTAATTCAAGACAGCATGAATTCTGCACAGGCTTCTTATTATATAGCCCTTGCAAAAGAACGCGGCGCAACAGTGAAGCGTGTTCATTCGGCAAAGCTGGATAAAATTTGCAACAATACAAACCACCAAGGAATTGCAGCGTTTTGTGCGCAAATAGAATATTCAAGTATTGAGGATATAATTAAAATTGCAAACGAAAAAAACGAACCGCCGTTTGTAATTATAGCAGACGGAATTGAAGACCCACACAATTTAGGTGCAATTATAAGAAGTGCCCTTTTATGCGGCGCGCATGGGATAATAATTCCCAAAAGGGGCACTGCCGGAATTACGCCGATTGTGCTGAAAAGCAGTGCTGGTGCGGCAGAAGCTTTGGCAATTGCAAAAGTTTCAAACATAGGCGAAAGCGTGCGCCGCTTAAAGCAAATGAATATTTTTGTTTACTATGCGGGCGCAGGGCAAACCTCGGCATTTGTGCAAAATTTAACAGGGGGCATTGCCCTTGTTATGGGCAGTGAGGGCAAAGGCGTAAGCGCACTTGTTAAAAAGTTGTGTGATGGCTGTGTTTCACTGCCTATGGCGCAAACCAATACAGATGTAGATAGCTTTAATGTTTCTGTAGCAGGCGGAATTTTAATGTATGAAATAATGCGGCAAAGGCAACAAGATAACACTTAAATTATTATTTGCTAACAAAATTATATTGCAAACAGGGGGAAAACAAATGGCTAGCAACAGGCGTGAAATTGATGAAATTTTAAATGAAATTAAAGAAAAGCCACAAAAAACAAACCTTGACAGAGCCGAAAATATAGATGATGAGGTAAACGATATTTTAGCCTCTTTAGGCATAGAGCCTATAACAAGAAAGCAAGGCAATAAACAGCCTCTTATTTTAGAGCCCGCAAACGAAAACACGCAAACCGAAAAAATACAACAGGAAAAAGCGCAAACACAATTAAAGCAAATAGAAATTGCCACGCCCAAAAATAAAGATAAAACGCAAGATAATAATACACAGCAAAAACCGAATAATAGCCAAACTGTGCCAAAAAACGAGGCAGAAAGCGAAACCCCTGTTTTAAAAGCGCCGCTTTCACAACCATTTAGTAAATCTGAAACAGACACGTTTGAATTGCCCAATATAAAGGAATATGCCGAAATAGAGCAAAAGCGTGCCGCGCAAAAAGCCCGAAAAGAGGGCGAAGAAAAACTGCTTCGCATGAAAGAACAAGAGCAACAGCAACAGTTACTTTATGCAAAAAAACAAGCTGAATTACAAGCTAAACGCCAAGAAGAACTTAAAGCAATGAAGCAAAAAGAGCAAGAAGCAAAGCTTGAGCAAAAGAAAAATGCAATGGGAACGCAAAAACAAGCAGAACTAAAAGCCATGCAAGATACAGATGAGATTGTTAAAACCACAAACAAACAGAACATTAAGCGTGGCATTAACACTATGGTTAAATCAAGCAATGTTCCAAATTTAAAGCATTTGCAAAACGACCCTGCTTTTCTTCAGTTTTTTGGAAGTTCTGCCGCTAGCGAGGGCATGTTAGGCACAAAAGGCAAAAATGCGAAAAATAATTTAGGTAATCAAAAAGCAAATAACAGCGATAATAAAAGCAAAATAGGTAATAATTTTTCTGCTTTAAGCAAAAATCAAATGCAAGACACCATCGGAACATTGCCGGCATTATCGCAAGAAACCGCATCTTTCGGTGCGCCGCTTAGCCATATTGTACATAGCGAAAAAGTAAATAAAAACATTGCAGAAAAACTTGAAGTTTCGGTTAAAGAAAATGCACAAATAAATAAAAAACATGAAACAGAAGAATTTGTAAGCGAAATTATTTATAATGTAAAACCCTCGGATACTTTTAGGCAAAATAAACTTGATGTAAACAGCGAACTTTTCAAACAACTTGCAAAACCCAAGGCGGCCAAAGCAAGCTTGCCGGCGCAGCAATTACAAAGCGAAAAGATTGCAATTAAAAGCAATATTGCTGCTAATTTTGAAAATACCGGCGATAGTAAAAGCATATCAAAAGAAATAGGAATAGATGCCCCGTTAATTCAAACCGCTACCATGGGAATAGACCCGGATAAATACGGCATAGCACCTATTAATTACCATGAAAGTGAAGATTACAACAAGCTTTCAGATGCCCCTATGATTGAAAAAAAGCTTAAAAAAATATCTTTGTTTAACTTAATTTGTACATTGGCGCTTGGCGTTTTAAGCATAATAGTTATCGCGCTTGGTTTTTTAAAATCAAGCGGCGCAGGTAATTTTACATCGGGAAGTTTTAGTATTGACGCAAGCACACTACTTACTTTAAACTTACTTGTTTTAGTTGGTGCAAGTGCGCTTTGCCACAAAATAATCATATCCGGCTTTTACGGCGTTTTTAAACATTTATCGGTAGATACTTTAACATTATTTGCGCTTTTTGGCGCATTTGTTCAAAACATAATTTGCCTTGCGCTTCCTGCGCAATTTACACAGCAAAATATTACATTATTTGCACCTGTTGCTGTGCTTTTATTGTTTTTTAATTATTTGGGCAAACTGCTTTTTTCAAAGGCGGTTGAGGGCAATTTTGATATTATCAGCAAAAGCGACGAACATTATGCGGCATTTGCAGTTAAAAATAAGCAACTTACAAATATGGTGTGTAGTGGCATTAAAGAGCACAAACCCTCGCTTTTGGTTAGCCGGCCAACTTCGCTAATGCGTGGCTTTATGCGCCACAGTTTTTCCTCTACAATAAGCGATGTTTACGGCAGAAAATTTAGCATAATTTTATTGCTTATGGCCATTGCTTGTGCGGCTGTAGCGGCATTAAACAAAATAGAAATTACATATATTTTAAGCGCATTTGCAGGCGCACTTTGTATTGGGGCGCCGCTTTCTTGTACACTTGTATATGCAATTCCCGCTTTAAAATTACAACGAAGCAGTGCAAAATACGGTGCCGCTGTGCCCGGCGCAAGCGCTGTGCAAAGCCTAGGCTTGTGCAACACGGTGCTTTTGCGCTCGCGCGATTTATTCCCAAGTGAAAATGTAATTTTACATTTTATTAAGCCTTTTGAAAAAAAACGTATAGATTTAGCCGTTTTATATGCTGCAAGCATTGTTTATGAAAACTGCGAAACTTTGGCAGATACATTTTTAAACATGGTAGATAACGATACAAATGCACTTTTTGAGGTTACACATGCAGAAACCGAGTTTAATTTAGGCGTTACTGGAAATATAGACGATAAGAAAATTATATTTGGCAACCGTGACATGATGCGCCGCTACCAAATTAATATGCCCTCGCTGGAATACGAAAGAAGTTTCACCGATAATGGCGATAAATGCGCAATTTATCTTGCAGTAAACGGTGAATTATACAGCATGTTTGTTGTTAGCTACGAGCCTAATAAAATTGCTGCAACAACGCTTAAAGTGCTTACGCACAGCGGCATAAATGCACTTATTTATTCAAACGATTTTAACATAAGCCAAAAACTTATAACTTCAGTTTATCATATTTCGCCTGAGATGATAAAAATTTTATCGCAATCTGAAAAAGACATGCTTACAAGCCAAACGGAATACATACCCGAGAGCGAGGGGTATATGATACATAAAAACACAATTCGCTCTTTTATAGGCGGTTTGCGTGCGGCGTCTAAGGCATCACAACGTGAGAAGCTTGCTAATACGGTTGAGTTTGCAGGCGTACTTTTTGCGATGCTTATTGCAATTGTATTAAGCTTTACGGGTGTTTTAGTTTCGCTTTCATTATATTTGGTGCTAATTTACCAATTGGCTTGGTGCGCCATTACGCTTTTACCTATAACATTTAAAAAATAGTTTTTTATAAATTTGCTCTTGCCGTTTGTGTAAGGGCAAATTTTTTTTTAGCATGTGCACAGTTAAAATACTTGCTTTTATAAAAAAATAAGATAATACGTTAAAATTGCCTAATTATGTGCAATTTAACCTAAAAATACGCCAAAATTTTAACTTGCAAAAAAAATACACAATATTTTTAATAAAAATTTGTTAAAATATGTTGCAAAAGCTACAATTATTGTGTAAAATAGATAGTACAGTAAACAATAATTGTTAATATTAACAAAAATACATCTGCTGCTAAGAAAGGAACAACTTATGGCAAACAGAGTTTTTCAAGGTGTAGTAAACCAAATGAAAGACGCTATCGATAGAACGGTTGGCGTTATAGACGAAGCTGGTACAATTATATCTTGCTCAGACCAAAGCAGAATTGGCGAAGTGCGCGACACTTTAACAATAGAGCGTGGCACGCAAGACAGCTTTACAAACAATGGTTACTCATACCATTTATTTTCTTCAAGCAAACGCAACGACTTTGCCGCCTTCGTTAAAGGAACAGACGAACAAGCGCAGCGTTATGCAATGCTTGTTGCAATTTCTTTGCAGAATATAAAACAATACCACGATGAAAAATTCGATAAGGTTAATTTTATTAAAAATGTTGTGCTTGATAATATTTTGCCCGGCGATATTTATGCAAAAGCAAGAGAACTTCATTTCACAACAGACGTTGGCAGAGTTGTACTTTTGTTTAGGGTAACAAGCGCAAGCGATGTTTCGGCATATGATATCGTTAGTGGGCTTTTCCCGGATAAACAAAAAGATTTTACATTTAATATCAGCGAAAATGACACCGTGCTTGTTAAGGAAATTAAACGGGGAATAGACCAAAGCGATATTATTAAACTTGCTTTAAGCATTTCAGATACATTAAACAACGAGCATTATATAAAAACTTCTGTTGGTATAGGTACGCCTATTTCTAATGTGAAAGACCTTGCCACTAGCTTTAAAGAAGCACAAATTGCACTTGAAGTTGGAAAAGTGTTTGATACAGAGCAAAATATAATTAGTTACGACCATTTAGGTATTGCGCGTTTAATTTATCAACTGCCCACAACATTGTGTGAAATGTTCTTGCGTGAAGTATTTAAACAAGGCAGCATTGAAAGCCTAGACAGTGAAACGCTTTTTACAATACAGCGCTTTTTTGAAAATAATTTAAATGTAAGCGAAACAAGCCGTGGCCTTTTTGTGCACAGAAATACGCTTGTTTACAGGCTTGAAAAAATTAAAAAGCTTACAGGGCTTGATTTACGTGAATTTGATGATGCAATTGTGTTTAAAGTTGCATTAATGGTTAAAAAATATTTAAGTGCGAATTTTGCGAAATATTAAAGCAAAAAAATTGGCGCATGTTTTTCATATATAACATATTTTTAATAGGGGACGATGAACATCATCGCCCCCTATTGCTTTTTAAAAAATTGTTGTCTTAATCTGTTTTTTTCGCACAGGTTTTTATTGATTTTTAACGGTTAAATGAAATTTTCACAATTTACCATAAAATAAATTGGCCATAAAAGTAGAAAAAAATTAAATTTTATGGTATAATTAGTAAGATTTAGGCATTTTAAAACGTATATAAAATATTAGGTAATAAAATTTGCTAAACTTATACGTATTTGATAGTATTCTATAACAGCTAAGGCTAAAAAAACATATAAAGATAACTAAAATATATAACCTTAACAAACTGTGAACAGGAGCGAGTTGTATGATTAAATTTGAAGGCGTGCGCAAAATTTACACCGGCTCAAACGGCAAAAAAATTGTGGCACTTAAAAACCTTAATTTAAACATTAATAAAGGTGAATTTGTTTTTGTGCTTGGCCATTCGGGTGCCGGCAAAAGTACATTTTTAAAGCTTATATTAAGGGAGGAAGTTGCAACTTCCGGCTCTGTTTTTGTAAACGGGCGCAATTTAAACAAAATGAAACAAAGGCATATTCCGAATTTACGAAGAAGCCTTGGTGTTGTGTTTCAAGATTTCCGTTTAATTCCCACAATGACGGCATACGAAAATGTTGCCTTTGCAATGCGTGTTACAAATATTTCACGCAGGCAAATTGCAAAAAGGGTGCCTTATGTGCTTAAACTTGTAGGCCTTGGCGAAAAAATGCGTTCTTATCCCAGCGAGCTTTCCGGCGGCGAACAACAGCGTGTTGCCCTTGCAAGGGCGCTTGTGCACTCGCCATCTATTATAATAGCAGACGAGCCCACAGGAAATATTGACCCCGAGTTAAGCGTTGAAATTATTGAACTTTTGCAAGCTATAAACTTAGTTGGCACAACCGTTGTAGTAGTTACCCATGAAAGAGAATTGGCACTGAAATACAATAAACGCATTATTACTATAGACCACGGAACAGTTGTGCAAGACGATGTGCCCGAGGAGGAATACATACTATGAAAATAAGCAGTTTCGGGTATTTGGTGCTACAAGGTTGGAAAAGCATGTTTGCAAACCGCCTTATGACATTTGCCTCTGTAGGCGTTTTAACGGCGTGTTTATTCATTACGGGCATTGCGGCACTTTTAAGCGTTAATGTTACAAATTATGTAAATTTTTTGGGCTCGCAAAATGAAGTTGAAATTTACCTTTTAGAAAACGCCGATGACACCTCTATTATAGACGATATCACCGCTGAGGGTTTGCGTGCACAAATTGAAGGGCTTGAAAATGTTGCAACTTGCGCATATATAAGTAAACAACAAGCTTTAGATGAAATGAAAGAATATTTAGGCGAATACGGCGATGTTGTTTCAGGCTATGGAACTGAAAATAATCCTTCAATTCCGCTTCCGGCTTCTTTTAGGGCAACAGTTATAGATTTAGAGCTTTTAAGCGAAACAGTTGAGCAAATAAATATAATTTGCGCCGGCGTAGTTGAGCATATAGATTCGCCCACAACCCTTAGCGAAACACTCATAAGCATTGAGAATATTGTGTCTTATGTTGGTTGGGGGCTTGTTGCGGTGCTTAGCATAGTTTCAATTGTTATTATAAGTAACACTATTCGCCTAACTGTTTTTGCAAGGCGAAAAGAAATTAATATAATGAAATTTGTAGGCGCAACAAATGCGTTTATCCGTTTGCCTTTCTTTGTGGAGGGCATGACAGTAGGCGTGCTTGCGGGGCTTATAGCCACGGCGCTTGTGGGTGGCGGCTATTATGGCCTGTTATATTATGTGCAAATGCCCGAGGCCG
>CAYJGM010000005.1:0-8933 GCA_964369495.1 uncultured Bacteroides sp. | reverse complement strand
CCGCATGGATTGCAAGTTTTGCCGTGCACCTATCGCCGCTTAGCGAAGTTTTGCCCGTTATAATTATTGGCTTTGTTGCCTTTGGCGTAACAATTGGTAGCATAGGTTGCGCTTCAAGCATACGCAAGCATTTGAAAGTTTAACAATTTATACCAAACGCAATATTATATTAAATAATACAATTAGTATAAACCGCATTGGTGCTGTATTTCTTTTCTATTTAAAGCAAAGCAAGCCCACAGCACACCCTTTATACAAAACACAAGAGGTCATCATGAAAAAAACCACAATTCGCATTATAAGCGCAATAATAGCAATTGCGCTTATTGTAGGGCTTTTATCGCCTGTGCTATTCATGGCTTTTGCCACAGACGTAAACTCTACGCTCGCTGAAGATACCGCTCAAGATGAAACAGGAGAGCAAGAAGAGCAAGACGATAACCCGTTCGAATCTGCAAACGATGCGAGAGACGAAATGGAGCGCTTACAAGCGGAAATTGACAAAGTGCAAGACAGCATAGATAGCCTTGAAAGCGGTATACAACAAAACGAAAACACAAAGGTATATTATGAACAGCAAGCTGCCCTATTAGCACAGCAAATTGAGGCTATGAAAGCCGATATTGCCTTTCAAGAGGCCGCCCTTGCCCAAAAGCATATAGAGCACGAGGCGAAAATTCAAGAACATGCACAAACCACAAAATTGTTTGAAGATAGGCTTGCGGCAATTTATATGGTGCGAAACAGCAGTAGCGTTGAAGTTTTGCTAGGCACAACGGCGTATTCCGAGGCATCGCGCTATGATGAAAACTTACAGCATATCACATTAAGCGATACACAGCTTATGGATAAACTAAAAGCAGAGGAAATTGCATTAAAAGCCCAAGCAGACGATATAGATGCCCTGATTACAGAACTTAATGCCGCAAAAGAAAAGCTTGATGCAACAAGTGCCAATTATGCCGCAACACTGCAAAAAATAAATGAAGATTTAACACAGCAAGAGGCATTAAAACAAGCTCAGGAACTTTCGCAAGAAGAACTTATTAAACAATATAACGATGCACAGGCCAGCTGGCAAGAATTTATAACAAGCGGCAATAATCACGATTTTGAATATAATGGGGCAACTTTTGCATGGCCCTTGCCGGGATATTTTAGAATAAGATCAGATTATAATGTTGCAAGAATACTTCCAAATGGAATACGTGATGTTCATCGAGGCATTGACATGCCCGCACCTTCCACTGCTATAATTTATGCTTCGGCAGAGGGCTATGTTACAACAACTGGCATGCACTGGTCTTACGGCAACGCCGTTAAGATAGACCACGGCTCGGGGCTTATTAGCCTTTATGCGCATATGTCAAGCATGTATGTAAAAAACGGCGATTATGTTATGATGGGTGATGCGATAGGTACCGTTGGAAATACCGGAAACTCTTTTGGGAATCATCTACATTATGAAGTTAATTTAAACGGATACACGGTAAACCCACGAAATTATTTAGCGGCGGAAGATATTGCAAAACTTTATTATTAAAGTGTTACAATGATATATTTGTGCTGTGAACAGAATGGAGTATAGCGTGAAATCGCGCTATTCATTATCAAATATGGCGTGCCATGCACATGCCAATTAATCTCCATTCTATACAAAACTTATTCAAAGCAGTTTACGCTGTGAATAGAATGGAGATTAATATGAAAAAAACCACAATTCGCATTATATGTGCCATAATAGCAATTGCGCTTATTGTAGGGCTTTTATCGCCTGTGCTGTTCATGGCTTTTGCCACAGATGCAAACTCTACGCCTACCCAAGATACCGCAGAGAGCGAAACAGAGGAGCAGGAAGAACAAGACGATAACCCGTTCGAATCTGCAAACGATGCGAGAGACGAAATGGAGCGCTTACAAGCGGAAATTGACAAAGTGCAAGACAGCATAGATAGCCTTGAAAGCGGTATACAACAAAACGAAAACACAAAGGTATATTATGAACAGCAAGCTGCCCTATTAGCACAGCAAATTGAGGCTATGAAAGCCGATATTGCCTTTCAAGAGGCCGCCCTTGCCCAAAAGCATATAGAGCACGAGGCGAAAATTCAAGAACACGCACAAACCACAAAATTGTTTGAAGATAGGCTTGCGGCAATTTATATGGTGCGCAATAGCAGTAGCGTTGAAGTTTTGCTAGGCACAACGGCGTATTCTGAGGCATCGCGCTATGATGAAAACTTACAGCACATCACATTAAGCGATACACAGCTTATTGAAAAACTAGAACAGGAAGAGCAAGAATTAAAAAAGCAAGCAGAAGAAATTGACAAACTGATTTTAGACCTTGAGGCCGCAAAAGCAGACCTTGATACGGCAAGCGCCAATTATGCAATATCAATTTTGCAAGTGAACACGGCAATATCTCAGCAAGAGGCGCAAGTGCAAGCACAAGAGGCAGCATACGATGAGTTATCGGCACAATTTATTGCCGCAGAAGCCAGTTGGCAAGATTTTATAACAAGCGGCAATAATTACGATTTTGAATATAATGGCGCAACTTTTGCGTGGCCGCTTCCCGGATATTACAGAATAAGCTCTGATTACGGGGTAGAACGCTGGATTTACGGAGTATACGATGTGCACCGTGGCATAGACATGCCCGCACCTTCCACAGCAATAATTTATGCTGCGGCAGAGGGCTATGTTACAACAACAGGCATGCACTGGTCTTACGGCAACGCCGTTAAGATAGACCACGGCTCGGGGCTTATTAGCCTATATGCGCATATGTCCAGCATGTATGTTAAAAATGGCGATTATGTTATGATGGGCGATCCCATAGGCACGGTTGGAACCACAGGCAATTCAACCGGTAATCACTTGCATTTTGAGGTTAATTTAAACGGCTATACGGTAAACCCACGAAATTATTTAGCACCGGAAGATATTGCAAAACTTTATTATTAAATTGTGTGCGCCATCATGCATATTAATTTAATATATCAAAGCTAAGCTATTTATGGCTTAAGCTACAATGTAAAAAGAACATAAAAAAACCCTATTATCAAAGGAATGTATTTATAATGAACAGGAAAATTTCAATTAATGTTGCGCTTTCGATAGTAATTATTGCAATGGCAGTTACTTTTTCGGTTGCGATGATATTTTCGCAAAATATATTTGAAAGCACCGTAGCAAGTGTTAGGCAAAAAGAGCAAATGTACGAAAAAATAGCCGAAATTGATAAAACTGTGCGTGAAGAGGCACTTTATACAATAGACGATGTTTTTCTTTTTGATATGCTTGCAACAGGATATATTGCCGGAATTGCCGATCCATATGCAAGATACTACACGGTTGAGCAGTATGTTGATTACCTAAACAAAGAGAATGGAACATATATTAACATTGGTATAAATATTTACAAATTAACATCGCAATATCCTATTGTTGAATTTGTTTATCCGGGTTCGCCTGCGGCGGAATTGGGCATTGAAGTTGGAAATACTTTACGAGAAATAAATGGTATCGATTTACGAATTTTAAGCCAAACGCAAATTGAAAATTTATTGTTCAATTCCGATGGTAGCCAGATATCACTTTCATATGTTTCACTTGGTGGTGAAATTTTTGATGATGTAAATCTACAACATCGCATTTATGATGAACCTACAATTCAAGCTATTCAGCGCGAAAACGAAGTTGTGGGTTATATTAAAATTATAGATTTTAAAAGCACCACCGCGCGTGAAATAAGCGATGCACTTGAAATTATGCAGGAATCGCAACAAGGGCTAAGCGCACTTATTATAGATGTTAGAAATAATAATGAATCGAACATAGAAAATGTTGTTAGTGTAATAGATGAACTATGCCCTACAGGAACGATAGGTTACCAAATTAATGCATCGGGCGAGGAAGTTTTGTTAGGTTTATCAGACGATGAAACTAAACTGGAAATTCCAATGTCGGTTATTGTGAATGAAAACACAATGCAAGGTGCGGAACTTTTTGCACTTACAATGAAAGAACTTTCAGGCGCACAAATTGTTGGAACAAGCACTGCGGGCATGGCAAATGTTCAAAACGAACCTGTTTTATTAAGCGATGGTTCAGCAATAAGTTACACTGTGGGAACACTTATAAGCAGCCTTAGAACTGAATTTAACCAAACAGGTATTTCGCCGGATGTTGAAGTGCACTTGCGTGACGAAGATGAAGAAACTTTTTACTTTTTAACGTTAGATACAGATTTACAAATTGTGCGAGCAAGAGAGCTGGTGCTTAATATGTTAAGCAATAGCGGCGCAATGGAAGACGATAGCGAAAACAACATTGAAATTGAACCTCAAGAAGAAAGCCAAGCGCAAGAAAACAGTGAAACAAGCGAAACCAGTGGCAGCACAAATGAAAGCGAAACTACAGAAGAAACTACAGAGGAAACTACAAACGAAAGCGAAAGCACAGAAAATTAAACCTATACTTTTACCGTAAAAATTAATAGATTATATATTTTTTTAAAATTTCACATAAAAGAACGGAGAATATTATGGCTGTACTTGTAAGCGGTGGCGCGGGATATATTGGCACACACACATGTGTGGAACTTTTTAATGTAAACGAAGAAATAATTGTTGCGGATAATTTAGTTAATTCGAGCAAGGAGGCTTTGGCGCGCGTTGAAAAAATAAGCGGTAAAGCGGTGCCTTTTATTAATGTAGATTTATGCGATTTGCAAAAAACAAGGCAGCTTTTCAAACAAAACCCTAAAATAAGCTCGGTAATTCATTTTGCGGCGTTAAAAGCCGTTGGCGAAAGCGTAAGCAAACCGCTTGAATATTATGATAATAATATATTAAGTTTAATAAATATTTTAAAATGCATGAACGAATTTAATGTTAAAAACTTGGTGTTTTCGTCTTCCGCCACTGTTTATGGCGATCCCGAAACAGTGCCAATAACCGAAAGC
Organism: uncultured Bacteroides sp.; assembly: GCA_964369495.1. Classification (GTDB taxonomy): domain Bacteria; phylum Bacillota; class Clostridia; order Oscillospirales; family Ruminococcaceae; genus Ruthenibacterium. The sequence goes on along the minus strand of CAYJGM010000005.1, from coordinate 3,961 downwards.
TCGCCATTAAGTGCAACAAACCCTTACGGCAGAACAAAATTATATATAGAACAAATTTTAAAAGACATAGCCGCAGTTGACGCAACAATGAATATTGCGCTACTTCGTTATTTTAACCCAATTGGTGCGCATGAAAGCGGCCTTATTGGGGAAGACCCGAACGGAATACCCAATAACCTCGTGCCGTATATTGCAAAAGTTGCGGTGGGTGCGCTTAAAGAGGTACACGTGTTTGGCAATGATTACAATACAAAAGATGGTACAGGCGTTAGAGATTATATACATGTGGTAGACCTTGCAAAAGGGCACGTTGCAGCGTTAAACAAACTTAAACAAAATTGCGGGCTTTTTGTTTGCAATTTGGGCACAGGGAACGGCTACAGCGTTTTAGAAGTTATAAAAGCCTATAGCAAGGCATGCAAAAAAGAATTGCCTTATGTAATAGATGCTCGCCGCCCGGGCGATATTGCCGAGTGCTATGCAGACACAAAAAAGGCAAATGAAGAGTTAAATTGGAGCGCGACATACGGAATTGATGAAATGTGCCAAACCAGTTGGAATTGGCAAAGCAAAAATCCAAATGGATATAAATAAAAACAACAAAACAAAGGGTTGTGGCGTATTTTGCCACAACCCTTTGTTTTTTATAGTTGAACCATTTTAAAAATCGTATAAGGCAGTGTATATATAATACTGATGTAAAACAATATACAAAAATAAAGATAAGCGAAATTTTAGTATGTTGATTGTATAGGTTTTTAAGTTATCTAATTATAATATTAAAACTTTTTATTATAATATTTCTTCATTAATAAGCATGGCTATATCGTTAAGCATTGCTTTTGTTATTTCATCATGTTTTTGATTTTCGCTTAAAAGCGATTTTATAATCACTTGCTTTTTAAATTCGCAGCCGTTAATTGCACTTTGTACAATTTGGGCTATGTTTTCATCTAATGCATCTGTGTAAAAGGTGCAGTTTTCAAGTTTTGTGCCGCTAACATTAAAGCAAAGTTCAGCCTCGCCCCATTCAAAGCGGCGCGCAATGGTATAAGAAAAATCTGCCTGCATACCAAGGCGCCATTCATCACTTTTATATTTTTGCGTTAATTCGCTAATTTGCGCATTGTTTAAACTATCAGCGGCCATATTTTCGGCTTTAATGTTATAAACATCGCTAAAAGAATTTACTAAGGCGGTTTTCATGCTTTCAACTGTAATATCAGGGCTTAAATCGCACAAATTTACAACGCGTGCGCTAACGCTTTTTACGCCATGTCCTTTCAGTTTTTCACTTGAAACCGTTAAGTAATCCGATAATTTTGCCATATTTGTGCAAAGCAGCAATGTGCCATGGTGTAATTGCTTATTGCGTGATTTATAAAAAGCATTGCCTGAAAATTTTCGCCCATCTGCCTCAATGTCATTTCGTCCGGTGCGCTGTGCATTAATTCCAAAAGATAGAACGGCGTTTAAAATAACCTGTGTTTGGCGCAAAACGTTATAATTGTCTTCATGTGCTACAAAGGTGAAGTTCAAGTTGCCTAAATCATGAAAAACGGCGCCGCCGCCGGAAAGCCTACGTGCAAGAAATCCGCCGTCGGCCCTGAGTTTTTCAAGTTTACATTGCGCGCGGCAATTTTGGTTTCGCCCAATAACAACGGTTTTTGCATTTTGCCATAAATACATTATAACTTCATTTTCTTTTACGTTTTGCAATATATATTCTTCAAGTGCTAAATTTTCATAAGGATTCACACTTTGAGCGTGTATATACTTGATTTTTTCTATCATTGCAAACTCCATTCTATGCTTTGTGTTTAGTGAATTTAATATGCTGTTTCAACAGTGTGCATTTTAATTGGCGGTATATATTTTTGCTTTTTTTGCTTTAAACCTATATGTTATATACAATATAAAATAAAATAATTTTATAATAAATGTTTAATTAAAACACGTTATCATACACCTTAAGCTTTTATTCCAAAATATTTTTCAATTGCAAATGCAACGCCGTTTTCATCGTTTGTGGGAATAGTATCATGTGTTATATCCTTTATATATTGCTTTGCGTTTGCCATTGCAAGGCTAAGCCCTACACTTTTAAACATAGGTATATCATTATCACTGTCGCCGCAAGCAATAGCTTGTTCGGGTTTAATATTAAGAATTTTTAGCAAATTTTTAACGCCTGTTCCTTTATTTATTTCAGCCGGAACAATTTCTAAAAAAAACGGAAACGAGCGAAACACATCTACGTGTTTTGGCATTTGCTTTTTAAATACTTCTTGCGCCTTTAAAACTAGTTGTTCATCTCCCGCGCCAAGCAATTTATTAATAGGCGCATTAATGGTTTTTAAATTCCCGTCAAATTGAACAAGCGGTAATTTTGTTAAATTTTTTTCAAATATAACAACATCTTTTTCTGTATTTTTTGCTACAACACTTGTTTTGTTAAAAGTAATAGGTTCTAAGCCTAAACTTTCGGCCAAATCATAAGCTTTTTGCGCTATATTTAAATCAAAAGCTTGCGAAAAAACAACTTCATTCTGTGGTAATTTTACAATTTTTCCGCCGTTATAGCACAAAATATAACCGCCGCTTTCGAATAAACCAAGCTCTTTTGCAATACTTTGCATGGCTAAATCGCTTCTTCCGGAAGAGGGAACAGCATAAAAACCACTTTTAATTAGCTTTTTTATGGCGTTTATATTTTTTTGCGCTATAGCATGTTCGCTGTTAAGTAAAGTGCCGTCTAAATCAAAAAAAATAATTTTATATTTCATTTTCCCTCGTAGGTTACCATTTGTTAAAGCTAATCACATCATCAATGTTTTTTCTTCTTTTTGGGCGTGCATTTTCATTTTTAGGGTAGCCAAGCGTTATAATATAACTAATTTTAATATCTTGCGGTATATTTAATAATTGCCTTGTATTTTCTTCGTTAAACAACCCTAAAATACATGTGCCAATTCCTTTATCTGCGGCGGCATAGCATATTGTTGCGCAAGCTATTCCAACATCAGTTTGCGCATATTTTTGCGATATTTCACCATTCATTAGCAAAGCAGGCATTTCGCAAACCACTATATACGCAAAGGCCTCGCCAACCCACCTGTTTATTGGCGAGCTTTCATTTATTATACAATTTGGCATTTGTTTTGCTGTTTCACCCTCACAAACAATAAACTTCCAGGGCTGAGAGTTACAAGCAGAAGGGCTTTGAATTGCGCAATTTAGTATATCTTTAATATCTTCCAACAAAACAGGTTTTTCGCTGTATGCTCTGCAACTTTCTCTGTTTTGGACGATTTGTTTAAAGTTCATATTGTTCTCCTTTTTTTAAATTAGCATAATTAGGATTATTTTCTAGTTTTAAAAACGATATCTACTTAATATTATAACATAAATTACGGATATGGTGCAACAAGCAAAGGCGAGCTAAGTGCAGTAAGCAAAGTTGTGATAAGTTACTGATTATCCATTATTTTTGAGATACAACAATAGCCGAAAAACATTAATATTTTTCATAAACAATTTTGTCTTTATCAACTGCTTGTAAATTATCTTTTATCATAAAAAAACAAAAAACACAACCCAAAGATTGTGCTTTTCATGTGTTTGGGTTACAAAATAAATACCCATATCCCTCGGGTATAAACCGAAAAAAGGTGGTAGCGACAGGTTTTCGTTGTGAGGGCGCTTCGTCGTCCGTTTAAGTGCCGTCTTACGGCGGTTAGCTCAGGGCACTAGCACTGCGGTGCGTCGCAACATGAACAGAAAACCCCGAGCGTGCCTTTTTTCGGAAGAGGAGGAGCGACGAAATGATGAGAGCGATGATTTTTATAAATTTTACAAAAAAATCGTCGTGAACTAAATGTAGTCCGCGATGAAGTGTGTTAGAGCTACAAAATAAATACCCATATCCCTCGGGTATAAACCGAAAAAAGGTGGTAGCGAC
>CAYJGM010000004.1:36215-51846 GCA_964369495.1 uncultured Bacteroides sp. | reverse complement strand
TGTATGGAGATTTTCAAAACTATTTGTGCTGTGCACAGAATGGAGATTAATATGATAACCTATTCATATTTAAGCTTGCCGGGTGAAAGAGAAAAAAATGAAGACAGCATAACAATTTGCACAGGCGATAACGGGCATTTGTTTGTTTTGTGCGATGGTCTTGGCGGGCATGGCTCCGGTGAAGTTGCTAGCAATGCCGCCACAAAAGCGGCAAGTGCGGTTTTCAACAGCGAAATTATGCCCTCGGATGTGCTAATTTCACGTTGCGTTCAAAAAGCACAAGAAGACATATATGCGCTTCAACAACAAGCTTCTAGGTTTGATACATGCAAAACTACCATTACATTTTTGCATATTAAAGATAATATAGCAACTTATGCACATGTGGGCGATAGCCGTGTTTACACATTTTATAAAAACAAAATAGCCGCCCGAACGCTAGACCATAGCGTTCCTCAAATGCTTGTTATGCAAGGCGAAATAAAAGATAAAGACATTCGCTTCCACGAAGACAGAAACAGGCTTGTTAGGGTTTTAGGCAACGATATAGCGCCACCTAAAATAGATTTTTCTGTGCCTGTTTCAATTGTTCCAAACACTAGCTTTTTGCTTTGCAGCGACGGATTTTGGGAATGGATTGATGAAAAAGAAATGTGTAAATGCTTAAAAAGTTCAAAAGATGTAGACACATGGTTGCAAAATATGAAAAATATTGTAGAAAAAACCGGCAAAGGCAATCATATGGATAATTTTTCGGCAATAGCCGTTAGCATTATTTAATTGTTTATTTAATAATTCATATAATCGCTATTATAAAGGTGGAATTATGGCTGTAATAAAATGTGAAAAAGGGCATTTTTACGACAATGAAAAATTTGAAGAATGCCCGCATTGCAAAGCTCCGCTTCCAAAAAAACGCGCGCTAAACAACGAACTTACACAATATGGTGTTTCGCAAGATTTTATGCAAAACTCTTCCTCACAAGGAAGTTTTAAAATAGATTTGGGTATAATGGATAACAACAGCGAAAAAACCGTTGGAATTTATAAAAACAAAATGGGCATAGAGCCGGTTGTTGGCTGGTTTGTATGCATAAACGGCAATGAAAAAGGCAGGGCATATAATTTACATGTGGGCAGAAATTTCATCGGCCGCAGTGTGAAATCGGATATAGCAATACCCGATGATGAAAACGTAAGCGGTGAAGACCATTGCTCGCTTGTGTTTGAACCAAATAAAATTGTGTTTCTTTTGGCAAGGGGAAAAGGCGAAGTTGTGCTTGTAAACGGTAAGCCTCTTGAAAATTCTGTTATTTTAACAGGGGATGAAATAATTGAAATTGGTCTTTCACAGTTCGTTTTTGTGCCCTACTGTAGAGAGGGGAGAATATGGTAAAAAAAATAACAGGCTTATTTCTTACCGCTATGCTACTGCTTGCAGTTTCGGCAGTAAGTTTTGCCGAGGATGATTTACGTATTGAGCAATTCGCAGCGCGACTTCCAAACGTAGACGTTTATTTTTATGCGCAAAATGAGCCTTTGCCAAGTGAAGTACACTTAAACATAGGGCAAAAGCAAATACAAGCGCAAGAAATTACAAAAATAAGCAGTAGTGATGTTACACATCATTATTTTTTGGTAGATGTTTCAACTTCAACAACTTATGCGCAAATAAATGCGGTAGTGCAAAGCATAAATGAATTTGCAAATACAAAAAACGAAAGCGACACAGTTACATTAATAACTTTCGGCGTGCAAGTTAGCACACTTTTACAGCGTGAAACTAACAGCGAAAATATTATAAATGCCACTTCGCAAATACAGGCGAACGAGGCAGGTACTTTGTTTTTTGATGCACTTGCAACCGTTTCAAACTTAGCTAGTGCCGAAGATATTGCAAACGAGCGCAAACTTCTTTATGTTTTTTCAGATTCCGTTGATTACAACCTAGGTGGATACACCGCACAGGAAACGCAGAATTTGCTTTTAAACGCTAATTTACCGCTTTATGCCTTTGGTTATGATAACGGAAGTAAAGAAAACCTAGATAATTTTGGTGCACTTGCAAGGCAAACAGGCGGTTTGATTTATATTGTAAACGCCGAAAATTTAAATGCACAGTTTACCCAAAACACAAATTATTTAAACGAACAAGTTTATATTGCCAAGTTCAACACAGGCTCTAATATTTTACCGGCACAAACCGAAGATATTAAACTGAATGTGCAAGGGCAAATTGTAGCTTTTACGCCAACTTTCAACTATTTTATAGCGGATAACACGCCGCCGCAAATTACAAATGCCGTGCAAAAAACACAAAACACGCTTGAAATAACTTTTTCAGAACATGTTTTAGGCGCGAATGTAAGCGAAAACTTTATTTTAATAGGCGCAGACGGCGCACCCATTGGCGCACAAAGCGCAGTTTACAGCGAGGAAAATTTCACGGCGCTTTTAACAATTAATGTGCCTTACACGGGCGAGCTTGAAATAAAAGCAGAAAACATAACAGACATATCTCGCGAAGAAAATGAAGTTACAGGGCAGATAAGCATTACTTTTGAGGGCGTACAAAACGAAAACACGCAAGTTGATATAAACATAAACGGTGAGGGCACAGCACCAATTGGCGCATATATATTTTTGGTGGTACTTGTAATTGCAATTGCGGCAGTTATAATAGTTGTTGCAATTAAAAAACGCAATGCGCCAAGCGCTTTACAAGTTACGCAAGATGCGCCCACTGTGCCTTTAATGGATCAACAACTTATAAATAGCGGGCAAACAGGCAAGGCGCACTTTGTGCACAATAATAACAATAAAATTATATTAGAAGTTGTAAACAGCGCCGGTGCCGGCAAAAGGGTTACTTTACCAATAAGCAGTACTATGTTTGTTGGCAGAAGTGATATTTGCGATGTTGTTTTCGATGACATTAAAATGAGCCGCCAGCACTTTGTTATAGAAGAAAAGCAAGGCGAATTTACAATAACAAATTTAAGCGGCGGTGGCACACTTTTAAACGGCGTTCCAATAAATTCAACAAGGCAATTAAACCATGGAGATAAAATAGAAGCCGGAAACCACACAATAGTATTTATAATACCTAAGTAGTTTGCGAAAGAAGAGTATAACCATTGCATTTACAGCCTTTTTAGCTTTAAATGTTTGAAAGGATTTATTTTTGACATGAAAAAAACACATATAAAATGTTTGCTTTTGGCATTGATTATGATATCTACACTTTTTTTAACAGCATGTGATGATTTACTTGAAGACACAATTGGTGATGCTATTGAAAACGAGGCAGAAGAAATTGCAAGTGGCTTTATAGAAGGGTTCTTCGATGAAATTTTCGGTAATGAAGGCGAAAAGGTAGACGAGCTTATTGATAGTTTCTTAGCGGAGGAAAGCGAAAATGCACACAACGAAGAAACCCAAGAGAACACAAATGATGTAAGTTTAGAAACATCGCCACAACAAAGCCAAAGCACAAGCACACCTACCCAAGAAGATACACAAGAAGATGTGGAAGAAGAGCCTGAAAAAGAACCTGTTAAAATTAATGAAGACATTAAAAATGCAATTTTGGGCAACAACGCAACAATAAAACAAATACACTCAGATTTTGATGGCGAAATAATGGCGGAACTTTTCATGGGCGGCACGCCAATAATTTATTATTCAAACCCCGGCCAAAGCAGGCTAACATACTACCAATTTGTAATTGACAACACAGATATGTTTACGCTGTGGTCGAATGCAAGCTCGCACAACGATAGAGGTTTGCCAAATTACAATTTATTCCCCGATAATTTCACGGTAGATTTTATGTCGCATGCATCGCTTACAATGTTAAAAGATGTTTTTATAAATGCGCCAGATGAAATTGCAAACAGCCGCAATATATCAGATTTAAACGCTTATTTGGGCGTTGAAAACGAGGGAGAGTTTACGCCGGGTTATTCAAATGCAGTAATGACAGTGGCGGATAATTACACCTACACCTACCATTACGACGGCATAACAATTATTGCAGCAGGCGGCGAAGAAGGCATAATCGATCAATTTATTATGTATGAAATTGGCAACGAACCTGATTATTTAATTTACTGATTATTACTTTTAAACACAAAAACCGCAGGGGATAATTCTATTATCCCCTGCGGTTTTTTGAAACAATAATTATCCGAGGCATCAATTGCGCTTAACCTATATCTTTTATGCCTGTTTTATGCGGCATTTTATTACGTTTGCCATAAAAAATTATTGAATGTATAAGAAATATTAAAAAATATAATCACATTTATTTTTTATGTCAAACTCATTAAAATATGCATTTTCGTTTGGTATATATATTTCTTTAAAATCAAGCAGTTTTTCTTTTCCGTTTCTTATTTCAATTCGCTTTAATTGTTCTTCATATGGTAGCGATACAAACACTTTGATATCGTAAATATGCGCGAATTTTGGGTGCATACTGTAAGAGCCCTCTACTATGCGCATTTTTTTGTTATCAACGGCAATCTTTTCGCCAAAATTTTGTGTTTTGCATAAAAATGGGCGGTAGAAAAAAATATTAGTTGAATTTAAATTGTTTAGAATTTCTTGCTCAAAACGTTCATAATCAATATGTCCACCAATTTCTTCTAAACGCTGTTTTGTGCGCTGTTTAGGCCTTAAAAAAAAATTATCCATGGCGATGACATTACAATTATAATTTTCTTTAAGCATATTTGCAAGCGTTGTTTTCCCTGCGCCGCAATTTCCATCAATAGCTATAATTAAATTATTTTTTTTTAACGATAATTCATTAATTTTATCAATAAAATTTATGTAAGTTTCATTTGTGTTGTTAAACATTTTTCTCCTTATAATCAGCAATTTTAAACTGTGCAATAATTTTGTAACTGCATTATTTTACCATGCTTTTGTTTTTACGCCTTAAAAATTTAAAGTATAATGTCATAACTGCCAATAAAAATGGGTTTGATAATTCCTTATGCGCTTGTTTTAATTTTTTTGGTATTTCTATATGTTGTGGGCAGTGTTTCATACATTTTTGGCAATTTGTGCATGAATTTCCTCCTGCCTTTATGCCGTTTGTTCCGCCTGCGGCCCTGTATATATATTGCCAAGTTATATAGTTTTTAAAAAAGTACTTACTGTTGTAATCTGTAAAAGTTGCGGGTATATCAACGCCAAAAGGGCAAGGCATGCAATAATTACATGCGGTGCACGAAACTTTTGTAAGCTGTTTATATATTTGTTTCACTTCGTTTATAATATCAAGCTCTTCTTGCGTCATGCAATTTACGCTTGCTGTGTTTGCCACGGTAATATTTTCTTTAATATGTGCCATATCGTTCATGCCGCTAAGTGCTATCGCAACCTGGCCATGGTTTAATACCCAGCGCAATGCCCAATGTGCTGCAGAGCGTTTTTCAGGGTAATTATTAAATACTTGCAAAACTTTTTCAGGTGCGTTTGCAGCTAAATTTCCACCCCTTAAAGGCTCCATCACGCTAATGCCAACGCCTTTTTTGTGTGCATGATTTAAACCGGCAAGGCCGGCTTGATGGTTTTCATCTAAATAATTGTATTGAATTTGGCAAAAATCCCATTCATAATCATCAATTATTTTTATAAATTCCTCTTTTGTGCCGTGAAAAGAAAAACCTATGTGCGTAATTTCGCCTTTGCGTTTTTTATCTGCAATAAAATGTAGTATACCAAGCGCTTTTAGCCTTTTCCATGTTTCAAGGCTGTCTAGCATATGTAAAAGATAGTAATCTATATAATTTGTTTTAAGCCTTTGTAATTGCGTTGTAAAATATTTTTCCAAATGTGCATTTTTATGCACAAGATACAGCGGCATTTTATCTGCTATAAAAACCTTGTCACGAATATTATGTTTTTGAATAAAATTACCTAAAACGCTCTCACTTGCACCGGCATTGTAAATATATGCCGTGTCGAAATAATTTACACCGCTTTCATATGCGTAAAGCATTTGTCTATCGGCTAAAACTTCATCTATTTTTCCGTTTTTTGTAACAAAACGCAAACAACCAAAGCCAAGTGCTGAAACTTTTTTTGCACCATTTACAAGTGTACGATATTGCATTTTTTATCCCCCTGTTTGTGTTCTGTTAAATAAAAAAATAATGCGTTAGAACTTCATATAATTATAACAAATTTAGATAAAATTAGCAATAAATTCATAGTATGTATTTTAACAAGTATTTTTTTTAATTTTTTATTAATTTTACCATATTTTCCTTGAATTATTATAGCGTTTTTTTTGCAAATTGGCATAAAATTCCTATATATTTAAATAATTTTAAATTTTTTTTAATAAAAAACGGCGCTGTAACATTATATAAATATTTTGTTGAATAAAAGGGCATTGACTATTTAATTATTTATGCTAAAATATTAAATAAGAGATTGAATTTCAATAAAAATGTATTTAAATTTGTATAATTTCCACAAAGATTTTAAAAAACAGAGCAATTATTTTTTTTGTAGATATTTCGCAGATAAACGCAAATTCAGCACCTTTTAAGGGGGGCTTACACAATGAAAATAATAATGCCAAAAGTGGTTGATGCTATGTACGATTATGTTGACGATCATGTGGATATTCAGAATGTTTATTCTGATATATCACAAGAGAAAAACATAGTTGGTATTAAGTGTTGCAAATTTGAAGAGTATATTATAACGATAGACAAAAAAACAAAACGGCAATTAAAATCTAAAAGAAAAGATACGAAAATTAAAGTTTTTTCGCAAGACATAAAAGGCAGCATAATGGATATAACTTTGTGCGGAATGCCAACACTTACAAACCAAGTAGCACAGCAAGAAAAACCTATTCCCGTAACATTTTTTTTAAAAAGAAATAAAAGCTCGTAAATATTTTGCATTATTGCACAATACCCCCTATAAGTAATTTTTATTACTTATAGGGGGTATTGCTATACTTAAAAAAATTACGATAATTATTTGCAACTATCTTGATATAACTTGCGCATTTTTTGCAATATAAAAATTAAACCAAATTTGTATCGTTTTTGGCCTTAAACCAACTTGTTGTAGAATTTGCAATTTTAACTAAAATTAGCATAACCGGCACTTCTACAAGCACGCCAACAATTGTTGCAAGCGCAACAGGGCTTTGTGTGCCAAAAAGTGCAATTGCAACTGCAACGGCAAGCTCGAAAAAATTAGATGCGCCAATCATTCCGGCGGGTGCGGCAACATTATGCGGCAATTTTAATATTTTGCATGCAATATATGCAATAAAAAATATTAAAAAAGTTTGTATAATTAATGGTATTGCAATTAAAATAATGTGCAATGGGTTTTCGAGTATCACATTGCCTTGGAATGAGAATATAAGCGTTAATGTTAAAAGCAAACCTATTATTGTGATATTGTTAAACTTTGTAATAAATTGTTTTTCAAAATATTCAATGCCCTTATTTTTTATTACAATATTTCTTGTTATTACGCCACCTAAAAGCGGAATAACAACAAATAAAACAACCGATAAAATTAATGTATCCCACGGAACGCTAACGCCGCTAACGCCAAGTAAGAATGCAACAATAGGCGTAAATGCAATTAAAATAATTAAATCATTTGTGGCAACTTGCACAACTGTATATGCCGCATTGCCCTTGGTTAAATGGCTCCAAACAAACACCATTGCCGTGCAAGGTGCCGCGCCTAAAAGTACAGCGCCCGCAAGATAATCTGTTGCAAGGTTATGCGGTATTAGCCGTTAGGGAATAATACGAACCCGTTTTTTATTTAGCCAAAAGCCCAAAAACTGTGGCAGTGCACCTCGTAAGGCGAAAGCCTTACATCGGCACACTTTCTTGTTTTAGAACTTTTGGCGGTATAAAAAATTCTTTGAACCTATTTTGTGCAAATTTTGTGCTAGGCCGGCAGACGAGCGAGTAATACTTTTCCGTATTACGAGTGAGGATAACACAGCATTGCGCATAAATTTGCACAAAATAGGCGTGTTTGGATTACTCCCTAACGGCTAAGCCGCTGAAAATAACAAAGAAGAATAAATAAGCAATGCCAAACATTGTAAACGGTTTAATAAGCCAATTTGTTACCCAAGTTACAAAAAGCCCTTTTGGGTTTTTGCCAACGTTTTTCACGCTTTGAAAATCAACTTTCATCATCATTGGGTAAATCATAAGCCAAATCAAAATGGCAATTGGTATTGAAACGTTTGCATATTCAAATTTACCTAAAAAATCAGGAATAACAGGCAAAAACTTGCCTATGAAAACACCTGTAATCATGCAGATAATAACCCAAACAGTAAGATATTTTTCAAAAAAGCCAATTGATGCGGTTTTATTTTTTTTTCATTTTTTATAATGCTCCTTTAATGTTAAGTGAAAGCAATGATGTAATATAAGTAGCTTTTCCAAGCCGTATTTTTTAATGTTTAATCTCACATGGTTTATATTGCGGCTTGTTATTTATTGCGCAAAATAAGCGGAATTTTTAGCTTTTGCTTTATTCTAGCGCTATAGTGTGTGTTTTGCTAGCCGTTTTTTTTATATATTAAAAAGCCCAATAAAACATATAAAGCCCTATAAACACCATTAAAAAGCCCATTATAACTTTTAAAACTTTGCTTAGTTTTTTATATTTTTCACTTTGCGATAATTTTTGCACAAACCCAAGCGAAGTTCCGCAAATTACCGCCAAAATACCATGCCCAACAGAATACAACAATAAAAGTAAAATACCAAAGGCAATATTTCCGCTGCTTGCCACAACCGCAAGCAATGCTATCAACACAGGCGTAGAGCAAGGCGAAGAAAAAACACCGCCTAAAATTCCGGCTATAAGCGCACCTATATAACCTTTTTTGGTGCTTTTTGAAACAAGATAGCTAGATGGTATAATTTCGTATATTTCCCATGTTTGCAAAGCCATAAGCATCATTAAAATGCCTAAAAACAAATACCACCAAAGCGAGTAAGTGCCAATTAAATTGCCGGCAAGCGTTGCAATTACACCTAAAATTGTAAAGGTAATTGCACTGCCAACAGCAAAAGTTAAAGAAAGCGCAAACGCCCTTTTTGTATTATTGGCGTTTGTGCCGCCAACATAACCCACCACAAGCGAAACGCTTGAGAGCGAACACGGTGTAAACGAAGTTAAAATTCCGGCTACAAACGCCAAAACAGGAGCAAGCCAAACGCTATTTAGTATAATTTGAGATATGTTTTCTAGTATAGCGTCCATTATACTACACCCATATCACTTAAAATAAGAAGCATTTGCTCTTGCGTTAAACCGCCTTGGTGTACGGTGTAAATATGCTCTTGTGTTTCATTATGCCCATAAAAAATAAATTGTATTTGCTCTTGAATTTCATCGCTTGGTACATAAGCTGCTCCGCTTGCATCAACGAAAAATTGTGTTGGAATTAATTGCACCGGAAAATCGCCTGCGGCCTCGGGGTTTTTCCAAACATCAACAAATTGTATAATAGCCTTGCCTTGCATTTCTTCATTAAGAGACACAAGCACAGGTGCCATATCCTTGCAAGGTTCACATTCATCAGCACCAAAATCTATAATAATTGGCAGGCCATGTGTTGTAAGTTCTGAAAGGTTTACGCTTGTTACGTTTAAAGGGTGTGTTATTTCGGTGCTTTGCATTGTAGTTTCTTCGGTTTGGGCTGTTGCCGAATTTTGAAGTAAATAAATTCCCACAATGGCAATTAACATAGCAAACGGCACAAATATTTTTAATAATTTTTTATTAATCATTTAATTCTCCATATTTTATATCGCTAATCGGTTTAATTCTAATATATGTATATGTTGCTTACATATTAACATGCGTTTTTTAAATATTAGCATTAACTTTTGTTAGCTGTTTAAGCAATAAAATAGCTTCCTCGCTACCTTTTTCGCTTAATTTGTAATGTGTCCATTTGCCTACATACCAACTTTCAACAATATTGCTCTCGCACAAAATTTTCATATGGTAAGAAAGTTTCGATTGTGCAATATTCAGCGATTGCGAAATATGGCACGCACATTTTTCACCGCTTTGCAATAATTCTACAATCGCAACACGGTTTTCGTCGCACAATGCCTTAAATACTTGTGCTATTTGTTTTTTATCTGTTGTCATACAATCACCTATCAAATCAAAAATTATTGTTTTAAGTTTATTATACAGGTTTAAACTAAATTGTCAACACATAAATTGAAAATTTATATATTAATAAATTGTGCGCAATTAAATTTGGCAAAGCACAGCTAATATTACAAGAGTTTAAATTAAGTTTATCTTATTTTAATGCTTACATTTTTATTGTTTTCCTTAATCTATAAAATAAAGCCCTAAGTTTTCACTGTTGTGAAAGCTTAGGGCTTTTAATTATATTCTGCTAATTTATCATCTGCTTAAAATAAAATATTGGTTTTCATTTAATAAAATTACATATCTGCTTTATTTTTAAAGTGTAATATTAAGGCTATATTAAAACGTAAGCAGTGATGTTCCCGGGTAATAATGTTCTAAAATTTGGCTGTAGGTATAGCCTTTTAGTGCGAAATCATATGCGCCCCATTGGCTCATACCAACGCCATGGCCGTTGCCTATGGTTGTAAATGTCCATGTGCCGTTGTTGTTATATGTCATAGTGCAATGTGGCGAATACATGCCCCAGAAATTGTCGTAGAATTTACCGGCCTTAATGCGTGTGCCCATTACAGTAATGTAAGTTAAGTGCCCGTATTCATCGTATTCGGGGTTTGTTAGCCAATTGATATAATCTGTTCTGCCTGAAGTTGAGCCCGGCAATATTTTTTCTATATTGCTTATTGCCCTTTCGGTGGTAATGGTTGTGTTTTTGCCGTTGTATGATGTACCATAACCTAAATATGTAGTTGCGTTTAAATCACCCGGGCTTTGTATTCCCGCAACCAAATATGGGAAATATGTTCCCCACATAGCCTCAGAGCTATATGTTACGCCGCTTGCGGCCGCGCTCCACATTGTGTTTGCAACAAGGCCGTTATACGTTACAATTTGGTTAATAACACTGCTTGCGGCATTTATAACAGCTTGTGATGGCGTTGATAATGCAACATTTGCAACGCCGCCGTTTTGCGATGCGAATAATATATAGCTATGTGCGGCTACTGCTTGCGCTTTGTAAACTTCTGTGTTGTTAAAGCCGCCAACTTCCGCTTGCACCACTTTTGAAACAATGTTTAATGCGGTATCCGTAACGGTTTGGCCTGTGTTTACATCATAAACCGTTAAAGTGTTTTGCGTAACGGTGCCGCTTGGCGCCGTTGGCGTGGTTTGCTGCCCGCTAATGCCGTAAAACGCATGAACTTTTGATGGTAAATCTACATAAGCGTAGTTTAAATCAAGCGATGTATATACACCATTTACATAAGGTTGCTTTGCCGGGTTTGTGTTGCCATCGCTGCAATATTGCCAAATGCCTATTTCTACACCAAAGCTACTAGAAGGATTAATAGTTGGGGTTGGAACCATCGGATAACGTGCATACCAAAAATCGTAGCCTTCGGCAACAAGCTGTGCCACATTAAAATATGCACTGTAGCTATGGTATGTGTAAAAACCGGGGTAATATCCATAATATTCTAGCAATTGCATCATATAGCGAACGGTGTTTGTTCTTGAATCGTAAGTAGTGCCTACAAGGTTTAAATTATCCTCATAGTCAACATATACAGGGTAATCAAAATAAATTCCGTCTGCTTTTAAAGCTTTGGTTTGCTGTGAATTAACAAAGAAATCAATTTCTTCTTTGCCCTCGGCCTCGTTGCTGGCGTAGCTGTAAATATAAACGCCTACGTCTAAACCGGCGGCCTTGGCGCCGCGAACATTTGCTTCATAATATGGGTCTACATAATATCCTGCATTTGTGGCACTTGTTGCGCGGATAATAGCAAAATCAATTCCGCTTGCGGCAACTGCGTTCCAATCTACAGCATATTGGTATCTTGAAACGTCTACACCATAACTGCCTGGGCCGCTGTTTGCGTTGGTTGATGGCATTTCGATTACAGGCGCAAGATAAATTGTTTTTGTTGAATAGCTTATAAGGCCATGTGAATCTCTTACACGAATTGAACCTGCGGGATATGTAGCACCTTTTGAGGCATCTATTGTTATAGAGTTGCCCGTTTGCCAAGTTACGCCGTTATCAAAGCTTATAGAGCCATTTGGATGTACGCTTGAGGCACTGTTTAATGTAAAGTTTACTGTTACTGAATATAGCTTTGTGTTTGCGTCGTGCAAGGTATCTATGCTGTTAATGCTAGGCTGCCTTACAATTTTGCCATCTGTTAGGATATAATAAGGGCTATTGTTAATTAAGTAATAACCTGCGCTGGGCGCTTTGTAAAGTTTGCCACTGCTTAAAAAATAATACTCGTATGTATCAATTATGCTAAAGCCTGTACTTAAAGAAATTACATTAGAGTTTATTGTTTGATAATAAGTAGCGTTGCTTGTTTGTATCCATTCAAGCGGTGCAATACCTTGTTCGTTAAGGTAAATTTGTGTGCCGTCTTGCCTTGTGTGAACTGTGTTTAAATAAAGCACGCCATCGCTGTTTGCAACATATGTTTGCCCATCGTGGGTAAATTCGCCTGTTTGCACTTTGCCCTCTAAGCTAAACACATATTTATTGCCGTTAATTGTTTGTAAGCCTGTTGCAGGCGTGCCGTTAATTATGTAATATTCACCAACCCAGCCTGTGCCTGTTTGCTGTTTGCCGTTAGAATCAAAGTAGTAGGTTTCGTCCTCTATTTCAATAACGCCTGTGGCAAGGGTGTAATCGGCTTTTTGGTAATATGTTGCGCCCTCAAATGTTACAAAACCTGTTGGGGCAATGCCATTTTCGCCTAAATAGCGCAAGGCACTGTTTTCAAGGTTAATAATTGTGTTTTGGTAAAGTGCGCCGTTTTCATCTGTTGTATAAAAAGCGTTTTCATATGTAAACTCGCCTTTTTGCAATTCGCCCTCGGCATTAAATATATAAGTTTTACCCTCTATTTCAAACATGCCTGTTACGAGTTTGCCCTCTACAAGGTAATAATTATCTGCCCAACCTGTGTCTGCAACAAGTGCGCCGTTTGAACTAAAGAAGTATATTTCGCCATCTATTGTATATTTGCCTGTGGCAAGTATTTTTTGCGCAGTTTGGTAATAACGTTCTTCACCCAGTGATATAAAGCCCTCGTTTGCAGGCGTGCCGTCTTCACTATAGTAAACGCCTGTGCCGTCTTCGTTATAGGCAATTGCAAGTTTGTATAAAACGCCGTTTTCGTCTGCGCGGTATTCTTTTTCGTTATAATTAAACACACCGCGAACCAACAAACCTGTATCCGCAAAGAAATAATCTTTACCGTCTATTGTTTGCATACCGATTACGGCTTTGCCGTTTAATAGGTAGTAATCGCCTGCCCAACCATCTTCGGTTGCAAGTATGCCATCAGAGCCAAAGAAGTATATTTCGCCCTCTATTGTGTGCGGCCCTGTTAGAAGAATATAGTTTTCGCTTTGGTAATATGTATCGCCTGAGGCAAGGGTAATAAAACCAAGCGGCGCTGCACCGTTAGCATCGTAATATGTTATATTGCCGTTTTGTGTTATAAAGCTATTTGTGTAAAGCACGCCTTTGCCGTCTGCATAATATTTTTCGTTATTATATGTAAAGCTGTGTTTGAAAGGTATGCCTAAATCGCTAAAGATATATTTTTGGCCGTTAATTGTTTTTGCGCCTGTAACAATTTGGCCGTTTTCAATATATTTTTCGCCAAGCCAATTAGCTTTAATAATTGCGCCGTTTGAATTGAAATAATATTCTATATCTTCAATTTGAACAACACCTACAGCAAGTGTAAAATCATCTTTTTGATAGTAGCGCTCGCTGTTTATATCAAGCCAACCTGTAGGCGCAATGCCTTCTTCGCCGTAATATGTTATAGCAGTGCCGTTTGTATAGAAATAATCTTTCATAACGGCGCCTGTTTCATCGGCGTAATAATTATTGCCCTCGTATTGGAATGTGCCTTTGTAAACCTGGCCATCTGCGGCAAAGATATAAAAATTATCGCCGATATTATATGCGCCTGTTAAAGCAACACCGTCTTGCAAATAATAATTATCTGCCCAACCTGTATCGGTAATTTGTTTGCCGTCTGCCTCGAAGAAATAAATTACATCGCCCAAAACAAGCTTGCCTTTTGCAAGGGTGAAATCTGCCTTTTGGTAATAGGTTTCGCCCTCTATTTCATAAAAGCCCTCGCTTGCGGCAATTCCGTTTTCGCCATAGTAAGTGCCTATATTCTCAGGCGTATAAACAATTGAATTTTTAACTAAAGCGCCTGTTTCATCGGCATAATAATTGTTGCTTTCATAGGTAAACGCACCTTTTTTAACAATGCCGTCTTCGCTAAAGAAATATGTGTTTTCGCCAATTTCTTGCATGCCTACCACAGCTTGGCCGTCTATTACATAATAATCGCCTGCCCAGCCGTCTTGTTCGCTAAGTTCGCCGTTTGTTCCAAAGAAGTAAATTCTGTTTTCAATAGTTTGGCGGCCCGTTAGCAAATAAAGCTGTTCGTTTTGGTAGTAACGTGCATCGTCAGCGTCTATCCAACCTGTTGGAATTTGCCCGTTTTCGTCGTAATAACGCAAATATGTTTGGCCGTCTTGCACCATTGTTCTAATTGCGTTTATAAATACAACGCCGTTTTCGTCTGCATAGTAATTTGTTCCCTCGAAAGTAAATTCGCCTGTCATAACAAGGCCGTTTGTGCCTATAATATATGTTTTGCCATCTAATTCTACTTTGCCTGTGGGAACAACGCCATCTTGCACATAAACGCCGCCAACCCAGCCTGTGCCTGTTTGCCTTGCGCCGTCGCTGTTAAATAAAAATGTTGTGTCATCAACTTGTGTAACACCCTTTGCAAGAACGTTGGTTCTGCCGTTTTCGCCGGGTTGTTGGTAATATTCGGTGCCGTCTGCCGTTGTTATCCAACCAACTTTTGCCGCACCCTCAACATCATAATATGTAGTGCTATCTTCAAAGCTTAAAAAACCGCCCGCGTAAAGCGCACCTGTGGAATCTGCAATATACCATGCGCCGTCGTATACAAATGAATAGCGGTAAACATTGCCTGTTTCATCAAATATATATTTTACATCATCAATTGTGTGAGGCCCAACTGCTAATGTGCCATCGGCTAGCATATAAGAATGCACAGAGCCATCATGCTTCCATGTGCCTTTTTCCAATACTGACGGGCTTTCGTCGTCGCTATCGTTTTGGTTATCATCTTCGCTATCGTCACTGCCGCTACCGCTTTGCGAACTGCTGTCGTCTTCGTTGTCGTCGCCTGTGCCGCTGCCACTTTGCGAACTGCTGTCGTCCTCGCTGTCATCATCACTTCCGCTGCCGCTTTGCGAACTGCTGTTGTCCTCGCTATCATCATCACTTCCGCTGCCGCTTTGTGAATTGCTGTCGTCCTCGCTATCATCATCACTTCCGCTGCCGCTTTGTGAATTGCTGTCGTCCTCG